>JADZCJ010000071.1 GCA_020851635.1 Anaerolineae bacterium
CAGACTATCCAAAACTGACCATCCCAAATATTTCAATTTCCACGTTGAGATTCATTCACCAAGTGGTGATTTCCACTGGTACATTTTAGCCGAGTACGCTTGGTACATTTTAGCTGAAGATTGACACACGGTACTTTGCCTGTTACGCGCACAAGCGCCCGATGGATGCGTTCCAGATCACGCAGAGAGCGGTGCTGCTCAATGTACCCCAACACCCGCACGGGGATTCGGAGCCAGGAAACGGGTGCTACTCCAAGCGCGACGGCAAGGAGGCACAAAACAAGGACGCCATCACTCAAATGTAGCGCTGTATCATACCATTCCCAATCCGGGATAAAATACACGGCCAGAGCGGACGAGCCGCGTAGCACCGCAAAGACCACAATGCTGGAAAACGCAAAAAGCAGAATCCATCCGCGTAATTGCCCGGTCGGGTGCTTTTCCTCGGCAGTCCATTCTCGGAACAACTGCACACAAAACAACGAGATAATAAAAATATACGCATACAGCGTTTCGCGAAGCAGCAAGAGCGGCAGCGACCGCGGCAATGCATTGTGATACTCTTCCAGCGTCGAAATCAACGCAGGTACGAGGAAGACGAAAATGACACACGTGCCGACGCTGACGACTGCAAGCCAGTTGGGAAGCATTTTGCTTCGAGCAATGACGAGCGCGCTCGTACCGGCAAAGACAGCAACGACGGCGTTCAAATACCCGACGAACCAGGAGAGGTTGTTCACCCCCACGAGAGCATCAAAGTAGGCGCCAATCGGGTGTGCCTGAATCGTCAGCGCAATTGCCATCCCCAGGGCAAATACGCGGGCGCCAAAAACACGCCGATCTCGCCAGTCCTCTGCGCGCCATGCCGCCGGGCGAAAGAGATACAGCACCAATGCCCAAAACAAGATGGGAAATAAAGCATCCTGAAATTGCATCGCTATGCAATACCCATCCGCCGCAGGGCCTCGTCCGCATCCGCTTGCGAGCTGCCATGTTTCAGGTGTTCTTTTTGGCGGGCGGCAAAGTGCTTTTCATAAACAAGGCGCGCCAGTAATTCCGCTTCCTCTTCTTCTGCCTCACGTTTGGATTGATTTCGGCGCGGCGTTGTCGCGCGACACGCAATTGCCCATTGGGATTTGAACAAAAGAGACGGTTCGCGTTGAATTTGCTCCAGCTGCTCTATCGTTGCGACGATGGTATTGTGACGCAAAGCAATGTGGGCGACTTCATGCGTTTTGACATGCGTTTGCTGCGTCGGCGGCAGGTTCGGCGCGTAAAAGACAAAGGCGACCGGCATTTCTGCCTCCGCCACGACGACCATACACGCCCCAAAATAGCCGGTGGGCAACGGCATTTCGACGAATTCGATCTGAAGCCCGTGCAGCTGTTCCACCCGTCCGGCAAACTCCTCCGGAGTCATATTCTCCCAATCGTCGCCCAAATTTTTAAAGAGCAGTTCGATATTGTCCGACGAACGCATTTTTCACTCCTGAACCCCCGCTCAAGATGAACAACACAAGCCCGTAGGAAAGTGGTAATGCCTTCCTACAGGTTTGATCTTGCCAATAGATTGACAAAGAAATGTGGAAAAAAGTTCCGAGCGGTGTACAGCGAGGAGAGGGACGGTTGGCGTACGGAAAAGTGCCCGGCAGAAAAATGAATCGAAAAATACTTGCCCAAAACGGTTAGCCTTTATCCCCCTTTCGTTGACCTTGCCGACGTTTGACGATCACATTGATCATGTCCAACACCATCTGTTGATCGGTCGGCTCCATCTTGGCGGCGCGCGTTGCGATTTGAGAAACAATGGGGTTGGGCTCGGTAGTGTCCTCGGCGCCTTGCAGCGGGAGCTGCGCTTTTTCAAACAACCAATCGGGGTTGATTTGCAGAACATTTGCCAGACTTTGCAGGCGATCGCGCGAGGGTTGAAACACTTGCCCCAACTCTATCTGCGACAGATAGGGATGACTGATGCGCTGGGAGGGAGGCTCATTTGCCAGCGCGCGCGCGACATCCGGCAAATTTAGGCCGCGCATGAGCCGCACGCGGCGAATATACGCGCCGAGCGACTCGGCCTCGCGCGGGCGAAACTCTTCTTCGTCCTTGTTTTCCGGTTGTTTAGACCCTGCTTTTTCCTTTGCCATTCCTTTATGCTCCTTTCGAGCGACCCTGACCCGCCCATTGTATCTGTGCTCTGTTGCTTGTCAACTCAATACACACACGTCAACAGATAAATTGTGTTGATATAGTTCAACAGGTGTTGACAATCAACACATACCATGCTATACTCCCTCACGTAATCTGATTCCCGCCAAGAACGTGAGGATATGCAAACATCTGCCCCGCTGACGACTACACCCGTTGTTACCACTTTTGTCGCCTCATCCTCTTCTCCAACACTCGAAAATTCAATTCAAGAACGTCGTGTCATCGCATTACTCGACACGTATCCGACTCTATCGCTCCCTATCGCAACTGCGATGGTTCAACGCGCGGCGCAAGAGCCAACGGGCACCATCCTTGCGCATCTGGAACAAGCACTGGATCAATTCGACACGCTGCCCGGCATAGCAGAACTCTCCGGGAGTCAGATTCGCGTTCTCGATGTGGCATTGCGCCAGGTAAATGCGCGCGTCTCACAACTGCAGTCACAACTGCGGTTGGCTTGGGGGAATGATTGATGCTTCGATCATCAACCTTTGTCGTCGGCATCTTGCTCGCCATCGGAGCGTTCGCCGCGCTGGTACTGCTCGGCTCTGTATTCAATCCCGCACCGTACCAAATCGTGATTGCGCGGGAGGATGTTCCCGCATATTCCCGTCTCTTGACAGACATGCTTGCGCTCGATTCGCAAACGATGAGCCAGGACGTCGTAACAAGCCTCGTCACGCGCGAGGAACTCGACCAGTATCTGGGTGGCCTGGTCATTGAATCCGTTCGCGCGGGTGAGCCGTTGCGCAAGGGGGCGGTTGTTGCGGCGACGAATCCCAAAGCCGCGGATCGGCTTGCCCTCATGCTCGACGACGCGGATTCGGTTGCGATGGTTGTTCCGGTAGATCCCCAGTCTGCGCCCGAACAAATCGAATCGGGAGATTTTGTTGACATTGTCCTCAGTCTCACGCCCGGCGCCATCAATGCTGCCACGACCGAAAAATTTGGCGATGCAGGTCCCACGCCAAATGCCATCTCTACCGTTTTGCCTTTGCCCACACGTGCGCTCACGGTTACTGCCACCCTTTCCAATACGGTTCGACCACCGGAAGAAATGAACTTACCCGTTGCCAAAGTGACAATTCGTCAGGTCCCGATTCTCGGCGTGCGCCGCGAACGCATTGCCAACCCAAACTTTAGCGTGGCACCGATTGGAGAAAATACACAAACGACAGAACCTGCGTTTGTCGAAGGAGATATTCAAGCCGTTCTGGTTCGCATCCCGCGTGCAAGTGTCGAGCTGCTCACCTTTGCAATGGATAACGGTAAAGTGCATCTTTCGCTCCTGTCTCCATACCTTGTTCACAATCGACAGAATGAGCCGACCCTTGGTATCTCGTGGAATGACGTGATCGAGTGGATGATGCAGGAACGCCGTCTTGCGAGTGGACAGGTTGTGATTGTCGCCCCGGAGACGATCACACCAACTGCGGCTATCACACTTACGCCCGTTCCAGGCGCACAAATTTCCGCTACACCAACCGTCGCCGCGACAACCTCACTCCCACCTGCCACCAACACTTTTCCTGTCTCGGCGAGCACATTCACTCTCCCGGCAGATTTATTGAGCAATGTTGCGTGTCTCGCGCTGCCTCTCGGCGCTGGAATACTGCTCGTTATCGGGACGTTCTATTTCTTGCGTCGCCTCAAGGGTTGAAATGATGCCAACCAATCGCCCACCCTCCACACCCGAAACTCCAACGCGTCCCCAACCGCCTTCTCCCACCAACACGCGCCCGTTGCGGTTGATCGCGGCGCTTGGACAGTGGGGTGATGTTCAGCCATTGAGCAATCTCTTTGCGCCGGGGAATGGTAACGGCATCCAGATGGTGACATGGTGCCAAGACGGCGCCCGTTTGGTGGACGATGCAATTGTTTTTGATGCTGATGTGGTCATTCTCGACCCGTCGCTCCCCTCCTTTGCGCTCGAAGACATTCAACGACTTTATCACTCCGAAGCGCGCCCCATCATCACACTTGGCGCAATTCCACCCCATGGAGAATGGGGCAGCACACTATACCGTGCCGGCATCAAGGGACATATTGAACTTCCGCTGAATGATGACAACGCCCGGCGACTTACTGCCCTCATTCACAGCGGTCTGCAAGATGCATTGCGCGAACGGTCTTCTGCTTCCTATATTCCACAGATTGCTCCGCAACTTGCTCAAGTGATCGCGACACAAGGGTGGCAGCGTGCGGTAATTGCGGTCTGGAGCGCCAAAGGCGGAGTCGGCAAAACGACCGTCGCCGAAAACCTGGCAATGTTACTCGGTGTGATCTCGAACCGAAAAACCATCCTGCTCGATGCGAACATGGCAGGCGGCAACGCGCATATTCACCTTCGGCTGTCGCCCCAGCGCAACATTGCGGGTCTCGCCCGTCTCTACGAAGGACAAAAGCGCCTCGATCCAAAAGACGTGCTGGGCTATCTCACTCCCTTTCGCAACAATCTTCAAGTGCTTGTGGGTATTCCGCGTCAATTCATGGCAGGCGAACTCTGTTTTCAGGGGGAAGCGGGCCGCGATTTTACCCGCGCCCTCATCGAAACATTACATTCCATGTCCGATTTTGTCGTGATGGATCTGGGGCAGGACACGAACAGCGCCGTGCATCTGCAAGCGTTGCGCCAAGCCGACCAAATCCTTGTGGTCGTCAATTCCGAAAAGGCGAGTTTGCTGGATACGCATGAGGTTCTTGATACCCTGTGGGAACACGTGCAAATGGACCGCAGCCGCTTTCGGCTTGTCCTCAATCGCTTCCACCCGGAACATGGTTTGCAGCGCAAAGAAATTGTTGAAGTGATGCAGTTGCCCGAGGTCGGAGTGATCCCCGAAATGAGTGAAAAAGTGACCGCCTCGCTCAACAGCGGCGTTCCAATCGTTTTGAACGGCGGCGGCGAGGTAGCAGAGAGTCTGGTACGCGTTGGTACAACTCTCTATCCCCCGCTCGGGCAAATTTGGGGACAACGCGGCAAGTTCAAACCAAAAGGCAAAGGATTGCGGCAGCGATTGTTCGGGGGAACGCGCGAATGACGCCGACGCTCAACACAAATAATGCGCGCCAAAGTGAACTGGCACAATTGGTCACGGCGTCGCGCCGCAAGCCGACCAACGGCGAATCGCCATACACGATTCTCTTGAATCGCGTTCGGGAAATCGTTATCGAACGCTATACGCCTGCCGACCTCGCTCGTCCCACCGATGCGGTTCGCCGCGCCATCAGCGAAATCATACGCGATCAGATTCTTGACTATCAAAATGCGGCACCGATTCAAGGTCTCCAACCTCTTGAGCAAGATGGCGAAATCATTGTTCAACGCATCCTGAGCGATCTCATCGGTTTCGGCGCGCTTGATCTGTTGCTCCATGATGCGGATATTGAGGAAATTATTATCAATGGACGCGAATTGTGGGTCATTGATGAGCGCGGCAAACGTCTGATTTCCAAGTCTGATTTAGCCGACGAGGAAGAAACCGTCAGCTTGATCAATCGGCTTGTTGCACCAACCGGTCGTCAGGTGAATTCAACCCACCCGATTCTTGACGCGCAGTTGCCCGATGGCAGCCGAATCAATGCGACGATTTCCCCGATTGTATATCCCAGTCCGTCAGTGACAATTCGCCGCCATCGCCTCGTCGCGCGTGCGATGGATGATCTGGTTCGACTTGGCACGCTTACTCAATCAGCCGCCGAATTCTTGGTTGCAGCAGCCCATGCCCGTTTGGGCATTCTCGTTGCAGGTGGTACTGCCTGCGGCAAGACAAACCTGATCAATGTTCTTGCGGGCGCATTTCATCCGCAGGATCGCGTGATCGTGATTGAAGATACGCGGGAGCTGCAACTGCCATTACAAGATGTAATTTATCAGGTCGTGCGCTATCCGAGCGCGGAAGGAACGGGCGCAATTGACCAGCAACGACTTGTGCAAAACGCGCTGCGGATGCGCGCCGAGCGCATCATTGTAGGTGAGGTGCGTGGACCTGAGGTGATTGACATGCTGATCGCTGCGAACACGGGACATGAGGGATTTCTCTCCTCCGTCCACGCCAACTCGTCGCTCGACGCCTTGACCAAACTCTTGCAGCTGTCTCATCTCACCCCGGATCTGCATATCGAGGAAAAAACGATCGCACAATGGATTGCGAACGCCTTTCAGATTGTTGTTTTCCTCAAACGCAGCCACGAAACCAATCAACGGTTCGTCACCGAGATTATCGAACTCACGGGCGGGATCGAAGCAAACAACGCAATTCTAAGCCAGCCCATTTTTACGCGCACTGATGGCGCGTTACACCGAACGATTTATCCGTTGCACTGTGCGTCACGCCTCAAGGAACGTGGGATTGACTCGGCTCAATTTCGTCCCAACGGAGGGCGCGCCTGATGTTGTCCGGACCGAATGTGCTGCTTGCTCTGCTCGGCAGCATGGGCGTGCTGGTTGCTGTTCTCTCGGGACTGGCACTGCCGCACTATCCTATCCTGCCACAAGCCAGACGCGAAGGGTTCCGAGAACGCCTGCAGCGCAAATTGGATCAGGCAGATTTTCAACTTGAAGCCATGGATTTCTTGCGCGTTACACTCATCCTGGCAATCGGTTTAGGCATTGTTGCGTACGTGTTGACCGGTATCCCAACAGCAGCGTTTATTGGCGCAATTGGCGCCGTGGTCGGTTACTGGACATTCCTGCAAGACCGGCGCGAACGGCGACGACGAGAATATCAAGAAGCGCTCGCCGATGCGGTGGATGTTTTGCAAGAAGCGGTAAGCACCCGTCAGAGCCTGAATTCATCTCTCGCGGTCGTAGCAAAACATTGCTCTGTGGCCGTACGGGGTGATTTTGAGGAGATTGTTGCTCGAATTACAGCAGGCGAAGAAATTGCCAACGCGCTGCGCCTGATTGCACAACGCCGCCGCGATGTGATGTGTGATCGCTTTGCCGAAGCGTTGATTGCCTATAGCACGGAAGGGGGCAAATTGCTGCCCATTCTGCAGGCTTTGTCAGAAGCCGTGCGCGGCCTGGCAGCCGTGAGGCGACGAGTAGCGACAACCCAGTCACGGATTCGTTGGGAAGCGCGCGTGGTATGCCTTGCACCGTTCGTTTTCATCATCATTCTGCGCTTCACCGCTCCCGATTTACAAGGTCCGTTTTACTCTACTGTTTGGGGACAGTTGGCGCTGATTGTGATCGCATGTATGTGCGGCGGCGCCTACTATTTAATGAATCGCATGGGTGCCAAAGCACTCGACCCGATTGAAAGTATCAACACGGTCGCATAGATGACACTTTTACTTGCTTTTCTCGGTGCACTCGGCGTCTGGCTCACCTTTACCGCGCTCACGCACAAATTTGTAGCGCATCAAGGAGCTGCGCACGAAAGCTTGACCGATGCGCAATCCCGTGTGCGCTTGAAACGAGATGTGCATCTGGAGCAACTTGCAGTTACGCCCATTCTGGATCGCGCATTACGCGCCTGGCTCGAACCGGCATCGAAATTATTTTCACGCGTCGCCCGTCGCAGCGAAGTCGATGAGCAGCGCCTACTTCAAGCAGGACGGCCCGCGCGATACCCGACGGTACTTGATTTCTATGCCTGGAAAGTCCTGCTCGCCACAATCCTGTTTGGGATAGGCATCATGAATAGTTTGTTTGCAGGCATCGGTTTTTTGCCGATTGCGTTCGGTCTTGGTGCTCTCGGGCTTTTTCTACCGGATATCCATCTCTCTCAGCTCATCAAAAAGCGTCGCGAATTGGTGCGAGTAGAGATGGCATTCACCTTGCATCGGCTTGTGATTCACCTTGAAGCAGGAAAAACAATAGCGCAGGTATTGGGCGTTGTGGTCGCACAGCCGGGAGGAGTATTTTTCCAGGAACTCCGAGAAGTCGTGCGGGAATTTAGCACGGGAACCGATCTGACGCCTGCCATGGAGAATCTGATTGCGCGGAATCCGGGTATAGATGACATTGCGCGGTTTGCCGAGTTAGTCATTCGTTCACAAGCAATTGGGCAGCCGCTCGGCGAATCACTCCGCCAAATGGCAAATCTGATGCAAGCCAAAGTGGAAAGTGAAGTGGAAAGTCGTGGCCTGGCTACATCGGTCAAGATGGTCTTGCCAATAGGTTTGCTCGTCCTGCCTGCAATCGGAATTGTCGTGATGGGACCGGCGGTGTATCTCGCGGCGCAGTATTTTCTGCGCTAGCCACTAGAAAGGAGAGAGAATCGTATGAAACAAATTGTCGCGCTCGCGCGCGATCAACGCGGGCAGGACATTCTCGAATATGTCATCATCGCCGCGTTTGCGGTGACGGCGATTGCAGTGCTGTCAGCGCTCTATTCGACGATTCGCACAGTATTGACAAACGCGAATCAACAACTGCAAGCGATCAAGTAATCTACAGGAGAGGAAATGTTCAAGGGCCGAGCCTCAACAAGAAAAACTATAGCATTTCTGCAGCCCATCTCGCGGTGGCACAGCGACCAACGCGGGCAAGGGTTGCTGGAATGGACGGTCGCATTACCTCTCTTTCTGCTGTTGTGCGCGGGGATCACGTTCTACGCGTGGACGTGGTGGAATCAAGTGAGTGCAGCCGCTGCGATTCACGACGGCGTCTATATCGCTGCAATCAAACGCGGGGATATGGGCGCAGGTTATGGACGCATTCGTGAAATGCTGAATGTGTCGGTCGGTAGTTTTTCCGACCAGTACTCGATTCGGTTAACGCAATCGGGAGGAATGCGCAGCGTATCGGGGGAAATTAGCAACCCCCAGTCGGTCAAATTGCCATTCCTCGGACGAAGGTTATTTAACATTCGGGCATCAAGTTTTCAACGCGCGGAACGCTTTTATGGTGGTCCGCCGCAAGGGTGGTGGTAAGCAAAGTGTCTTGGTTTCGCCGGTTGCGCCATGACCAGAGCGGACAGGGCTATATCGAGTTCATGCTTGTGCTGCCACTGTTCCTGCTTACCATCGCCGGACTGATTCTGTTCGGGCGCGTACTGTATGTCAAGCTCGCGCTCGACATGACGACCTATGATGCCTGCCGCGCAGCAGTAGAAGCGATGGATCAGACGGATGGTATTGCGCAGGGGAATGCGGCGGGAAGAAATACGTTGCACGGCTTTTTCCTGAATGCGGGCGCCGTCCGTCTCGCAATCCTGCCCCAGGGCGCCTGGGGCCGCGGCACGCGGGTTATGTGTCAGGCGAGATTCAACCTTTATGTAGGAGATATTCCCCTTGCCGGAACAATCTCAGGCAGCGGAAATGTGAATCTTGAAGCGTCCAGTTGGTCACGCATAGAGACCTGGCGTTCCTACTGGCGTTGAATACAGCGGCAGGCCACGAAAGTTTGTGGCCTGCCGCGACAAGACAAAATGCTGAAACGCTGGATTCGAGATCAACGCGGAAGTTTTTTGATTCAAACGGTCATTCTATTCCCTGTGATGATACTGCTCGTAGGGCTTGTGCTCGACGGCGGCTGGATGTATTGGCAGTATCGCCGTACGGAAGTCATGGTAAACGCGGCGGCACAAGCCGCAAGTCACGCGATTGATATCAATCATTTTCGCTCGACCGATCAAGTGCGTTTGCACCGCGGACAAGCAACAGGGATCGCCAACAACTTTATTCAATTGAATCGGCGAGGGCATATTACCCTAACCGGTGTGCGGGTGCGAGCGGATCAAATCACTGTGAACGCGACGGCGACAATTCCAACAATCTTTTTCCGCCTTGCGGGGATTCCGTCGCTTACGGTCCGCGTCGAGGGCAAGGCATATCCCGCATTTGGAATCAATTACGAGGGCCAATAAATGTCAATCAAAAGGTCGTTTGTCGAACAGGACATGTTGACGAAACGCAAGCGACTCGGTTGGTTGGGTTGGGTTACGATTATTGTAACAGCATCTTTTCTGGTGGCGCTTGGCATTTGGGTGTGGCGCACAATGACCCAAGAACCGACGCCGTATGAAAAATCACCGACCGTTTCAAATGGACAAGACGATGCGGCAGACACAGCAGCGCTATATAGGCTCACCATCACGCCGCAGCCATCACCAACAACGAATCCGGCTCGGGGCGAAACGACAACGCCGTGGGTTGTTTTCCGGTCAAAGGATCCATTAGGACAAGAAATTTGGGATGCTCCGGCAGAAATCAAAGCGGCAGTAGTGAAGGATTATCTGGACGCGATGGCTTGGACCGATTCGTTAATGTTCGATCCGGACACATTGGACGCCCGGCTCGGAGACTATTACGACGAAAAACGCCTCGCCGAAATGCGCGCCATTCTCGCGTGGGCGAGAAAAGAAAACAAGGTCGTCGCAATATCAGGTGTCAAACGTCTGCCACAGGGGACGGTTGTCAGCACATTTTCGCCCGATGGGTTGACAGCGCGAGTGTTGGATTATCACGCTGCCGGAGAGGGGCAATTGTTTGACCTGAAAACGCGCAAGCCTATCCCGGGCGCGGCCTACCCAAATTCGATGCATATGGTCGAAATGACGTATGACACAAACGCGCGGCGATGGAAGATCGCGCACGAACTGATGATTTACGACCTCGAAGCAAATCAGATTCTCTGGCGGGAGGAATGGGATAGTGCGGAATAAGTTGCGGTGGATGTCAATTCCAACTTTGAGTGCGTTCTTCCTATTGCTGATTTTCGTCTATGCCGCGACAGCACAAGGAAACTGTCCGCCGGGTTGCAGCTGTTATTACGTGGATAACCAATTCATCGTGGAATGTGAGGGGAATGCTACATCCGTTCCACCAACCGGAGAACCGACAGATTCTCCCGGTGCAACCACGGAACCAGGCGAAACGCGCGAACCGCGTGATACCCCGTCGCCAAACCAAACACCGATGCCTTCACCGACAAACTCCAATGCCACCCAATTTTACGATCTGAATTGCGTCCCGCTCGGCGCCGGAGATTTTGGACTTGCCTGCCCGCGCAATATGTACAACATCCGCAGCGCGTGTGCCGCGAATCTGGGCTGCTGGATCGTTTATGTGCGATGCGCGGATGGCTGTATCACTCCAACGCCAAGCCCGTCGGGTAGCGTCGGATCGCTGCCATGCGCTGATGTGAATTTTGGACAAGGAGGTATTCAGTGCACGATCGGATGGGATCGGCGTGTGTCGGCGCGAATCCCCGCAGTCCCGGTGGGTTATTTACCCTTTCCGCGTGGGATCGTGTATGACGCGATGCAGTTCAACTTGCCTCCGTTGGTTGTGCAAGGATGGCAATGCAGCAATCCGCCACTGGATGGATGGGACCCAATTGGCTGGGCACCAAGCGAAAACTACCGCAAACTCATTTTCTGCCTTCGGTGGCGCCAGGTAAAACATCCCGACCCGATACAAGACCCTTCACCCGCGTGGGCAGAGTGGACATGGGACGAGCGCCCGTGGGGACAGCCGAAAGGCGCATTGAGCTTAGAGCGCGAGACGAATCACACATATGTCACTTCCTCTGCCGAAAAACCCGTGAATGGATTGGGTGAGAGGCCAAGCTATCAAGTGCAGGTGCGGACATACTGGGTCGTCGAATGGAAAGAAAATTGGGAACGCCGCGAAGAGTATTGTGTGAGGGGCAATGCGAGCGACGTTTGCAAAGGACAAGCAGGACAGCGGAAAGAGGTACGCTGGGGCCCTGAAGCACGCGCGGGCGTAACTGATTTACGGGAATACGGCAACGGGAATTTTTGGGCATCGAGCACGCGCATTCGAACTCCCTGGGGCGGAGAGATGAATATGCTGCCCGTGCCGGTGATCGAAGTGCAAGGCGTAATCGAAAAGTAGCGCTCCTCTCCTCCTGGGATGCGGTGCTTGTCGTCCGCAAGCAGCGGCAAGCACCGCACAATAAGCACAATGATTCAGTTTCTAACGGATCAGCGCGGAACGGCGGCTTTTGAAAACCTGATTTGGGTCTCACTCTTGCTTTTCATTTTCATCGCCATCTTTGCGCTCGTATTTGGTGAACTCGAACAACTTGTACAAAGGCAGCCGTTTGAATGATAAGTACGAAGCTTTTTACATGGCGCATGACGCGCGATGCCTTGTTTACGACATTGGCAATAGCAACTTCTATACCGCTGACGGTCCCGAATGCCAATCCAGAATCGCTGCTGTTTGCAAAAATCGGCATTACCGCGCTCTTGATTCTGATTGCCCTTCAAGACCTGCGAACACAGACCGTCTCACCGTTTATCACAATAGCATGGATGGGCATGAGCGTTGTGCGCTCCATCATTGAGCGGGATGCATCAATCCTTTTCTTTTGGTCTGTGATTTTTCTACTTTGGTCGCTTCATTTTTATGGCGGCGGGGATGCAAAATTATTGATGGGGCTCTTTGGACTGATGCCGGATATCCGCTTGCTATGGATTGTGTCCATTGTACTGGTCGTGACGGGCATCCCATTTCTCGCGCACAAATACTGGCATACCCCACCGCGCGCATTGGCATCTGGATTGTCCCGTCGGATTCAAAGCGGTGGGTTTTTGCCAAGCGATCAAGAACTGGATCAAGGCGTGCCATTTGCGTTTGCCTATTGTATTGCCGGCGCAGTGTATCTCTGGGTATTCGTGTGAGCGAATTTATTCTGATCGGGTTGGTTCTTGCCCAAAGCGACCCCTTTTCTGAATTGCGCTCAGTAATTACGGAAATCCTATCGCTACTCATGCAGATTTGTGCGCTACTACTGGCATTGGCAATCGTGACGGGGTTTGTGGAGGCACAGCTTGGGTTTGTCGCCGGACGCCCTTCGCTTTTGAGCGAAGTGTGGTTCAAAGTAGGGGCAGTTGCCATCTGCCTGCTCCTTGCATTGACGGCTGTGCCAATCAGCAATTTGCTCGTGGACATTTTCTTTTGAGTTGAGGAGAAACGATGAATCGAGTGTTGAAATGGATGACTGAACCGAAAAGCCGGTCCCGTGCCCTATCCGTCATGTGGGCAGCAATGATGTTCACAGTCATCGTGGCGGACGCCTCGGCGCAGGGAGGCGATTTGGGTGGGGCAATGTCGAATCTCGCCAAACTTCTGGTGGATGCGTTGATCGCGCTGGCGGCATTGCTTTTAGCAATTGGATTCGCGACCAATTTTGTGACGGGAATGGCAGAGACCATTGCAGGGCGACCAATGGGCTTGTCGAGCACGTGGGTGCGCCTCGGTGGCATCCTCATCGCGTTTGTCGGAGCAATTTTTACGATTCAGATTGCAAACACAATTATTGACACCCTGGCAGCGTACAAAAGCACCGACTCCATTCATTTACCCTAATCACATGCTGCGAAAAGCCCTTACCGTTTTGTTGGTCGTGGTGCTCTGTGCATCCGGTGTGATGCCCGCTTATGCCCAAGACCCGGAACCGCCACCCCCGCCACCGCCGCTTGATCCGGTCACTCAAATCTTTCAATACCTCATCCAGTTTCCGACGGATTCATTGGTCGAGGCATTGACGCAAGCACTGCAAGCGATTCTCACCAATAGTATCACACCACTCGAACAGGTTTTTTCGGCATCGCTCGCGCGCTGGGTGACAACGAGTCCCGGAATATTGACTCCCGGCGGCGGAATTGTGGATGGGGTGGATGTGATGTTGCCAACCTGGAACCTCACCTCACGAATCGCCATTTTGCTCTGGCCTCTCACCCTTGCAATCACGGCAGTCGTCGCAGCGAAAGATGTGATCACTGCGGGCCGATGGGGAATTGGCGATTTAAAGCAAGCGTTCGGAACATGGCTGTTTGCCGTGATTGCATCGGCGAGCAGTTTGTATTGGATGGATTTGGCGAATCGTTTCGCGAACGCGACAACAGACGCGATTCTCAATCTCTCGTTTTTCGGAGCAAGCGGATTTGATCCGAATCTCTTGACAAGCATCTTGATCGGCTCTGCTGTAATGGTTTTGGGAATGACAGGACTCGGGCTGATTGTCGCAATCATCATCCTCGTCATTGGCATATCGATCCTCGCGTCACTGATTTTTCAATTTCTGGCGCGCTATGCACTTTTGTATGTTCTGGTCGCTCTTGCCCCAATCGTGATCATGCTTGGTGTGCTCCCGCCAATGCGTTGGTTCACCCTGACATGGCTTCGCGGTTTTGTAATGGTATTGGTCATTGGTCCGATCAACGCACTCTTGATGAAACTCGTAATCCTGCTGGGGGCGCGGGGCTTGTCGAGCGATCCAATCACGGCATTTGTAAATTTCATGGCAGCCGCAGGCGTGTTGTCCGCGCTGCTGGCGATCAATTACACGCTCATCCGATTTGTGTTCGGCGCGTTTGGGCAAGTGTTGGAACGCGCGGTTGGAACGGTAACTGCCGTTGGAACTTTGGCACTGGCGGCAGTCGGTGGGGTAGCCGCTGCTGGAGCCGTGGGTGCTGCTTCCGGCAGTGCGGCGAGCAGTTCGCGCGGCCTGGGTGTTGGTTTGCAAACAGCCGGTTCAATGATGGCGCGTTCCGGGGGCATCGGACGCGGGGTAGGCGGGGCCCTTTGGGGAATCGGGAATGCGCTGCGTGAGAGCGAGCGCGGGACGTCATCACCGAATGGTGCGGCTACTTCACGCCACGTGGATCACTCACGCGGAACGAGCACAGGGCAGCAATCGAATCAAGTCACAACAGCTCCTGCAAATACATCCGCGCACTCAACACCGCCAGTTCCTGTGGCAGATGCGGAGGTACAGGGCAATCCGAGTACAAGTGTGAATCCTGGCGAAGCACAATCAAGGCGTTCGGCAAATAACGGTTCTCGAACGGCAAATAGCACACCACACTCAAGCAATCGCACATCGGCATTGCCGAATCTACCAGTTCACGACCCATCCCAAATCGAGGGGGACGATTTTAGACCGTTGAGCAATTTCATTCCAATCGTGACCCAAGATCAACCATCAACAGAGACTGGTGATAATGAAACAACACCCCCGCATGTAGCCGAACTTGAGGACAATACCTCGCAACCCGCGGTGCAAACATCGAATAGAAGCTTTTCAAGTCGCGCACCGGAGGACTCAATCCCAAAGTTGCCGACAGGTCCGCTGACAGCCACGCAAGCGAGTACTACGAGCACACCAAACGCGGTATCACCAAACTTGGCAACTTTGACGAACGCGCGATCTTCAAACCTGGTTGGCGTGACACCACAAGCCCAATCGCTAATCAAACTGCTCGACGCGCCGCTGGGAGAACGGGTACGCGCTTTGACCGAACAATATGCGAGTCCTGCTGAACAAATGACCGCTGCGCAGGGCGCAGTTGCATCCTTGAGTGCGATTGAAGCGCATCACAATGTCGAACCGCAACTGCTTGCGGCGAGTTGGGATCAAACGATGGGTCCGATACTGACTTCTGCGCGTGAGGGTATGTCGCTCGAAACAATGGCAAACGACGCGGGATACCAGGGAGATGTGACGCAATTCATCGGAGCGCGCGTAGAAGGAGGTTTGCTCGCCGTTCATCCTTCTTCCCGCGAAGCTCTTTTTCCGCGGGCTGACTCACCGGCGGTAAATCCCTGGCATCCGCAAATTGGACCGCATGACGTGGAAGTGGGGCAGCAATTGACAACGATGCTCGGCACACCCACGCAGGACACTTTGAGTTTTGCGCACATCTATCACTCGCTGCGTTCGCCGGAAAGTGGCGGAGGGTGGAATGTGGGAATGGGGTTGCGTGAAGCGGCGCAACAAGTGACAACGCTTGAACCTGCGAGGCGATTGGGCGCATTGGATTCACGCTTGCATTCTCTGGAGAAACAGGGGATGGTATCGCCAAATGGAATGCGCTTGTGGCGGGTCTATCTCGCGCGCAGCCAAAATCAAAAAGGATAAGCCATGCAGATTCGCTTTCCGCGCAAGATACGTCTGGGTTTTCGTCCGGTCTATGGACTGACCATCCGCCAATTGGTTTACCTCGCCCTCTTCGGCGTTGCAGGCGGTTTGATGATCCTTGCGGGTCCATTTCAAGGCGCGTCGATTCTTGTGCGCGCGTTAATCGGTGTAGCAATCATGGTTGCGGGTTTGGCGTTGGCATTTTTGCGAGTCGCGGGTTTGTCGGTGGACGAATGGCTGCCGATTGCGATCCGATATTTCGTGCGCCCGCGCAAACGTGTCTGGCGTAAGCGTGAGGCGACACGTCCAATTGTCAAAGCACCATCTCCGCCCGCGCCTGCAGTACAACCCGCCGATGTCAAACCGCGCATCAAGTTCTCGCCAAATCCGGATATTGCGCCCATCACTCAAGATCAGCGCAGAGTAGTAACCTCCGCCATCATCGCGATTGATGCATTCATCTTGCTCGTTCTCGGCGGCGCGACACTCTATTTTCGCGAGCGCGGGTTCGCCGAGGTGCGAATAACGCTCGAACAGTTGCTGCGATAGGAAAATTAAATTCAACGAGGTAGAGCATGGAAGCAGTGATTTATGCGCGCTTGGGTTTGCGTGAATTGAACAAACGGGTACTTGAGCAGCGCATCGCAGAGTGTTTCAATTGGAGTACGCGGGGCAAGTTTCATGTGATTGCCACATTCACGGATCGTTCTTGCAGCGGCACAAATTTGGATCGCCCGGGCTTTACCGAAATGTGCGATTTCGCGATCAAACAGCGCACCGCAATTATCATTACCGATTTATCGCAGTTGACAACCGATCTGCGAGACGCGGCATTGGTTGCAGACGTGTTTGATGAATTAGGCATCTCTGTCTATTCAGTAGCAAACGGTTTGCTCTCTCCACGCCAGCTCGCATCTCTCGACCCGACGATCCAGTCCGATGGCGCACCCGTCCACAGTAGTCGGCTCAAGGAGAAACCCCGGCGTTCAGGGATCCCGAAATCTGAGGGCGCCGCATCCTCACACATTCAACCAAAATAAATGCTCCGAATGATCAAAATCGCCTTTTTGAGCATTCCAATGCTGTTGCTCGTTGTTGGATTCGCCGCCATTTTTTCGAGTGACTACGTGAGTGGGGTAGAGGGACAGGCAAGTGAGACTGGGACTCGAACTCTGCCGACACAAATCCCCACAGTTGTTGAAACGGAACCCAGCTCTGAGCTTCTCTCCGCAGGAGGTACCGGCAATGTTGACTTTGGATTTGCCGAGCAAGCGGACACGGAGCGCGTCCCAATCTCAACAATTGTGCCGCTTACCACCTCTCACCCGACAACAGCTCTTTCAATCGTCGTGCAATCGGAAACCAGAAAATATGTCACGTTCGGAGACCATCGTGTGCGCTCCGATGTGGTGGACATTCGCCTGTCACAATTTCCCAAACCGGATGAGGACAACGGGCGCGGGCTGCACTGGTTTCCCACGACTTTGCAAAGACGCGAGGTTGTGGATCGGTATGTGCCCGAACTCGTCGCGATGAACATCCGATGGTTATTGATTCTTCAAGGAATCGAGGATTGGCACCTGACCGCGAATGACTATTTGATAGACGAATTGAATGAGGAAGGAATTGTCCCAATAATGCGGCTCAACCTGAAAGTTGGATACGTCAATCCGGAGCGAGTGGGACGCGTCGTCTCGCACTATCGCGCAAAAGGCGTCCGTTATTTCCAAATCTTTAACGAGCCGAATGTGGATCTTGAATGGGCGGATGGGCAGGTTGGGTCTCCCGAGGAGTTTTTACAGTATTGGATTCCCCTTGCCGAAATTGTGGCGCGTCATGGCGGCTTGCCCGGGATGGCGCCGCTCTCCCCTGCGGGAAATCACGCCGACGAGATTTTTCTGGAAAAGGAATTCCAAGTCTTGCTGCGCGAGAATCGGCATGACCTCATCAACATCATGTGGCTCTCTATTCACAATTATGGCGGGCTGGATGAAAAAGGTTTTTTACGCTACCAAACGTATGCGCGCATTTCAAGGTTCCATTTTCGGCAGGTGATTCCAATGATCGGCACAGAGGGCGGGATGGGCGACGCGCACGCTTCCGCCGATACCATCATCAGCGCTTTCGACGCAATGAAAATGCGCGAACCGTGGTTTCTGGCCTTTTGCCCCTGGTTGATGGGAAACGCGGTCGGGGGTGGGCATGATGACACCTGGGAATCGCAAGCGTGGTTTCAGCGCGGCGGTCCGCTGCCCATCGTTGCGCGCGTCAAAAAATTGGAGTGAAACACCATGTTTAGCACAACCAAAGCGCAATCCGGGTTGCCACCGCCAACACAAGACCATGTCCTGGTCCGTGGAATTCAGGACGCATGTATCCTTCTCAAATCAGGAGATATGGCGGCTGTGCTCGAGGTCGAGGGGATTGATATTACGCGGCTCGCGGAAGATGGGCGTATCAGCTTGCTGAGCCAATATCAGAACTTGCTCACGAGTTTGCGCTTTCCCTACCAATTTATCATCGCGCGCAAGGTACAACGCTTGGAGGAATATCTCGATTATGTGGAGGCTGAGGCAAAAATACGCAGGCGTGAATCCCAAGAAGCATATGGCAATCACTTGTTGAGCTTTATCGAGTTTATGCAAGACGTGATGAGACGCGTCAATCCGCAGGTGCCACTGTACCTGCTCGTGCTGCCTTATGATCCGATGACTCCGGACGAACGCATAAAAAGTGGCGGCACGTTACAGGTGGATCAATATATGCGTGGCACTCAGGAGCTGGCGCGGCGGACTGAGCATCTTGTGCGTGGGCTAACGCGACTCGGTCTGGGCACACGGCGGCTCGACGACCACGAATTGATTGCGATTTTGCACCGTGTCTATCACCCGTCTATGCCCGATTTTTCGTTGTCGCCCGGCATGCAACTTAAAACATTCGTCGCGCGTTGAAAGCGGTTCGCGTATCGAGTATCGCGTATCGTGACAGCCATTCTCTCTCCGCTATCGGCTATTTGCCATCCGCTATCTGCCACTAATCATGAATCTGTTAAAACATTTCAAAACAAAAAGTGCTCCACCACCCATTACGGATGATGTGCTGCACGCCGGTGCACGCGATTTGGTGGACCAACTCGCGCCGGGCGCGCTGGTGATTGGGCAAGATCGGATTCATTTGCCGGGAGAAGCGTTCGTGCGCGTGTGGTTTGTTCAAGACCTCCCGCCCCAGATGGAGCGCGGCGCGCTTGATGCGATTTACGATTTTCCGGGCGAAATCCGCATCAGCATGTTGGTGCATCCACTCGATAAATCTGCGGTGCGCGAACAATTGCGACAGCAGCGCACGTCGCTGCATGCTGAAGTGATTACACGCACACGGCAGGGACGCTTGCCCGACTATCTTGCCGAAGAGGAACTCGCCGAAACCGAACGTACCCTCCAGGATTTGGAAGCGAGTCATTTGCCGCCGCAAGAATTGTTGTGGGTGATTGCGCTCTATGCGCGTGATGAACATGAATTAGGAGAACAATCGCGGCGTTTGGAGGATTCGTTACTGGATGCCGATTTGCGATTTTTTCGCGCAGCATTGCGCCAGGAGGACGCGCTCTACAGCGTGCAGCCGTTCGGGCGAAACTTTCTGGGGCATGGGCGCAATATCACGCCCGCCGCGCTCGCCGGGATGTTTCCGTTTGCGCGACGCTTGCAAGCGGACGCGCGGGGGATTCCCTATGGGCTGGATCGCACAACGGGCACATGGGTTATCGTGGACGACTTTGCGTTGACCAACTCGAATCTGTTGATTCTGGGTGAACAGGGCTCGGGCAAGAGTATGTTCCTGAAATACAAGGCAACGTGGGCGGTGCTTCTTGGGATGCGTTGCTACATCCTCGATTTGGAAGGCGAATTTGAAGCGATGTGCCGAGCGCTCGGCGGTACGTATCTCGATCTGTCGCTTGCATCTCCACATCACATGAACATTTTTGATCTGAACGCCGACGAAGCCGATGCCTATCACAATGGATTACAGGATGTGTTGGGCTGGATTGGACTGGCGCTCGATCGCAAGTTGACTGGCGCGGAACGCAACTTGATTCTTATTCCTGCATACGAGCGTGTCATGAAGGAAGCAGGCATTCTGTCCGAGGAACGCGCGACATGGAAACGCCACGCGCCCTTGCTGTCCGATTTGTACGAAGCATTGGTGAGTGATGAACGTCCGCTGGCGCAATCGCTCGCAGGCGAACTGGCTCAATACGCAATGGGAACCTATCGCAAAGCATTTAGCGAACGGACAAATGTCAATCCCAAATCTCCCCTCGTGGTATTTGGATTAAAAGATGTCCATCGTGATTTTCAACCGCTGCGAATGCGTCAGATACAAACCTTTATTTGGGCGAACGTGCTGGCAAAAATTCATCCGACCTTGGTGATCGTAGATGAGGCATGGCGCTGGCTGCAGCACGAAACGGCGGCAGATGATTTGGCTGAAATGGCGCGCCGCTTTCGCAAACGCTTTGCGGGCTTGCATCTCGCGACCCAGCACGGCACTGATTTCAGTTCCTCGTCGGGTGCGGTGGTGATTCGTGATACCGCGGCGATGGTCATGCTTTTCCGACAAGGGGCAGCCGGTCATCGCAAACTCGCGGATTTATTTGGGCTGAATGAGGTGGAGGCGGCAGAACTCTTGACGCTGGATCGCGGCGAGAGTGTGCTTATCAAGGGTTCGTCGCGAACGAGTTCGCAGCACATCCCACTCTACACTGTCATTCCCCCGCTGTGGTACGCTACATGGACGACGAATCCGAGGGAGCAAATCGCGCATAGCAAATAGCGGATGGCTGATCGTTTTCGTGATCGGTTGCTGGCTATTTGCGCTCGGCTATGAATATTCTTGACCCCAAATCCGCGTTCGGCTGCGTTGGTGGTGCAGTGTTCTCATTCATTGGTGGATTCGCACTGCTGTTTGTTGTTCTGATTGGGCTTGTCATTGAACAGATGCCATTTGGACAGGATGCGGCGTGGGCGTGGATGACCGGCTCACTCGTCGAAAATGCTTCGTGGGTTCCCCCAGTCGGCGAGCAGCCCGTTGTGCTTGGCAGCGGGGATTGGTGTGTGACGCTCGCGCGCCAACTCTCGCCCGACGAAAGTCACCTCAACCATGGGCGCGTCTATGGCGTTGTGCGCGAGGCGAATGGAGCGTTCCTTGTGGGAACTCCGATGCGCGTCGAATGGGACGGCGGATTCATTGAACAGCCGACGGATGCGAACGGACGCTATGAATTTATCTTGAGCCCCGGGCAATATGCTGTCCGCGTGAATATAGGGGCGAGCCAACACGCCCACTTTCGCACGAACTTAAAACAATATTTTGGACATTACACTTACCAAGTAGATTTTGTGAGAGGAAATTGTGCGGGCGCCACGGAGGTGGTCGAGCAACGCATCGCGATTCAGACGACGGGCTTTGCTTCAAACCCAAACAAACCCTCGGGCTTGCCTGTGCAAGGCATAATCACGGCGGGCTTTCACGACCCCGCGTATCTCAAACAATTTGGGCGCGAGCATGAGGGTATTGATATTGCAGTCTCGGTTGGAACGCCGGTGCAAACGACACTGGGTGGGCGTGTGATTTGGGCTGGCGAACACGGAGCATGGGGCAAAGTGGTCGCGGTCGAGAACAGCGAGTGGATGGTCATCGTTGCCCATCTCTCGCAAGTGTTGGTGATGGAAAATGAAATTGTGCGCGTGGGAGAAGTTGTTGGGTTATCAGGAAGCAGTGGGAATTCGACAGGTCCGCATGTGCATTATGAGGTTCGGCTAAACACAGTCGCTCGCTCTCCCCAACGGTTTTAGTATGACTCAATCATTCTTGTGAAAATGCGTAAGTTACCGTCGCAAGTTATGTTTGATAACTACTCGAAGTTCTTGAAGAGACTGGGCCACATACTCCAAGTAGATATCATCGTTATCATCATCGTCGTCATCATCCTTAAGAGGGTCAGTTCGAGCTTCCGCCCAATCAGGCGGTCGCCGCGTGTTTTGTGCAGAAAACCCGAGCTCAATTCGCGCTTCCTGATAGCGTTTTTCATCGTCTGAGATTTCACGCCTCCAGCTATACCAAACTTCTGTTCGCTTAACACCTAATACCCTTTTCATTTTATTGACATGTCTTACTAAAACGGGAAAAATTTCCGAGATTTGCTCATGTATTGATTTATTGGGACTTGGGTCGACGTAGTATGTAGTTTCACCACTTTTGATCTTCACCTTATGTAGATTCCAGTCAATTTGAAGGGTTGCTTCACCGACGCGCTTTCCCGTACCATTCAAGAAATAGATATGGATAGCGCTAAAATACGGTTTTTCTAGGACACCCTTCCGAATGAGACTCGCAGTTTGTTCAGGAGAATCTACAGAGAACGCTTCTACAAGTTCCCTTACCACATCGTATAATACTTGCAAACGAACTCTAGCAACAAGCTCCGGACGAAGAATTATTTGTGACACATTTGCACCTCAAGATAGTGACTTGGCAATATAGCTGCGGGGTTTATTCTGTCTTTTGAGCGTCCCAAGCCGTATAAGCTCTCGAATCGTCGTTCCTTTTGAGTTTGATTGTATGAGATTAGTGATGTGTGGAAAATCAATGCGCCCTTCACGCTCAATAGTTTCTAATATTAATTCGTCATATAGATCATTCCGCAATTGATGAAAAAAAGCTACAGGCTCATCTTGGAACTCTGATACCAGATTGTCAATCTCCTCCAGCTCTGCAGTCGAGACATGTCCAACAAACAGATGCTTTACAATCTCAATCTTTGACTCAACATCAGGCTTCCAATCGAAGAACCAGACCCGTCCATGCCGCGTCAGGGGCTCATAAAGATGAGTGAAGTCATTACCCGTTACTATGATGGGGGTTCTAATCGTATTGACGTCGCCAACATGCAAAGGATCATCGGCCAAGTTCATTAGCGTCCCACTAACCAGTTGCGAATTGACGGTGTAGCGTCGATCCTCATGGGTTGAAACGACACTTGTATCCAAATCATCAATCAACAAAATTGCGCGCCCGTTCTTATTCCGGAAGGCAGCCTCTTTATATGCTTCTCTGACAATAATTACTGGCTCCTTCTCATGAACACCACTGATTGTTGAACCCGAAAGGGATACGACATTAATACCAAGCTGCGAACATACCTCGCGAGTTTGTTCACTTTTGCCTTCACCCATTGGTCCTTGAATTGCAAGAATGAGGGGGGGACGTAGGTTGCTCACCGAATTTTTTACGATGTGTAAGATTACAACATTTCGGAACTGCGGTGGCAAATAAAAATTAGGAGTAGCCTTTAACGTCGGCGCTAATATACTCCAATTACCTTCCAAAAAAGGAAGTTGAGTACTACCAATACCCGGTTGATCCATATCGTATCGTAAAGCCTCAGCTTTTCTTCGATTTAGTATATCGCTTATCTTCGAGAATCAAGCGGTCTTCAGGACGGACTTTCTTTGTCAAATCAATCGCTAAAGTCTCCCAATATTCATCAGAAAAGGTCTCTGGATTCTGGTCAGCCTCTTCTCCACCCTGACTCTGCAGGACCATTGGTATCGTACCCTGTATCGTAATGGGAGGTGTCTGATTTCTGCTGATATTATCGGGAATCCTGCTAGATTCAGGTTTCTCAGTCTTCAATTGGTTTAGCGATTCGCGCTCATTCACTACATTGATAATTACAACGGGCTGTGGCGGTTGAGCAACTTGTTGTGATTGGGGTTTCCCAAGCTTGTCAATTGCGACGCCGAATATTTTGGCGATTACACTTGGAATTATTTCAGTGAATATTCCCATTTGGTTCTCCTTCGCAAATATATTCCCCTGCGAATGATACATTATGAATTCTATCAGTTCGCAGTTGTTGCGTCAATGCCTTTTTACAATTCAGACAAAGTGAACATCATTTTTCACAGTTTCGAGTTAGTGACCCCACGTCGAAACGCGCTTGATGAGCTTGCTATCGAAACCCTTCTCGGCAGTCTCGGCGTCGAATCCGCATTCAGTCTCGAAATCGCAGGTGATGAATGCGGACGACATTTTCTCATTCGCGCCGGACAACATCAAATCGAATTTCTAAAAGCACAACTCCAATCGGCATATGACCAAATCGCCTTTCGCGATGTTCAGGCAGAACAAGACCCCGCACGCGAGGACTCAAAATTCATAAGCATTACCGCCCAACTGATACTCCGGCGTCCCGTCTATCTTCCACTTCGCACCTACCGCAATGGCGAGTTCGAGGGTTCGGATCCAATGCGTGGCATTTTGGGTGCGTTGAGCAATTTTCAAAAGAACGAACGCGCCCTCGTTCAATTGGTGTTGCGTCCCGCGCCCCCAAATTGGGCAGATGCATATCAAGGTTCTGCACGGCAAATTGAACAGTCCGTTGGTGGACAAGGAACTGCTTCGACGATGCAAGCACAGCTGCGCGCGATGGCAATGATAGTTGTTGTCGCGCTGTGTCTGTGTGTTGGACTGCAAGTGTTCTTTGTCAGCCGACAAGGGTTATCCTTTGCACTTGTGAGTTGGGGAGTCTTTGGCGTTGGGGTGCTTGCGGCGTGTGTGGTGGGGTTATGGTTTCTATTGAAGCAGCAGCCCGTTGACCCGCGTCTCGTCCAGCAAAAGATTGCCCTACCTGCGTATGATGTTGCGCTGCGCCTCGTTGCCTATGCGGAATCACGCGAACGCGCTCAAGCGCGTCTCAAACAACTCGCTACTGCGTATCGCCAATTCAACTTGTCGAGCGGAAACGCGTTCGTGCTAAAACCACTCGATTTCAACCCACGGGATTTGTCTGTAGGTTTTCATACCTGGTGGCAAGCACTATTCGGACGTGCAATGCGGCTTAACACTGCCGAACTTGCGTCGCTCTGGCACTTGCCCTATGGAGAGGGTGCGCCGCTCGTTGAACGCACGTTATCGAAACGCATTTTGCCGATGCGCGAACAAGTTGCCGAAGGTGTCTGTATCGGTCATTCTGTGCATCATGGCGAACGTATCCCGGTGCATCTCGCGCCGGATGTGTTTCAACGCCACATGTTCCTCGTCGCCAAAACGCAAAAGGGCAAGTCTACCCTGATGGGCAATCTCGCCACGGCAGTCATGGCGGACGCGAATCACGCGCTCGCGGTGATGGACCCTCACGGCGACCTTGTGCGCTCGCTCTTGGGGCGCGTAACCTCAAAACGCACCAGCGATGTGATCTATTTGGATTTCAGCGACCCGCAGCTCGTCGTTGGTTTGAATCTGATTGACGTGGCACAGGGGCGCACGCCCGACAAGATCGTGTCCAACATCATTCATATCGGCGAACTCATTTGGGCCGACTATTGGGGGCCGCGGATGGAAGATGCGTTCCGCATGGGCTTGCTCACGCTTCTCGCTGCGAATGAGAAATTACACGCGCGCGGCGCAAAGCAATTTACGCTGCTCGACATTCCCACCCTCTTTCAATTGCCCAATTTGCGAGATCGGTTATTGACTGAATTTGTGGACGACCCCGAGATCCTGCGCTGGTGGACGCGCTATTTTGATGCGCTCTATGAAAGTTTGAAACTCGATATCGTAAATCCCGTCATGACCAAGATTCATCGCTTTTCGACGCATCGCACCATGCGGAATATTGTGGGGCAATCCGCTTCGACGGTCAGTTGGCGCGAAATCTTTGACGGGCATCGCATCCTGCTCGTGAATACGGCGACGGGCATTCTCGGACAGGATGCGGCAGGACTCTTGGGCGCGGTGATTCTCGATTCGATCAATGCGACCGTGCGGGAACAATCCGGCGTGCTTGCTGCTCAAGACCGCGCCCGCGGCATGATCATTATTGACGAATTCCAGTCCATCCCCGGCGTAGATTACGCTGCACTTTTAGCCGAGTTGCAAAAGATGGGCGCAAACTTTGTCTTGGCGACGCAAACGCTCAAGCAGCTCGATGCGCTCAGCCCAACCCTCGCCGCCACCATTCTTGCCAATGTGGATACCCTTTTTACCTTTCAGGTCAGCGCCGAAGATGCCTATGTTTTGTCACGTGAACTCGATGAAGCCGTGACGGCGGTGGACATTATCAATCAGCCGAGTTACTCGTGCTATGTGAAAACGCAGCGCGGGCGTGACCGCTTGCCCGTGATGCACGTTGAAACACTCCCACCGCAACCGGGAAACGAACGCATCGCCGAGCAAGTGCTGCAAGGGATGTTACGCTATGCGCGTCCGATTGAAACGGTTGAAGCGGAACGCCGCGCGTTCATGGCGGAATGGTATGGGGACAGTTCCATTCGGGTTTCGCAATCCAAGACCGATTTGGAATCGTCTGCAGAGGACGATCTATTTGGTGAGGGCAAAACGGACGCCGGGAATCTAGAGGCGGCGAATCAACGCCCGCGGCGCAGCCGCAGCAAGCACCAGCGCGGTACGGAGGCGCATGGATCGTCCGCTGCTTGATCTGTTGGAAAAGCACCCATTGCTGTCCCCCGACCAACTCGGCGTTCTGCTTGCCTCCCATCCCAACGTGATCCGCAAACGATTGCAACTCCTGCAAAAAGAGAAACTCGTCGCGCGCATCAACCCGCGCAGTCCCGCCCTTTCGCCGCGCGCCCTTTTTTACCTCACCGACGCCGGGCTGAGACTGGTGGGAACCAAGAAAAACCCGGACCAATACCGTCGACGCCTCGCCCACCTGTTTCTGGTGATCGAGCGCGCGTACCACGTCCGCAACCTTTTTCTGCGAATGCAGCAACCCTTTGGCGTAACGTGGTGGGACGTGGAAGGCGCGGCGAGATTTTCGTTTCGCAGCCGTACGCGCGCTCTGCCGCTGCATGGGGTTGGACTAGCGCAAACAAGCCACTGCACGCTGCCTTTTGTCGTCGAGTGGGACACGGGCGTTCTGGAATATGAGCGGACGCGTATGGCGCGCTTGGTCGAGTGGAACTATGCGCTACGAAATCAAGCGGGGCTTGCGGATCGAAGCGCGCCCGTGTTGCTGGTTGTGGCGCAAGATGCCCAACGCTTGCAATCTTACTATGCCCATTTGCGCGCTGCTTCTCTGTCTCGCAATCTGCCAATCCCGCCTACCTTTTTGACTGTCGCCGGCGCGTTGATGACCTATCCCATCAAAGCTGCTATATGGTTCTCTGCGGAGGGGAAAAACAAACAAACCCTGTTTGCGAATCTTCCAACCTCGAACCATCCAAAAGCACCTTTCGTATTCCAATCTGTCCGCCCACGCATAGCGTTGGGTAAAAACGCGCCCGACCCTGCCACCGCGGTCTTTGACCACACCAAACCCACTTGTGTCGGCTCGCTCGTCGCGTTGAAACGCGAATTGGCGCCGCAAACCAAACGGGTTTTGGATGAGGTAGCGGCGCATCCCCTGCTCACTGCATTGGAGTACGCCACGCTGCTCGCCGATTTGTCGGGACAAGTGCATCGTGGTTTGAAACAACTCGCGCGGTTGGGTGTGATCCAGGCGCACCGGCGCGACGACACGATCCGCTACCTTGTGAGTGAGACAGGGGTTCATTATCTCGCCGCGACGAGCGGTTTTGGGAATGCCGCTGGGGCGTACCGCAATGCGCGGGGCTGGAAACGCAGTTTGAACGAACTGGTGCGCCATTGGGAGCATACCCAAATCGAAAACAGCTTCTTTCTGTCTGTCGCAGAGTTGACGCGTGCACGGGACGCGCATTTCGAGTGGCAGTCCGAAAGCGAAAGCCGTTTGCATTATGCCGCGCGGGGCCGGCGTTGGAGTTTCAGCCCCGATGGCATGGGGTTCTATCGCGAGGGCAACAAACGGATACGACTCGCCGTCGAAATCGAACGCCATCGCAATTCCCGAAAGCGATTGCGCCTCAAGTTCAACTGGTATGCGATGTATACCGAGGCAACCCTGCATCGCACCGCGCCGGAGGCGGAGTTTCGCCTCCTCATCGTCACCACGAGTTGACAGCGCGCCCGGACGATCCGACGGGTGCTTTTCGAGATCGCACGCCGGCGCGCTTCCGCGCTCCTGCCTGTTTGGATCACGACCTTTGACCTGCTCGACGAACAGGGCGTCGTAAAACCCATCTGGCGCAAGGTGGACACCTGGGAACGCGCGACCTGTCTGTGAACAACAACGGACGTTCATGACTTTGTTCCTTTTTAGTATTGCTTTTACCGCGCTGCTCTTTGGCGCTTTCAAGATCGCGCTTGCGTTTCTGCGCCGCGCGTTTCCCGATGGAGCTGTGTTGTTTGAATCGGTTGAGACGTTTCTCTGGGTTCCCGCTGCGCTGTTTTCGTTACTGTTGACGTCAGCCGTCGCACGTAATATGCCTTGAGGAGAAAGAGTGGAGCGATTAACACTACCGGTCGGACTGAGTTTTCCGAAAACCGCGTTCGAGGTGAGCATTGAATTTGACGACCATCTCAAGAATGCGAGGGCAAAGGAATTATTGCCGATTCCGACCGGCTTTGCGGAATTGGATGAAATCTTGGGCGGAGGATTGCATCCTGAAGCATTGATGTTCGTGGGCGGACCTCCCGGTGTTGGGAAAACGATTTTCGTTATGCAAGCCGCGCGTAACATTGCCGCATCCGGGAAGGCAAACGCCTGTGTCGTTTGCTTTGAGCATAGTGAGGTGTATTTGTATCAACGGCTGTTGTGCATGGAGAGTGCGCTGAATGGAAGCATTTTGGAGGCGATAACACTCGATGATATTCGAGAGGTAATGGGGCAGGACAATTCCAATTTGGAGGTTTTGTTAAACCGTTCTGCATCCGCGCGGCAGGCATGGTCGCGTTTTACAGAATATTGGGAACGGCTGTATCTCATCAAGGGACATCCGATCAAGACTACGCTCAATGTGCTGGATCTTTATTTGACCGACCTCAAAACGCGCGTCGAACGGGTGGTGCTGTTCGTGGATTATTTGCAAAAGGTGCCTGTGCCATTTATGGGTGTTGAACTCAGTGCCGAAAAGCAGATTCGTATTGTTACGGAGGGATTAAAGAATCTGGCAATGGCGCATCACGTGCCGATTGTCGCAGTGGCTGCCTCCGATGCGGAGGGGCTAAAGAGCAGTCAGGTGAGGTTTCAGGATTTGTGGGGTGGGGCGAGTGTGCAGTACGAGCCGGATGTGGCAGTGATGTTGAACCGAGGATCAGAAAAGAGGGTTGAGATGTCAGTAGAGAAAAATCGGGTGGGACCGACAGGCACTGTTGAACTAGAGTTGCTTGGACGCTCGTTTACCTTCCGAATATTGTCGGACGAACATTAACTTACGCCGAGTGTCACTTTCGTATCATGTTCCCTCACCCAGAAACATCTTGATCTGTCGTGCTGTGTCAATGCCTGAAAGCGTTTCGTAATCTTGAAGATATTTCGCAGGTTGAGTTGAACAAGAACGGGTGAAGTTTGATTCCCTGACCCATTTTTGCCGGATCCGGTGTTCTATGAACCAGCACTGTAGTGATATAAAATCGGTACTGAACGAAACAAGATAAAGGAAACAGGTTACAGATGCCCAACCGTCTAATTGGAGAGAGCAGTCCGTATCTTCTCAAGCATGCACACAATCCGGTGGACTGGTTTCCGTGGGGACCAGAAGCGCTCGATGCTGCCAGGCGTCAAGATAAACCTATCTTTTTGAGTATAGGTTATTCGAGTTGTCATTGGTGTTCCGTTATGGAAGACGAATCGTTTGTTGACGAGACCACCGCGCGCTTTATGAACGCGAATTTTGTGAATATCAAGGTGGACCGTGAAGAGCGACCAGACCTAGATTCGATTTATATGAATGCAGTCGTCGCCATGACGGGACAAGGTGGGTGGCCCATGAGTGTGTTTTTGACGCCGGACGGCAAACCGTTTTATGGGGGAACGTATTATCCGAAAACGCGGCGCTATGGGATGCCCGCGTTCATGGATGTGCTGCAGGGGATTGCGAAGGCTTGGGAAAACCAGCGCTTGGATGTGGAACAGAACGGCCTACAGATGCAGCAAGCGCTGTCCGAAGGAGGAGTGCCGCGCGGCGCGGATGAAATGCCATTGGACAAGCGGACGCTTGAGCTCGCGCTGAACAGCCTGGCACGTTCTTTTGACACAGACGAAGGCGGTTGGGGTGGCGCGCCGAAATTTCCACAGCCGATGACGCTTGAATTTTTGATACGGACGTATGCGGAAAAGCCCGATGACCTTGTTTTGAAAATGATCACGCTGACGCTGCACAAGATGGCGCGCGGCGGGATGTATGACCAGTTAGGTGGTGGCTTTCATCGCTATTCTACTGACGATCATTGGGGAACTCCCCATTTTGAGCGGATGCTATATGATAACGGACAGCTCGCGCGCGTCTATCTCCACGCGTATCAAATCACCGGCAATGAATTTTACAAACGGGTGACGACCGAGATTTTGGATTACGTGGTTCGCGAAATGACGTCGCCCGAAGGCGGATTCTACTCGTCGCAGGATGCGGACTCGGAGGGGCACGAGGGCAAATTCTTTGTGTGGACGCCGGAAGAGATACGGAGCGCGCTGGGCGGCAGCACGTCGGGGCTGTTGATTGTGTCGAAATCGAAGCAGGACGTGAGCGACACGGCGCTGTTCATGGATGCGTATGGGGTGACGGAGCGCGGGAATTTTGAAGGCAAGAACATTTTGCACCGGACGCGGGATACGGATGTGCTGGCGGAGATGCACCGAATGAGTGGGGATGAGGTTGAGCGCAAGTTAGACCAAGCGCGCAGCAAGTTGTTTGCAGCGCGAGAGCGGCGGATCAAGCCCGCACGCGATGAAAAGATATTGACGGGGTGGAATGGGTTGATGCTGGCGGCGTTTGCGGAGGCGGCGCGGGTGTTGGGAAGAAGTCAGTATTCAGTAGCCAGTAGTCAGATGGAAGGCAGTCGTCAGGATGTAGTGAAGGGTGCGCGATACGCGGAGATTGCAAAGCGCAATGCGGATTTTCTATTGGCGAATTTGCGCGATGAGAACGGACGACTCAAGCGGTCGTATAAGGACGGGCAGGCGCGGTTGAATGGGTATTTGGAAGATTATGCGAATCTGGCGGAGGGGCTACTGGCGCTGTACGAGACGACGTTCGAGGAAAAATACTGGGTGGCGGCGCGGGAATTGGCGGATGTGATGTTGGAGCATTTTACCGACCCGCGCGGCGGGTTCTTTGACACGAGCGACGATCATGAAGAACTGGTCGTGCGTCCCAAAGATGTGCAGGACAATGCGACGCCGTCCGGTGGGGCAATGGCGACGCTGGTGCTGTTCAAGTTGGGGGCGTATATGGGCGGGGGAAAATATGTAGAAGCGGCGGAGAGGGCGGTGGGACCGTTGCAGCCCGCGCTGGCACAAGCGCCGATGGGGTTTGCATGGTGGTTGTGTGGGTTGGAGTTTGAGTTGGCGCCACCGAAAGAGATTGCAATCGTGGGTGAGGGAGCACAACCGCTGCTGGACGTGGTATTTGGGGAGTATCGTCCGAATCAGGTGGTGGCGTGGAAGCGGGACGGGGATGAGTCTGCGATCCCGCTTCTTGAGTACCGCGAAACAAAGGATGGTAAGGCGACGGCATATATTTGTCAGAATTTCGCGTGTCAGATGCCGACGACAGACCCGGAGGCTCTAGCAAAACAATCCCAAGTCCAATAGACCAGAAGTAGAATCCAGCCTTTCTTGATGTCGTCTGTAACATCCAAACCCGACTGAACTCGACCTTGTCGATTTCGCCGCGATATGAATCCTTGCAAAATAGGATTTTAACCGTCGGAATTATCTCGCGCCTCATCGTTGATTGGTGCCGGTGCGCGAGCTTGAATCACTTGTGCGTTATCGCCAATCGCAAAACCTTCAGAATTTGATACTGAAACGTTGTATGTGGTTTGGCTTGCCGGCTTTTCCGATACTCGCACGGTCAAATCATGCTTGCCGAACAAATCCAGACGATGCTCTTTGCCATCCACGTCAATGAAGCTCGCTACCAGTTTCGCCTCAATGGGCGGCGCGGCGGGACTCAATGAGTGTTCAAAGATGATGTGCGAATCCGCTGTAATTTGACCGTTATAGTTGGATGGTCGTTCCAAAGATACCTTTACAAGTTGGTTAGCGGCAGGAGTTGTGGAAAAGAAACGTAGCTCCAACCGCGCATAGCGTGCGGGCCAGCGGGCGAACCTTAATTGGAGACCCAATCCATAGTGAAGCGCTGCCTGTAAGCTCAGTGGCTTGTCCACGGGTTGCCCATCCACTGTCATTACCACTTGCGCGACTCGTACCTCTTCTGGTTCATTTTCAGAGACCAACGCTGTGTCTTCGAGTCCCTCTGCCTTCAAAAACCGCTGGCGAAATTTGGCACCTCCCCAGTTATCTTTGGTACGATAATCAAAAATCAGGGGAATGGGAATCGCCACGACATTCCGAATGAAAGAGGAGATTTCACGCGGTCGCGTAATCTCCCTCAAGATAAGTTCTAGCAGATTGACGCGTTCGGCGTAAAGTGCGCTGTCCGACTGCTTCGCAAGATCAATGGCAATGTCCAGATGATACTGCGCCGCCTCAAGGTAGCGATTGGAATTCTGCTCTGCCCCCAAACTCGCCTGACCCCATTGTCCCAAAAACGCAAGCGCCTCAAGTAGATTATCAAGCGACCGAAAGAAATTATCGTCCGTCTCGTGAATCTCAAGGAAATGCCCCTCAAATAATTCCCCATACGATTGTCGCAGTGCTTGGACATTTGTAATGAAATTCCCCACGTTTGTCAGATCAAATCCAGCGAGCGTGTGCAGTAATCTTTGGCGCAACACGATTTGAATCTCTTCGAGTTCAGTGGAGTCTTGGTCCACGAAATCCGCTGCCTCTTTTAGTTGCTCCTGTGCCCGACTCAAGTCTCCATTGAGTACGTACGCTTCGGCGGTATTTTTTATTGCGAGGGAGCGCAAATACCTGCGTAATTTCTCCAAGCGCGGTTCATCCGGAAGCGCTCCGACAACATGCCGGTATAGCTGCGCGGATTCTGCATAGTATTCTTTAACTGCCAACAGCGTTGCAAAATCTCGCTCGTTCCACTCGAACTCTCCCCCCTGCCCCTGCGCGATCTCTACCAGTTCAGTCACCTGCTCGGCAAAAAATTCCCGCGGCACCTTCATCATGTTCTCAAAAGGTTGTTCTAGACCATTCAGATCGCGTGTTTCTGCCGGCAGGTCGCGATAAAACTGCAGTGACAGTTTTACAAACTCGTGCAACGTGTACTCCGAGTATTGCTGGCTCCAACGGAACCACTTTTCGAGGTATTCGATGCGAATCCAATAGTCGTCATGCCGACAGTACCGCTCAAACAAGGGCTTAACGGCAGCTCGAAGTGATTCGAATTCCGAAGCTACATCAAAAAGAGTACCTGCGGTCTGTTCTTTTTGCGTGGCGTCATCAAACGACCTTTCCCACACGGCGAGCGCGCCGCAGATCACATTCGCAAAGGCTATGTCTGGCAAAGGGATATGTCGAAACGCACGAATGAGGTTTAGAAGAACATAGACATAGGTCTCACGCAGCAGCAACTCTTTCATGAGATCCAGAACATCGGTTGGCAGGATGTCCCCTTGGTACCTCGACATATCACCAAATGCCCGAGCCGCACTGCCGCGGACAAGTGTAGAATCAGTATCAATCAAGAGTCCGAACAAAAGCGGCACAGCGTCCTGTGCGACGGAGAGATGGTCCTGGGAGATTTTCCCCAAAGCAGAAATCAAATGGCTCTTGAATGCCCCAGCCGTTTTGCTACTCGTGTGAGCAATCGTACTCCGAAGCGCAAGCGCCACCGTCTCGGGGCTGTTCTCGCTCGCCGTTGCAATTGCCTTTTCGAGATCGCTCACAACGCGCGTCCACTGCGCCGAGAGTCCCATTTTATTTAGCGCATCGAGACCATCACGCGCCTGGCGTGCTTGAGTTTCACTTGGACGGTCTGCCACCAGAGCAAGAGCACCTATCAGGCTGTTCACATGATCTGCAACAATTGCTGGTCGGGTTCGAGCGATGTCCACGAGAAATGCCGCAGCGCCAAGCAACGTGTCAATGTGATCAATCCCGGCAGCAAGAATGTGTATCGCCTTTTCGGCGCATTGGCGATGGACTTTTTCATCATCGCTTAGTTTTGCCAAATGCTGATAAAACCTGAAAGTGAGTGCTTTCAGGTCCGGCGTCGCCACCGCATAGAATTGCTCAACGATCGTTAGAAGCTCTAGATTCTGGCTGACCACGTGCGCGAGAATATTCAGAGTCGCGCCGTCCGCCGACCGTTCGTATCTATCATCGTCAAACTCGAGCGATCGTAGGAGTAAACTCAAGACGCGCTCCCCCACCGCCGGGTAATCATCAAGAAGAATCTCGAGCGCGTCGCAAGCTTCTAGGCGGCTTTCTTTGTCTCCCCTTTTCAGTCTGGTTTCGACCTCTTGCAAAATTGGCTCGATATCCTGTCTCGCGATCGCCTTGAGGGCATGAATTACGCCCGCCGACGGTCGGTGAGTTCCAACTCCCAACATCGTTGAATGATGAGCCATCAGCGCCGGAATTAGCGTCACCACTTGCGCCGTTTTCGCCGTAGAATCCACATAGTCGCCCAACAAAAAAGCGAGCGCCTCGCGCTGGTGCCCGTCCGCAAACGCGTAGATTGCGGGGTCAATGACCACGTCGAAAAATGTTGCGTGACGGCTACACAGAGTCCTTGTAATCGAAATTGCTTGCGCACCAATCTCAGCATCCGTAAAATAGATCGTTAGGACTCGTAGCGCATCTTGACTGAACAGCTGCACGTCGAGTTCTTGGGCGACTGCTAGAATTTTGTCAGCTGCCTTTTGTTGGTGCTCCTTGTCTTCAAGCAAGAGCAACACTTCGAGCAGGTTGCGGTCCGACCGCACGTCTTGTTGGAGAGTGACGACGGGATCAGTAATCTGAACGAGCTCTTGGATTTTCTTGCGAGCTGCAAGCGCCGGACTCAATCGGGCACGCCGTTTACGTTCCTCCTCAACTATGATTTTTCCTAGATTGTGCTCATTCACCTCTACATGATAAGGGCAATCCGGACAATGCTTTTGGATGAAATGGGTTGCCAAGAGTTCAACATTCACACTTTGACCGCCTGCATAATAGTCGCAAAAGATTTCATGTGGCCCAATTGGCAACCGAACTGCCTGTCCGAGTGGAGAGGTCGAAAGGAGATCAATGTGCAGGTATTTGCACCAATTCAGATATTTGTCTTTCTGTTGGTTCTGTTTACCCAATTCAATGGCATCATCAATTGATTTTTCAGTTGTTTTTGCAACCATACGATGATTTCCTTCATGTTATCGGAACTAAAGAACAACGCGAATCTGACCCCACAGTTTCACACGAGTTGATGTACAAGCATCCTGCTGATCGTTCGCGTTGAAAGACATTATAGCAAATGAGCGCGCCACTCAGCCAAAAGTTTTTCGAGCCGCTTTATGTTCGGTGCTTCAATAGAACGAAATAGCTCTAATGCAATTAGACCAAGATTAATCGCTTCGCGATAGTCTCCACTTCGGCCATATATGAGCGCGAGATTCCATAACGCGTTCGCTTCACCCGCACGGTCCCGTAACTCACGTGCAATATCAAGCCGCTGTCGGAAACAAAGAGCCGCTTGTTCATTTTCATTCTGCGCTAGGTAAAGGTTGCCTAATCCCGACAACCCCAAGCCCATCAGACGGCGATCACCCAATTCCTGAGCAAGCGCGAGCCGTTCACGATAATATTTCATTGCGAGTTCCCAGTCTCCTTGCGCTCGATAAACGTCTCCCATTGCACCGAGCGTAGCAGCAAGCGTGTGTTTGTCTCCAATCTCCTCTGCGATCGCGATGGTCGAGCTGAACAGTTCAAGTGCTCGTTCGCTCTGTCCCAAGCGATGCAACGCGCGGCCCATGTTACCCAGCGTATTCGCTTCCCCCTGCCGGTCAGCGCGTTCACGCTTTATGACCAACGCGTTTTCGTAAAATTCCAGTGCGCGCGCCGACTCACCTAAATGCGTCCAAACGACGCCGAGATTGTGTAAAATATTCGCTTCAACACGGCGATCCTCCGCACGCTGCGCGAGTATTAGCGCTTCATTATACAGAGCGACAGCGCGACTCCGTTCACCCAACCAATCGTAACAGTTTGCAAGTCCTTGTAGCGCATTCGCTTGCCCGTGCGCATCATCAAGCGCGCGATAAAGCAGCAATGAGCGCTCATACGCTTCCACAGCGCGCTGAACATCGCCTTGTTCAAACCAAGCACCTGCAAGATTGCCCCATAATAGCGCTTCGCCTTCTTGGTCAGACGCGTTCTGTGCAGCCAGCAGCGCAGATTGCCACCACTGAATCTGCACTGTTGGTGGCTGCCGCAACCGGAGTATCAAGAATCCTGCCTCAGCGTATTTACGACATAACACTCTCGCTTGTTCATTGTGCAGGGCGTGAGCGTGCGACCAGGTTTGTCCGCCTTGAATGTTCAGCCAATCGGCGTCGAATTCAGCTAGGGCCTTTACAACATCCCCTCCACCTCTAACATAGACGGCGTGTGTTTCTTCAAGAGTTAGAGCATAGTGCTGTGCGTGAAGCAAGTGAGCGGAATCGCGGAGTGGCATATCAAACTAACCGTTGATAAAACGACTTGTGCATGAGTGGGGATTCTGTATCCTCGATGTAGAGAAAAATGGCGGTTGATACCTATCAACGGTTGCTTATAATACACAAAATGCGACACCGCTCAACAATTGAAAGCGCAAGCAAGCGTATTCTCGGATAGGGTTCCTGTAGAGAAACTGGGAGCAAAATCAAATGCCGAGCGTCCATCGTGCCTGTCTGCGTCATGCTGTTCACTACGCCAAGGCATTGCGCGCCGCACGTGAACTTTACGATCAGGGTGGTAACAATATTGCAAGTGGACTGGTCCAGCTTGACGCAGATTGGGCGAATATCCAAATGGGACAGAATTGGGCAGCGGCGAATATCGAAGACGACGAAATGGCGGCAACACTCTGCTCCAACTATCCTGATTCCGGTTTGCGCCTCTTGACGTTGCGACAGCCGCTGCGTGAGCGGCTTCGATGGCGCGAAGGAGCACTTGCGGCGGCACGCCGGCTTAACGATGAGTCAGCCGTTGCCGTCCACTTGGGAAATCTCGGACCTTTGTACGATGAATTAGGTGATGTGCCACGTGCATTGGAATATCATCACCTAGCACTCGAGCTCTTTCGTGCGCGTGGTTATTGGCGGGGTGAATCGCGCGCCTTGGGAAACCTTGGCAATACCTACCTGAATTTGAATGACGCACTGCGCGCCATCTCATTCCATGAGCAAGCGTTGACCATTGAGCGCGAACTGAACGACCTTCGCGGGGAAGCAGAATCGCTCGGCAATCTCGGTTTGGCTCATGCCCACTTGGGCGAGATGGAAAAGGCAATCACTTATTTTGAAAGTGCGCTTCAAATCCAACGTGAATTGGGCGACCAGCGTGGGACCAGTCGAAGCTTGGGGAATATGGGAAATATCATGGCGCGTCTTGGTAAAACTGAGCGTGCGATCGAAATGCACGAACAGCAACTGGCTATAGCCATTGACCTGCGAGACCGTCAGGGGCAAGCGGACGCGCGCGGCGCATTAGGTTTGGCCTATCGCCGCATAGGTGAGCTATCGCGCGCACTAACGCTTTTGCATGAGGCTTTGCGCCTGCATCAAAACCTCGGGGATCGACGCGGTGAAGGTCGGAGTCTAGCGAATTTGGGTTCAGTCTACTTGGAACATAGCGAGCCGCAGAAGGCAGTCGAATACCTGAACCAATCGTTAGCAATCAAACTAGAAACGCAAGAGCGACGCGCTGAAGCCAAGGTGCTTTGGGATTTGGCTTTGGCGCAGCGGAAACTCGGTGAGAGCGTTCGTGCAACGGAACAGCTTCAACGCACCCTCGAAATCTATCAGCAGATGGATAACTCATTCGCTGTAGAGGTCCGAGAACTTTTGGAAGCTTGGCAAACGGAAGATAACGCGAGGTGGGCATCCGGCAACCTCGATATTCAATGAGACGAACTGGCATAGTTGGACCTAGAAGCGAGTCGCGCAGAGCATCAAACTGCACCAACGGTTGACACAACGGAATCGTAGCAGATAATTACAGTCGAAGGATCTTCGCTACTTGATGAAATTCATGGGAGGCGGATCAACATATGCCCAAGCCGATTCGGATTTTTCTCAGTTCCACTTGGCAGGATTTGCAGCCAGAGCGCGAAGCGGTGGAGAAAGCTCTGCACCGCATGAAGGATGCCGCTTTCGTTGGTATGGAATATTTTGGAAGCCGTCCTGATACGCCGCGCGATGTCAGCCTGGCTGAAGTGGACCGCAGTGACATCTACGTAGGCATTTTTGCTCGGCGCTATGGATCAGGGATCACTGAAGCGGAATATCGCGGCGCACGTGAGCGGAATATTCCATGTCTTATCTATATTAAAGATGATAGATTGCCTTTACCACGTGAATTCATTGAGAGCGATTCTGCCAAATCCGCGAAACTCGCGGAGCTCAAACAGGAGCTCAAGGATCAACACACTGTTTCTTTCTTTAGCAATCCAGATCAATTGGCAACACAGGTCGTTGCCGACTTGCACAATCTCATAGGAAGGAGACCAACTATGGATGTCATCGCATTAGCCAAGGAAGTCGCCGCGTTTCTCGTTCCTTTCCTGCCGTATCTGATCAAAGCGGGTGAACGCGCTGCAGAAGAAGCGGGCAAAAAGTTCGGAGAAGGCGCATGGAACACAGCTAAATCTTTATGGACCAAACTGTACCCCAAGGTAGAAGCGAAACCTGCCGCGCAAGATGCTGCACAAAAAGCCACGACGCGCCCTGACGATCCGCGCATCCAAGGCGCGCTCGAACTACAGCTTGAAGATATTCTCAACGATGACACCGCATTGGCTGGGGAGATAGCGCAATTGTTGAAAGAGGCAAAAGCAGGCAAGTCCGTCATCGCCGCGGGTGAGCGAAGCGTTATTGTCGGTGGCGATATGAAGGACAGCACTGTCATCACTGGCGATCAAAATCTCGTTCAGCGTGGTAAGTACAATGTGAGCATCGGTAAGGCACAAGGCTTCGCTATTGGCGACAACGCGCGCGTGAATACAGATGGGACAGTAGACGACGAGGCGCAAGAAGATGGATAACCAAGGAATTGATCCAGGCAAGTACAACATCGAAATCGAAGCGGCCAAAGGAGTCGCGATCGGTGATTACGCGTCCGTGAACCTGATCAATGCGGCTCCCCCGCGTCCGGGCAGCGCACCTGCCCTGCCAACTTTGTTCATCGGTCGCGAAGAAGATATGTCGAATCTCAGATCGCGTTTGGGAATTACATCAGAAGCAAAGCCATCTGCACCTCAAATCTTGACTGCAGTGCGTGGCTGGCCAGGAGTAGGCAAGACAACGCTTGCCTCTGCTCTCGCACATGATGAGAATGTGGTAAGAGCATTCCCTGACGGCGTGTTGTGGGTCTCGTTGGGACAGAATCCAAACATTCTCTCGGAGCTAGCGGCTTGGGGCAGAGCACTAGGCACAGATGACCTGCTCCGCGCACGCACGGTAGAAGAAGCCTCTGCACAACTGCGCGCGCTGCTGCGAAACAAGCGCGTACTTTTGATCATTGACGATGTTTGGGAAGCCGCGCACGCTGTCCCCTTTATGGTCGGAGGACACCGCTGCGCGACGCTGGTCACGACACGCGTGAATCAGGTTGCGAATGAATTGGCACCAACCCCAAACGACATCTATCGCTTGAATGAACTGACCGAAGACAAAGCCCTTGAACTCTTACGCGCATTAGCCTCGACTGTTGTCGTTGCGCATCCTGATGAATCACGCGAGTTGGTTAACGAACTCGAAGGTTTGCCACTCGCAATTCAAGTTGCGGGGCATCTGCTCAATGTAGAAGCGAGCTATGGGTTCGGTGTGAGCGATTTGATTCGGGAATTAAGGGAAGGAGCGAAACTGCTCGCAGCGAAAGCACCCGCCGATCGAACTGACCTCGTGAACGAAACGACGCCGACAGTCGCCGTCCTGTTACAGCGTAGTACTGATCACTTGGATTCGCTCACCCGCGATTGCTTTGCCTATCTGGGTGCCTTTGCACCCAAGCCTGCGACTTTCGACCTTGCGGCAATGAAAGCCGTGTGGCAAATCGAAGACCCAAAACCCATCGCGCGAACACTTGTTGATCGCGGTTTACTTGAACCAGTGCCAACGATAGGACGCTTTCAGATGCACGCACTCCTTGTCATGCATGCGAAATCATTACTAACGGAAGATTGATATCCAAACAATCATGGAGCTGACATGACAGTTCAATCCGGTCGTTTCCCACATCCTGGCAGACTTAGCATAGCAATCTTGGAAAACCTCGTAAAGCCTGTCTTGGGAGAAGCCGGGATCAAGGAAATCAAAGCCCCGCTTGTTGCAAAACAGGAGCAAGAAACAATCGCGCGCGCTCTAGAGAAAGCCGAACAAAGATTGACAGAGGACTCAGAGGATTTTGAGGTTGCTCGTGCGATTCTTGACCTGCCACTCGCAACGTTGCCTTCTGTTCAGAAGGCAGTTAGTGAGTTTTATGTACACCCAACTGATACAAATTTCCCCAAATTGCTACATGACAAACTAGCCTCTGATTATTCAACTTGGTCAGCCGGTCGTATTGACGTGGTAGTTGAACGTTATCTAAAGATTTTGCGGGAAGAATTTGTCAATGTGTCTCCCGAGATCCGCTCAAAATTGCTCACGCTTGCCACACTTGCAATACAAAGCGATACAGCTCGGATGGCAATGAGTATTGAGCACATTGAAGCGATTCTGGATCGAATTGCTCAAGGAAAACAAACCGAAGCTGACATTGCGGAACTACGTCGGATCGTTGTAATCAATCGAGAAGAGAATATTGTGCAAATCGGCAAGTACAGTGTTGCTTTGGGAGAAGGCAGAGACTTTCATATCGGAGATCGAATCTACCGTGGCTGGAGCGCGGATGCCATTCGAGAGATCCTCCAGTCACTGCACCCCACACAACCAAGTAATCTCCATCTGAATTTGTCCTTTCCGCAGTTCGCATCTGAATATCGAAAAGTTGAGGAGAACGAACTCAGAAGAGACGACAGCAAGCCTTCTCACGTTGAATGGGACGCACGTGACACCAAATTGCTACGGAATTATCTCAAACAATGCAAGAAGCATAATCCGCAATTGAGGCGACTTGATATTTCGAATGATAGCCAGGTACGCAAATATCTGATTACGAGCGGGTTAGCGGCAATCCGTGATGGTCGTACATACTTGACCTCTGCGGGTATTCTGCTGTGTTGCAACATGGAGGATTTACCGCGAGATCTGTTCTATGTGGAGGTAAAGTTTCAACAAAGGTCAGAGTCAGATGAGCTTAACGAACAGTTTTTTGGACCGGTGCTTTACCTATACGATGAACTGTTTAAACGACTCAAGCCATACTTTGAGCGTCAAATGGGGTCGCCCACTGTACGCGACAAGTTCGGGGCTGAAACCCTCGTGTATGAATATCCGAAGACGGCAATTGTTGAGGCTCTTGCCAATCTTTTGATCCACCGAGATTATTCCCGCGATGATATGGCATTTGTCACAGTTTACTCAGACAGAATTGAGTTTATGAATCCAGGACAGAGTGTGATTGCCCCTGAAGATTTGATCTCTGCAAGTGAGCCATTGCGACCAATCTATCAAAGGAATCAGAGGTTGATTGAGGCAATGAACAAAGCGCGGCTCAACCAGCGGGAGGGTGGGGGAATCCTTAGAATCAAAGGTTCACTCGAACGAAACGGTACTTATCTGCCCAATGGCTCGTTGGGTCTGCTAATTAAGAATGATGAAATCAAGAATCGGTTTCTTCTAACAATATTTAAGCGAGTCCCCGAAGCAAGGAGTGAATATACAATTGAGATCGAAGGAAGCAAGCGACAAGTAGCGATCGGTGACTCCGCGACTGTAAATATTTACAATGCCCCTCGTCCTGGCAGCGCGCCTGCCCTGCCAACCTTATTCATCGGCCGCGAAGAGGATATGAAGAAACTCAAGGCGCGATTGGGAATGTCATCAGAAGAGAAACCAACCGCGCCACAAATCTTGACTGCTGTGCGCGGCTGGCCCGGTGTGGGTAAAACCACACTCGCAGCAGCGTTGGCTCACGACTCAGATGTCGCAAGCGCATTTCCTGATGGTGTTCTGTGGGTCTCGCTGGGACAGAATCCAAACATCCTTTCTGAGCTAGCAGTCTGGGGAAAAGCCTTAGGAACGGATGATCTGCTCAAGGCGCGCACGGGGGAGGAAGCCTCGTCTCAATTGCGAGCCTTGCTGCGCAACAAGCGCATGTTACTGATCATTGACGATGTTTGGGAAACCGCGCACGCGATCCCGTTCATAGTTGGCGGGCGATCCAGCGCCACATTAATCACCACGCGCGTGAGTCAAGTTGCTAATGCACTCGCGCCAACGCCGAACGGCATATATCGATTAAATGAACTCACGGAAGACGATGCGTTTGAACTCTTGCGCGCATTAGCCCCGAGCGTTGTCGCCGCGCATCCCGATGAATCGCGCGAACTTATCAACGAACTCGAAGGTTTGCCATTGGCAATTCAAGTTGCAGGACATATACTCAACGTGGAAGCCAGTTACGGATTTAGTGTCAGCGATTTGATTCGTGAATTACGGGAAGGGGCGAAATTGCTCGTAGCCAGCGCACCTGCCGATCGAACCGACCTCGCGAATGAAACCACGCCGACCGTTGCCGTACTGTTGCAACGCAGCACTGAGCGCTTGGATTCACTTGTGCGCGACTGCTTTGCAATGTTAGGAGTCTTCGCTCCAAAACCCGCTACTTTTGATTTAGAAGCAATGCAGGCGGTGTGGCAGATCGAAGACCCGCGACCAATTGTGCGCACATTGGTAGATCGAGGTTTATTAGAACCAGTCTCAGGAAAAGGGCGATTCCAAATGCATGCATTATTAGTTGCACATGCGCGCTCCTTACTTACCGAAGAGTGATCATTGCTATGCCTAATCTTCGCGAAGTACAGCTCCGCCATGCAGTATATTATGCAAAAATACTCCAAGAGGCGAATCACCTTTGCTTACAGGGGGGTGACTCGACACGGCTCGGGTTAGCCCTTTTTGACGAACAATGGCCTAATATCCGAGTTGGACACCTATGGGCAGCAACATATCTGACTGATAGTATTACTGCTGCCGAACTATGTAGAACTTATGCTGATGTGGGTTCCTATCTATTGGAATTGAGATTACATCCAGATGAACGAATTCAATGGTACCAATGCGCCTTGGATGCTGCACAATTATTGAAGGATCGGCCTGCTGAGGAGCGACATCTAATAAACCTGGGATCGGTCTATTGGTTATCTGGACAAGCA
>JADZCJ010000072.1 GCA_020851635.1 Anaerolineae bacterium
ATCCGCAAGCGGGTCGGCGTGCGTAATTCGTTCCCAACCGTTAAAAATCGAAGGAGTGTTCCAACGCTTGAGCTGCATCAAGTCCCCAGCGCTCAGACGTTCCACATTCGCGTAGTTGACGGTTGCATCAGCCATGTAGATCCCCCAATTCCCAACGCACCCCAACCACATACTGCACGTACGGCGCCTCGGAAGTCCAGCGATGATCCACTGTCAACATACTTCCATCTTTGAGCTGAAGTGAAGTGGGATACCCGATATGCCAGTACCAATTCGGCTCTGCTTCTACGGGTGCAGTACCACCTTCGCGAATCACAAATTCGTTTGCGACGTCCCAATGAATACCGTCGTTCGAAATACATCCGCGCACACTGTACGGTTCACGGCGGTAGCCATATGTGCACAACATGCGGCCGTCTTGAAGCAGAATCAAGTCTGCAGGAAAACCCCACAGATTCGTTGCCTCCGGTTGACTCCAAGATTCACCTTCGTTCCGCGAGTAAGCCATCCACATGCGTTGATGCTTGCGATGCGGCTGATGCATCACCCGCATCATCGCCACTAGTGTCCCGTCACCCATCCGTCCTAATGCTGGTTCGCTGAATGAAATGATCCCGGCAGCGTCAAACGCAATCGTTGACCAGTGTTCCCAATTCAAGCCCTTGTCATCAGAACGAATCAGGAAACAGCGATACGGTTCCTCGTCGGAATGATAGGCGCGGGCGCGCATCATCCCCTGCACCGCCATCAACAGCGTCCCATTCGGCAGCTCGATAGGTTCATCGATCGGCTGACCCCAGCGGAGCGGCGATACGCTCGCTTTGTACGCGGGTGTCCATGTCTCGCCATTGTCATTGGAACGCGTCAACCACACTCCGTCACATTCGCGCATCGCGTTCAACACATTCGACTGCGGACCAAAATCTTCAAAGACACCTTTGGTGCCAACAAAGGCAGTCATTAAAAAATTGCACAACAGCGTGCCATCCGATAACTGCATTACGGATGGGGTATCACTGCCAAAGGTCGGTGTACACTGCCACACCATCCGCTCGGACAGTGGGTCCCATGTTTCGCCGTTATCTTTTGAACGGACCAGCGCAATACTGTCAAAATCGAGGTGCGCCAGCCCGCGCGCTTTGTTATAGATCACTACCACATCGCCATTCGCCAACTGGGTTGCGCCAATCTGACAGTTGTAGCGATTCAATTCCTTAAAGATCACCATCTCTCGAGCGTTCTTGATGCGCGGCATACTAGGAGTGCCTCCTGCGAGAAAATAAGATTCAAAACCGGTGGTAGAAAATCAAAGTGCCATGCGACGCGTCGGTGACGCGACTGACCGAAATTCTTGATTACTGTTTCAAACCCGAGCTGGTTACGCCCTCGATAAAATATCTTTGCAGTACGAAAAAGACGACGAGGGTAGGAAGCGCCAGGAGGGAAGCCGCCGACAGGCCCGGGCCGAGGAATTGAGTCTGTCCGGTATTGGTCGCAGCGGGGCGAAAGACCGAAATTCCCAACGCCATCGTGGTTGTGTCGGCGCTGCCAACGAGCAAGGGCCATAAAAATGCATTCCAATAGCTGACAAACGCGAGAATGGCAACCGCGAGAATGGCGGGTCGCGCCAACGGCAATGCAATTCGGAAAAAAGTGCCCCACGGCCCCGACCCGTCAATCGCAGCTGCATCCTCCAGCTCGCGCGGGAACCCCAGAAAAAAGTTCCTGAAAATATAAACGCCAATTGCGCTTGCTGCATCCGGGAGAATCATGGCAACAAGAGTGCCCGTAAGCGACAACCCGGACATGAGCAGATAGAGGGGAATCATCGTCACTTCGAACGGCACGATCAGCGTTGCGATCAACAAGACAAAGATTGTGTTTTTCCCCCGGAACGAAAATCGCGCAAACGCATATCCCGCCGTTGCACTGACAAACAACGTCAATAGCGTGCCACCCAAAGCCACGAGCGTGCTGTTGATGAACCAGCGCATGATGGGCTGCTTGAAAATCGTCTCGTAATGGGAGAGGATGAACTGGCGCGGGAGCAGCTCGGGGGTGCGGGTGAGAATCTCACCCTCGGGTTTAAAGGACGACAAAAACATCCAGCCGAGTGGGACAAACCATAGCAAAGTGACAAAAATACCCACAACCCACAAGACCAGGTCGCCCATCGAAAAGCGCTTCCCGTAAACTCGAACCATCCTAAATAACCTCTTCCTTGAGCGTGAATTGGCGCACGAGCGCAACCAGCAAAATGATGACGAGCAGCAAAAAGCCGATCGCCGCGGCGTACCCCATCTGGGTCGATTGGAAATTCAGATACAGGTCATATACCACTGTCGTACTTGCGCCCGCGGGTCCCCCATTCGTCATGAACCAGGGTTGTCCAAACACCTTCATGGCATCAATCAATGCCAAGGTAAAAACCAGGATGGCAACAGGACGCAGGAGCGGCAGGGTGATATAGAGCAAAATCTGCCACGAGCCAGCACCGTCAATCATTGCCGCTTCGCGCAGTTCGGGGGGAATATCTTGCAACCCCGCGAGAAAGAGGACCATACTGATGCCAACGTGCCACCACAAACTGGAAAGTGCAATTCCAAACATCACCCAATTGACATTACTCAACCACGGGGTGTTTCCGGGCAAGCCAAGCCCGCCCAACGCCAGATTCAAAAGCCCCTACCGTGTATCCAGCATCCAGCCCCACACGATACCGACCACCGAAACCGAAAGGACAAACGGCGCGAAAAATGCCATGCGCGAGAGCTCGTGTCCGAGGAGCTTTTTGTTGACATACAGCGCCAGCCCAAGGCCCAGCAGCACCTGCGCCGGTACGAGCAAAATAGAGTAATAGACCGTGTTGCGCAGACTGCTCATAAAGACACGGTCGTTAAAAAGAATCTTGATGTAATTGTCCAGCCCCACAAAATGAGTTTCTTTGGCGAGCGGAGAATTATCTGTAAAGCTCAAGAGCAGCCCGGCAATAAAAGGGTACAGCGAAAATAAAATAAAGAGGATTCCAAAGGGCAGCAAAAAAGAATACGCGATGCCTTCTTTGCGCGTAAAAAGTCTGCGACGGCGACGGGCGCGGTCCGAGGCGGTCTGAGAGTGGTCCGGGGAGGCGAGAGCGCGTTCTTTCATGCTTGCGAAATGTCGAGAGCGAGTGCAACCTGACAGGTCGGATGCGTCTCAGGCAGCCGATGCCTGTCAGGTCGGAGGGAGGAAAAAGACAAGCCGGTCGCTTACTTGAGCTCGAACTGGACAAGTGGTGCCTGGTCCAGAACTTCTTGCACTTCTTTGTCGAGGTTGTTCAAGCCTTCCTCAATTGTCCACTCCCCTAACCATACATTGTCCAGATTCCGGATCAAGAGGGAGCTGCCATAATAATTCAGGTCCTGGACAGGATTGCTATTCTGTGGGAACGTGAAACCTTCAGTGTAGGCTTGATCCACGGGACCCAGGAACTTGTTGGCGGGGCGGTTCTGGTATTCGGCCGATGCTTCGACAGGTTTCCACGAGGTAATATCGCCGATTTGGGCATAGTACGGAGTGAAATTGTCAAAGATCCACTTGATGAGCTTGGCTGCTTCGTGCATGCGTGCCGGGTCATCCTGCTTGAAAATCATCATGGATTCGAGACTGGCTTGCGCAGCGCGGTTTCCTTCTACGGCAGGCATCCGCCATGTGTCAAAATGCAAGTTCTCGTTGGGCAAGCTGGAACCAATGACCCAATTCCCCGACCAAAAAATCGAGCCGTTGCCGGTCTGCCATTCTTTATAACGGTCGGTGACGTTCGGGTCCGAGACTTTGTACTTGTTCAAGAGATCCAGCACAAACTGTGCTGCCTGCTTGCCCTTTTCGTTATTGAAATTGGTCGTTTTGCCGTCCGCAGCCACGAGCGAACCACCGAGAGATTCCAGGACATGTCCCCACACAACCGTGGGCTGAAGCCCGGTGCCGGTCATCAAAAACCCGGAGCGGGTTACGTTCCCTGACGCATCCCGTTTGGTCATCGCTTCTGCCCACTCAACCATCTTGTCCAGCGTGTCGGGCGGGTCTTTTTCCAGGTCAAGGCCCGCTTCTTTAGCATGGTCCAAATTGATATACTGCATGAAACCGCTGGGACCATAGCTCAAAAAGTAATCCTTGCCGTCCAGCGTCCAGCGGGTATTTGGTCGGAAATTGCTCCAGTCGAACCCAACCTCGTCCAGCAAGTCGTTCAGCGGCATGACCCAGCCGGCTTGAATATAGCGCGAAGACCAAGCCAGTGAATCATCTCCGAGATAGGCGTCCGGAAAACCTTTACCGGCAGTTGCAGCGGCTGCCAACTTGGCGTCAATCGAATCTGTAACGCTCTGATATTCCCATTTGATGCCGGTGCCCTGGGCTTCTTGTTCGGCGTTGTACTTGTCAATCATCTGTGCCAACAGGTCGCCTTGCGGCGCGCCGCGACTAATCCAGGCCTGCAAGGTCATTGGCTGCGGGGCAGCGGTTGCGGCCGCGGGGGCTGCCGTCGCCGCCGCAGGGGCAGAGGTTGCCGCCGGGGCAGCGGGGGGAACCGTTCCTACGGGGGCACAGGCAGAGATTGCCACGCTTGCTGCCACGATGATGATTAGAGCCAATAACTTGCGGCGTGTCATGTGTTGTTTTGCCATGGTCGTGCACTCCTCCTTGAATTTGCTCGCATCCTCAAATCTTGCCTTGGTCGATGGTTAACAGACTGACGCATTCCCGTAATCGGAATCCACCTCCTTGCAGCATTTCACATGCACCTTCTATCCGCTCACGCGTAATTGACCGCGGATGACAGGTTCGATAATGGGTCCTTCCAGGGATTGTTCTACCGCGCCCTGCTTGAGTGCCTGTGAAATGTATTCGAACGCCTCACCGTACGCCTTCAGCGTTTTTTGAATGTCCTCCGCAGAATGTGAATAACAAATGAACGTGCTGGTTCGCATCAAAATGCCGCGCTTGGTCACTTCTTGTCGGAACAGCGTTTCCAGCGCCTGCGACTCGCGGCTGTCTTTGCCGGTAAACGCAAAGCGAAGCCATACATCATAACCGGTGCAAGAGACGGTGCCCTCCAAACCAAACTCGGCAATCAATTCGAGGCAGCCCCGTTTTAATTCTCCGCCGCGCTTCCAGATTTCCGGGAGCGCGTTCTTGTCCTGCAGCTCTTGAATTGTTGCAATCGAAGCAGCCATCGAAAGCATTTCGCTGGCAAACGTAAACGAATAAAAGACTTCGCTGAACAGCTGCATGATTTCCGCTTTGCCCACCAGCGCAGAAATGGGCATTCCGTTTGCCATCGCTTTTGCAAAAATCGCCAGGTCGGGAATCACTCCAAAATACTCTTGGGCGCCACCCATCGACATTCGAAAGCCGGTCAAGACCTCATCAAAAATCAAAAGTGCCCCATTCCGGCGCGTCAGCTCCTTTACTTTTTCCAGGTAGCCGGGTTGGGGTGCTTCGAAATTACTTGGTTCCATGATCACGGCCGCGACCGCACCGGGATATTTTTCAAACAGCGCGTTCAAATAGTCGATATCGTTGTAAGGAAACTGGAGCGTGAGGTCGCGAACCGCTTTGGGAACGCCGCGCGAGCGCGAGGTGGTCCCGATATACCAATCCTGCCAACCGTGATACCCGGAACACAAAATCACTTCACGTCCGGTAAAAGCTCGCGCCAGGCGGACCGCCGCCGAGGTTGCGTCCGAGCCATTCTTGCCGAAACGAACCATTTCGGCGCAAGGGATGAGCTCGACCAGCAGCTCGGCAAGTTCCACTTCGATTGGATGATTGAGCGAAAGAATAGACGCTTGTTCAAGTTGATCCTTGATAGCTTCCGTGACTCGGGGATAGTTATATCCCAGGATGATTGGACCCAGCGCCATGCCGTAATCGATGTACTCATTCCCATCGACGTCCCAAACGTGGCTGCCTTTCGCGCGCTGCAAATAATTCGGAGCAGTTCCAAACGCCCACTGCTTGGGCGATTTGCCAAAGGTTTGTGTGCCAATGGGAATGACCTTGATGGCGCGTTCCCAAAATTCATCAGAATGTTGGCGTGCAAGTTTTTTTGCTGCAGGCATAAATTCGTCTCCCGTGTTCGACCCCGCTACCAAGCTGTAAATCCGCCATCTACCACAAGATTGTGACCTACCATGAAATCGGAAGCGGCCGAACACAACAGGACGATCGGACCCTTGAGGTCAATCCCATCGCGGCCCATGCGCTTGAGCGGGAACATTTTGGAATATTTTTCGATAAAGGCAGGGGGCTGAGAGCGTTGGAAGCCGGCCGGAGATAGACAGTTAACGTAGATGTCGTACGGAGCAAGCACGACGGCAATTCCGCGCGTCAGGTTGATCACACCCGCCTTGCTCGCCAAATAGTCCGGCACCGACGCGGATTGGCCCGAGCCGTTGTACAACTCCAGGTCACGTCCCAACATCCCATCCGTCGACGCGATATTGACAATCTTGCCACGTCCGTTCCTTTTCATGGCGGGAACTACGGCCCGGCAGCCGAGAAAAACGCTGGTCAGGTTAACGTCCACGAGACGCCGCCACTCTTCCGGCGAGCGCGCTTCAAGAAAAGGAACATCGAGCGGGATGTTCGGATCCGGGGCTGCCGGGCGCGCATCCCTGCCGCCCGCGTTATTGACCAAGATATCAATTTTTCCAAACTCGTCTTCGACCTTTTGGACAAGGGCCGACCACGCCGCCTCTTCTGTAATCTCAAGTTCGAGTCCGAGCGTGCGTACGCCTTTGGCTTTGGCGAGTTGATGTGCAGCAGTCACCGCTGCGTCTTTGCTTCGAGCTGTCACCACAACCGCCGCACCCACTTCCGCTAACGCCTCGGCAATCTGAAGTCCCAAATTCCGTGCCCCGCCCGTTACAATTGCCACCTGACCATGCAAATCATAAAGTTCTTGTACTGTCGGGTATGTCATCTGATGCTCCGATACGTTTAGAATCCGTCATCCTCCCAACCCAGCATTGCTAGACTGGACTTGTCGAGTGCGACGCTCTGCCCGCGTGAACCAACCATGAAATGTTGCCTGAGTTCCCTCTCGGCAGCGGGCCAATCACCACTCTGAATTTTGTGCAACAACTCGTGGTGCCTCGCCACAACACCCTGGACATCTTCCTTGTCCGAAGAAAGGTTTCCATTCAACGAACGGTCATAAAGGAAAACAATGTCAGTAGGCGACGCGGTTTCCCACGCTCGTAACAATGCTGCACTGCCGGAGGCCCTGACCAAGTGAGTGTGAAATTCCGTATCGAGCAGACTAAGGCGTCCCCAGGCTTCGCCATCAAATGTCTCGGTAGATCGAACCAGGTCATCCATTTCTTGAACAACGTCGAACAGCGAATCAAAAAGCCCCGGTCCGGAGCGCGCAAATGCGAGTCGCAGAGCAAATAATTCGAGATAGGCGCGCAAGAGAAACATGTCATACGCTTGTTCGGGGGTGGGCTGAATGATAAAGGTCCCTCGATTGGGGATCGACACGACGAGACCCTGCTGCTCCAATTGACCAATCGCTTCGCGGACAGGGTTGCGGCTGACTCCAAGCTGTGCGGCTAGATCCGCCTCCACTAGCTTGCTTCCAGGAGAAAGCCGCCCAGAGAGAATGTCTTTGCGAATGGCGCGGAAGGCTTCGTTTCGAAGGGTGGTGGCGCGGAGCATAGGTGGCTTTAGCATATCGAGTCCTGAATTGGTGGTTTTGAGCAAGAATGGGGGGAATAAGACAATTATGTATTCTGGTATACTAGTATACAATCAACATAATACACTGCGATTCCCACGTTGTCAAGCATCACCAGACAACCCGCGTAACCTCCGACGCCCTGTTTGAAAAGCAGAAGGTGTGTTCCCGGGACATGAGGCTCCTATCGCAGTGGCGTAGCGAAAGACGCTACTGCCGTAGAAAACGAAGTTCTTCTGGCTTGAGGCTGCAAGACGACAACTACCGAAAGGAATCAAGAAAAAGACCTCGCAACCCTATCTAGTTGCGAGGTCTTAAACGTTTGGTGTGAGCCAAAAATGGTTACCAGTCGATAAGATCGGCAAATGCCAAATTCGGACGTCCCAATTGTTGATTGAACCAGATACAAAAGTTGTGCAAAGCGATCTTGGCGGTCAAACGGACCTGTAACCCGCTCCAGTCATGCGGTCGTTCGCGTTGTAAGCGAAAGGTATGGTGTAGTTTTTCATTTACAGTTTCGACGATTTGGCGAATCCCCGCTAACCAACGGCGCCACGGTTTTGACCACGGCGTTTTGCTGTTGCGCTGCGGTGGCGCAATCACCTCAGCATGGTAGGTTTCGCGCCAATGCTGACGGTTCTTGTGTCCCGCAAAACCTTTATCGGCCACATAGACCCCACACCCAATGTGTCCAACACTTGGTAATTGCGGATGCGGGGTCTGGCGCACGGCAAAAAAGGTTTCGGCCATCGGGACATCATGACTGCTGGCAGAAGCCAACCCAAAACCCGTGATGACACCCTGTGGATTCACGGACAAGAGTAAATGACAACCTTCATACCAGCCAATCCGATTACTCCAGCCAATGTCTGCAATCCCGGGCAACCAACCCATGCCGCGCCGCTTCGCATCGCGTGTTGGAATCGCAGAACTGTCCAACGCTTCATACAAGCAATCTTGGGCATGGAGCATTCCTATGCCGTGTAGAAAGAAGGCCATCACGCTGTCAAGATGATGACGAATCAAGCGATTCAACTGCGAACGATCAGGCAAGCGCGGGAAGGCGTCCCGCAAATGGTGATCGGCATAACGATAAAAGGCACGTTCGCTGGGAAAATGATGCCATTGGCTAAATAACGCCAAGGTGATTACTTCACTGCGTGCCAGCGAGGGCAACGGTTGCGTCGCCGGTTCAGGTGGTAAAGTGCATTTGCAGAAATCGTCTACCACGACATACAATGCCGTGAGAAAGGTGTTTATGTCGATCATGGTTCGCTCCGTACCTTCGTGTATGGGTTTGCAAGCGAACTTTAATCCATAGACACCTTTCTTGCATAATCAACAAGCCTCACACCAAACGTTTAAGTGCATTTTTACTGCACATGGACGATCAAACGAGGACTAGCCTCCTGTTACGACCAAGCGACCAAGTTAATCCGCTACCATCGCACAGCCACCCAATCCTAATTGCTAATTCGTAATCCGAGCCCGGTAAAAAAAAGAACATCGGCATTTCAGCGATCTATTTGTACCGCCAACTCCTCCGCCTCCGTCACCGGCATCAAACACGCAAGATTCTCACAAACATACGCCGTCGCCCTGCCCTCAATCGCCTCACGTCCCTCCAATAACGGAATCGCCGATCCCTTTGGCGATTCCGACCACGCCACCACCTGATGCGGACGATACGCGCCGAACACCACATCCAATAATTTCTCTGCGCCTTCATCCCTCACCTCTACCCCCTCTCCCAAAGGGAAAGGGGAGAGTACCGCAATCTCTTTCGGCGGCGCGAGCTCAAACTCTAACCCGCATAGCCACCACGCGAAGCCTGTTGGCGCTTGTGCCAGCGCGGGCTGCAGCGGGGCAACGGCTTTCTCACCCGCCTCCACATACCGCGCATCCCCCGTATACGCCCCCAACTTGAACAACACCATCGTTGCCATGGCACTCCCCGACGGCGTCGCATTGTCCTGCACATCTTTTGGACGCACGACTAACTCTTCGTGGTCATCGCTCGTATCAAAGAATCCACCTCGCGAGTCTGCGAAATGCTCTAAAATCTGGTCTGCCAATTCCCGCGCCGCAACCCAATACTTTTCGTCGAACGTCGTCTCGTACAACGCCAGCAATCCCTCCGCTAAATTCGAGTAATCCTCCAAGTAGCCGTTGAGCCGCGCCTTTCCGTCTTTATACGAACGTTTTAGGCGTCCGTTCGCATCCCGCAGATTCTGTAACAAGAAATCGGCATTCCGCCGCGCAATCTCCTCATACTTGTGACTTGCGACCTGTGACCCGCGACCTGTAAACACCCGCGCCGCCTCCGCAAATGCCGCCAGCATCAGCCCATTCCATCCCGTCAGAATCTTTTCATCCCGCGCCGGTTTGACTCGCCGCTCCCGTGCTGCAAACAACTTCTGCCGCGCCGCATCCAACTTGCGCTCCACTTCCTCCGCGCTCAGACGATGCATCTCCGCCAGCACATCCGTATCTCGCACGCGGTGTAAAATATTCTTGCCCTCGAAATTGCCGCGTTCCGTCACCCCATACGCATCCATAAACAGCGCCGCATCGCTCACATCCTGTTTCGACTTGGTCACAATCAACAGCCCCGACGTGCTCCCCCCAGTGCGCTCCGAATTTCCTCCGGCGTCCACACAAAGAATTTTCCCTCGTGCCCTTCCGAATCCGCATCCTGCGACGAGTAGAATCCACCTTCAGGAGAGGTCATCTCCCGAATCACATAGTCCAAAATCTCGGTCACCACGCGTTTGTAAAATTCATTGCCTGTGATTTGATAGGCGTGAAGGTAGACGCGCGCCAGTTGTCCGTTATCATATAGCATCCGCTCAAAGTGTGTCCACCAAAAATGAGTTTTTGATGCTACTGGAATCCGAGCCGTTTGAGCTGCTACCGCGCAGGTCGGCATGAGGAACTACTTAAAGCGGAGAGATTTTCATTGCGCCTTGCCAAGCCAAAATGACCAACCTACTATGGGGTTGAGATAGGGTTGGGCGTCGGGGGCTCGACTGTTAATTTGGGACATGTCGGATTCTTGGCATAGACAGCGTCATAAGCGCCTGTCTCGCGACTGATATATTGCGTATATTCTGAGCGCGTCAAGTTGCGATTAACGACTCTGCAAGTGGTTGCAAGCCAGGATTCCATGTTCACGTCCCATAACCGAATCGTCTTTTCCCCGCTTGCTGACGCAAGGGTTGTTCCGTCGGGACTGAACATCACACTCCTCACCCAATCTGTGTGCCCGTTTAATTCTCCGATCGGCTGCAATGCTTTTACATCCCACAACAAAATATTGTGGTCATAACCTCCGGTCGCCAAAGTCATACTGTCCGGGCTGAACGCCACACTCAATGCGAAATTCCCTGGGACCTTGAGATCCGCTACCTGTCGTTTTGTTTTCAAATCCCATAACAAAATGGCACCATCATAGCTCGCGGATGCCAACATTGTGCCATCCGGACGAAAAGTGGCTGTCGTGATACTGCCGTGGTGCCCCTTTAATTCGCCAGCCTGTTCTCGTTTCTTTACGTCCCACAAAAAGAGTTCACCAGAGTCGCACACGCCCTCCGTGTCCCACGTTCCACAACTCGCGGTTGCCAACATTGCCCCGTCTACACTGAACGCGACGCTGTTTACAGAATCCGTATGCCCTTTCAATTCGCCAGTCTTTTCTTGCGTTTTCACATCCCACAAAAGAATTTCGCCAGCGTTGCAAACATTATTGGGACCTCGTGTCGCACAACTCCCCGTTGCCAAAGTGGTGCCATCCGGGCTAAACGCTAGACTGTGAATGGAACCTGCATGTCCTCTCAATTCCCCAACGCGCCGCTGCGCTGCCACATCCCATAAGAAAAGTTTGCCTGCCAGGCAAGTGTAGCCATTCTTGGCGAATTCGGCACAACTTCCGGATGCCAGGGTCTTGCCATCCGCACTGAATGCCATGCTGTTCACATAAACCGTATGTCCTTTTAACGCAGCTATTTGTTGGTGTGTCTTCAGGTCCCACAAAAAAATAGTATTGTCTTGCCCTAGCGGGTCGCCACTCCCCGACGCCAACGTCCCACCGTCCGGACTGAACGCTACGCTCACTGCATTATGATGCCCGCGTAGCTCGTCCGCTTGCGGCTGCGACTTTAAATCCCAGAGGAGAATTGTTTTGCTATTACTGCCCACTGCCAGGGTCCTGCCGTCCCGACCTAATGCGAGGCTCAATACCATATCCGAACTGCCTCTGAAGTCAGCCACCGGCTCTCCAGCTGTGATATCCCACAACCGAATCGTCTGGTCCTGACTCCCCGCCACCAGGGTCATACCATCCGGACTGAATACCAGGCTTGACACAGCACCTAGATGCCCTCTCCACTCACCCGCTTGCTTTTGCTGCTTCATGTCCCACAAACGAATCAGGTTGTCGTTACTGCCGGAGGCAAGGTACGTGCCGTCCGGACTGAACGCCACGGTCAGTACCCCTTCTAAAGGTCCTGTCAACACAGTCATCTGTCGCCGCGTTTTTGTGTCCCACAAGCGAATGGTCTTGTCCTCACTACCGGATGCCAGAGTTGTACCGTCCGGGCCGAATGCCACGCTTGATACCGCCCCCGTATGCCCGTTCAACTTTGCAGTTTGCTCCTGCGTTTTTATGTCCCACAACAAAATATTGTGGTCATAACCTCCTGAAGC
>JADZCJ010000073.1 GCA_020851635.1 Anaerolineae bacterium
GCTTGTTCGTAGGTCTTCCAGTTCCGAATGCGATATAATGACTTTTGGCATGAGCGTGTTTTCTTGTTTTGGTTTGGCATAACCCAAGATTATACGCTTATGCCACTTTCATGCACCAACGCCATTCGGGAGTGTAAAGTTAAATATATGATTTTAACAGGCCGCGTTTGGAAATACGGGGATGACGTCAATACCGACGTGATTTTTCCCGGCAAATACACCTATACGATCACCGATCCCGCCGAGCAGGCGAAACACGCGCTCGAGGACCTGGACCCGACGTTCGCCACGGGCGTACAACGCGGCGATATCATTGTCGGCGGCAAGAACTGGGGCAACGGCTCTTCGCGCGAGCAGGCGGTCGGCGCGCTGAAACACGCGGGCGTGACCGCGATCATTGCCAAATCCTTTGCGCGGATTTATTTTCGCAATGCGGTCAACAACGGGCTGCTGCCCATCGTGTCTGCCGAGGCGGTGGATGCCATCGAGAACGGCGAGACGATTACGCTCGATCTCGACACGCATCAAATTCACACTCGCGCGGGCACATTCGAGTTTCCGCCCCTGTCGCCTTCGCTCGTCAACATTATCGAGTCCGGCGGCTTGATTCCCATGCTCCGCAAAAAATTCAACACCGAACATTTGCCGATGCCCGAGGTCAAAGGCGGCGAATAGCGCACAGCGGATTGCCGATAGCGGCAAGCGAATGGCGCATTGCCGACCGCGCCGGTTTGGCAACCGCTACCCGCGATGCGCTACCCGCCATATGTGATATGCGAATCTGCATCATTCCCGGCGACGGGGTCGGACAAGAGGTCATTCCGGCGGCGCAAAGGGTCCTCGAGAAACTGGACCTCGGACTCGAATTTGTGCGCGCCGAAGCGGGGTTCGAGCATTTTGAACGGACGGGCGATGCCATTCCGCAGAAGACGCTCGAAACGATCAAGGCGTGCGATGCGACCATGTTTGGCGCAACCTCTTCCCCAATGGGGCGCGTCGCGGGATATCGCAGTCCGATCCTGGCGCTGAGAAAAGCCTTCGATCTGTATGCGAACCTGCGCCCCGTGCAATCGCTGCCGGGTCCATTTTCACGGCAAGCGCTCGACCTTTTGATCGTGCGCGAAAACACCGAAGGGTTGTATGCGGGACGCGAACGGATGGAGGACGACGACACCGCCATCACCGAGCGCGTGATTACGCGGCGCGCCTCGGAACGCATCGCGCGCATGGCGTTTGAATACGCGTCCAAACGAAACAAACGGCTGACGATCGTGCACAAGGCAAACGTGCTGAAACTCACCGATGGCTTGTTTCGCGAGACGTGTTTGAAGGTCGGGCGCGAATTTCCCGGGGTGAACACACAAGAGATGCTCGTGGACGCGATGGCGATGCGGCTGATTCAGGACCCGCAGAATTTTGGCGTGATCGTGACGACGAATTTGTTTGGCGACATTTTGTCGGACGAGGCGAGCGCGCTGATCGGCGGGTTGGGCGTCGCGCCTTCGGGCAACATCGGCACAACGAACGCGGTGTTTGAACCCGTGCACGGCTCGGCGCCCGATATTATGGGCAAGGGCATCGCCAATCCCGTCGGCGCAATCCTGTCGGCGGCGATGCTCCTCGATTATTTGAAATTGAACGAGGCGGCGGGGCGCGTGCGTCGCGCGGTGGATACGGCGCTGGCGCAAAACATTTTGACGCGCGACCTCGGCGGGACGGCGACGACGGATGAAATGACACGCGCCATCCTCGCAGCGTTGTGAAATAGTGCACGGGGAGCAATTTTGAGATCGTTTCAATGACACGTCTGTTTTGTGCGGCGCTGCTGGTGTTGGGGCTGGCGGCGTGCGGCGACGCAGCCGACAGCCCCACTGTTCCTACGCGGGTTACCGGGAGCGAGACAATCATCCCCACGGTCGAGGGCGAGGGCGGGGCAAGCGTTCCTCCCTCCGCCGTCGCAAGCGACACGTCGGGTCCCGGCGCTCTTGCCGCCAACGGCTCTTGTGGCGAGATTGTGCTGCGAGGGAATCCAGCGCGTCCGGTGGAGGGGAGCGCGCTGCGGGAGGCGGGGAATTGTCTCGCCGACGCGTTTCAGGCGTGCAGTCCCACCGCGCTGACCATCCGCGACGAAACCAACAATTTGATACGCCAATTTTCGGTCAACCGTGAGGGGACCGGCTGTGTATTGCGGCAGGCGCTGCAAACCGACCCGAATGCTCCGCCTGCCGTCGCCGATTGTCAACGCGTGCGCGCAGAGGGCGCGACGCTCGTTGTGGAAGGTTGTTCACATCTCGGAGATTTTACATTAACGCCATGAATCAACGCGAACTGTTGGAAGGGTTGTTGAGAATTTACTCGCCATCGTATCAGGAACAAGCGGCGGTGGAATATCTGGTCGCGCAGATGAACGACGCGGGCATGCGCGCATTTCGTGATAAAGCAGGCAATGCGGTCGGGGTGCTGGGTGACGGACCGCGCGAACTCGTCATGCTCGGGCACATTGACACGCATCCCGGCATTGTGCCGGTCGAGCGCGACGGCGAGTTGTTGTATGGACGCGGCGCGGTGGATGCCAAAGGACCGCTGTGCACGTTTGCGGCGGCGGCGGCGCGGGTCGGGGCGCGGGATGGTTGGAAATTGGTGGTCGTCGGCGCGGTCGAAGAGGAATGTCCCACCAGCAAAGGCGCGCATTTTGCGAAAACGCAATACGATCCCGCGTTTGCGATTGTGGGCGAGCCGAGCGGTTGGGACCGCGTGACGCTGGGCTACAAGGGTTCTCTGTGGCTCGAATATACCTTGACGCGCGAGAATTCGCACAGCGCGGGACAGGCGCGCAGCGCGAACGAGGACGCGGTAGAGTTCTGGCTGCGCGTGAAACGGTTTACCGATGAATTCAATACCACCAAGACCAAGATTTTTGACCGGCTCGACCCGACCTTGCGCGGGATGGGTTCCGACAATGACGGGCTGCACGAGACCGCGCGGCTGGTGATCGGCTTGCGCTTGCCATTGGATGTCACAGTCACAGAGCTGGAAGAAACTCTGGTCGCGATGGCAGGCAAAGCCAAACTCAAATTCGATACCGAAACGCCCGCGTATCGCGCCGACAAGAACAATCCGCTCGTGCGAGCGTTCCTTTCGGCGATTCGCGCGGGCGGTGGTGCGCCGGGGTTTACGCTCAAGACGGGCACGAGCGATATGAACGTGGTCGGTCCACACTGGAACTGCCCCATCGTCACGTATGGTCCCGGCGACTCGAACCTGGACCACACACCAAACGAGCATATTGATTTGATCGAATATGACCGCGCGGTGGATGCGCTGGCGCGGGTGCTTGCAGAGATCACATCGGGGACGTGATGAGAAAAACGAGACGGCGAACGCCGTCTCGTTTTTTGTTGCATCTGTTTCGTCCAGCAAGCGGCTGATTTCACTGAGCGAAAAGCCCAGGTCTTGCGCCAGAATGCGGTTGAGCCGCGTCAGTTGGTCCGCAAATGACGGGTAGACTTGATATGGGTTATAATATTGTCGCCATGCGGTTCGGCGATATTTTTTTGCTTGTCGAGCATCATTCCGCGTTCGTCTAACGCCTCTTGTATCCAGAGTGAGTGCATCATCCGTTCCTATCAAACCTGAAATCGAATCCACGCTGGAAAAACAGATCGAGCCATGGCTCGCGCACATGCGCTGGCGCGCCGATTTTGCAGACTGGCGCAAAAAACGCCTGTGGCAGGAAAATTATCAGGCGGACGCGGTGAAACAGGTGCGCGCGGCGCAAAAGGCATCTACAAATGGGGTTGCGCCGGACACCGCGCGGGTGCTCGATCTGGGCGCAGGAATGGGCGGTTTTGCCGTGGCGATGCAGCGCGCGGGCGAGCGGATCGTCGCGTTCGATTACAATTTTGCCTATTGCGAAATCACGCGCACGCGCGGGCAGCGTTACGATTTGAACATGGCGGCGCTGGTCGGCGCGGGCGAGGCGCTCCCCTTTGCAGCGGGCAGTTTTCACATTGTCACCTGTTGGGACGTGCTGGAGCATGTGCAGCAGCCGGAAAAACTGCTTGGCGAGATTACGCGAGTGCTCGATGACGACGGCGTCGCGTTCATGACGGTCATAAATCGTTACGCGCTGGTGGACCCGCACTATCATTTGCGTTTCGTAAATTATCTGCCCCGCCCACTCGGTGAAAGATATATCGTCTGGCGGCAGCGCACCAAGGATTCGGCGCTCAAGGACAGGCAGCGGCTGAGCGAAATGCATTATTATACGTATGGAGGGTTCGAAGCGTTCGCCGCGCGCTTTGGTTTCACGGTCGAGGACCTGCAGAGGGAAAATTCGCGCTTGCGTTCGTACCCGCGCCCTGTGGGGGATGCGCTCTATGGTTCGTGGCGCACGTTCGGCATGGGGACGTATCGGGTGATGCTGCGAAAAAAGCCATCCGTCCGCGTTGCAAACGATCGCTGAGCGGGAATAAAAGAGCTGCCTTGCCTCCATGTACAATGAAACGTATTTTGACGCCCAGCTTGGGAAATCCGACGAAAAGGTCGCGTTTCAATACGGGCGTTTGTTGGAATTTGTCGGCGCGGTCAAGCCCGACGCGCGGATTCTGGATGCGGGCTGCGGCGCGGGTCCCGCGCTGCGCTTTTTGAAACGCCGCGGGTTTGTGCCGTTCGGCTCGGACTTGATCGAATATCCGTTACAGCAAGCGCAACGGTTGATCCCCGACGCGCGGTTGACGCAGTGCGATTCGGACAAGCCCCTGCCCTATGCGGGCGATTCGTTTGATCTGATTCTGATGAGTGAAGTGATCGAACACGTCTCGTCACCGGTCTTTACACTGTGTGAATGTCGGCGCGTGCTGCGCGCGGGCGGCGCGGTGGCATTGACCACGCCGAATTTATGGGACGCGCGGCGACTCTATTATCCTGCGCTTGGCAAAGTGTGGTCGGGCGACGCGGATGAGACACACCAAACGCTGTTTAACCCGCAGACGCTGCAAAACATCCTGGCGCAAAGTGGTTTTCAGCAGGTGCGGGTGCGCGCGGGTTTCAAACCCATGCGCTGGGTGTCGGTGCGAAAATTGGGAATACGCAAGCCCCTGCCCGGACTGCCGGTGATCGGCAACACGCTGGTCGCCGTCGGTTTCAAGGGACTAGCTCAAAATGAAATGCAGGACCCGCCTCGTGTTACATCCGCTTGAATCCATGACACAAGTGCTTACAACCATTTCGAGCTAGCAGGTTGTCGGAGAGACCTCATTTGTAACTATGAACGCGCGTCGTAGTATCTCAAAAACAACTATAATTTGATTTCACTCCGACAACCTGCTAGTTCCTAAATCTCAATAATCACGACATCGTGCAGTGGTTTTTGTCTGTTTTCTAGCCGGGCAAGTACTCACGACATCGTGCAGGATTTCGACGAAATGCAGGTAAAAGCGATGCCACTGGTTCTTTGATCCGAAA
>JADZCJ010000074.1 GCA_020851635.1 Anaerolineae bacterium
GCTTGTTCGTAGGTCTTCCAGTTCCGAATGCGATATAATGACTTTTGGCATGAGCGTGTTTTCTTGTTTTGGTTTGGCATAACCCAAGATTATACGCTTATGCCACTTTCATGCACCAACGCCATTCAAAATTAGAAATCAAAATGATTGTCATAAAAATCGGCGGCTCGCGCGGCATTAATATGGAGTATGTGCTTGACGATGCGGCAGCGCTCTATAAATCGGGACAGAAAATTATTCTCGTGCACGGCGCAGGGAACGAGGCGAACGAACTGGGCGAAAAGGTCGGTTATCCTGCCAAACACGTCACGTCGCCGCAGGGGTTTTCATGGCGCTACACCGACCGCCAGACGCTGGAAATTTACACAATGGCGGCGGTCGGGAAAATCAACACATTTCTCGTCGAGGCGCTGCAAAAGCGCGGGGTCAATGCGCTGGGGTTAAGCGGCGTCAGTGGGCGCGTGATGGAAGGAACGCGCAAGGACGCCGTGCGGATTATCGAGGGCGGCAAGCAGCGGATCTTGCGCGACGACTATACGGGGCGCGTGGAAAAAGTGAACGCGGAACTCTTGAACGCCCTGCTCGGGATGAAATATCTGCCCGTCGTCGCGCCGTTGGCAATTTCGTACCAGAACGATGCAATGAATGTGGACGGGGACCGCGCGGCCGCAATGATAGCGGGCGCAGTCGGGGCGGAAAAACTGGTCATTCTTACCAATGTCGTCGGACTGATGAAGCATTTTCCGGATGAAGGGTCGCTCATCACTCACATTGATAAAAACCGGGTCGAAGCGTCACTTGATTTTGCCGAGGGGCGCATGAAGAAAAAAGTGCTCGGCGCGAGCGAGGCGTTGAATTTGGGTGTGCGGCAGGTCGTGTTTGCGGATGGACGCGTGGAACATCCGATCCAAAACGCGTTAGAGGGCAAAGGGACCGTGATTGGCTAGTCGTTCGCCGACAGTTTATGCGTTCATGGATGAGAATGGGGATCCGGGCGGGGATGTTCGCCGCGGAGCATCGCGTCACTTTGTACTGACACTTGTTGAAACCACTCAACCTGAGGTTTTGCGCGAAGAATTACAACGGCTGCGAAAAGCTTTGAATGTGCCCCCGGCATTCGAATTTCATTTCCATGAGACGCGTTCACACGAAAGACGCGCAGCATTTTTCGTCCTTTTGCGTTCACTTGATGTTCGTATCCGTGCTGCGATGGTGGACAAGTCCCGTATGCCCCCGGAAGCAAGATTCTGGGGGGAACAGGAAATGTACGAGTATGCCATTGGAGCAATCGTAGAGGAATCATTGCCATCAGAATTAAATCAAGCAATTCTGGTTATTGATGGAGAACCGGGCAAGGAAAAGTTCGTAGTCCGATTGCGTACTTGGGCAAGCCGTTTGGCACGCAGCCAGAATCGTGACCGTATCTTTAAGGCAATTGTTGTCAAAGAATCTCGGCGTGAGGAAGGACTGCAATTTGCCGACATGGCCGCCGGTGTTATTGCCGAGATTGCTGAACACGGCGAGTCGCCGTATGAAAGTTATGTAATGTCCAAGATACGTCTTTTGTTGGATCTGCCAAAATAAGACCCCCTTACCTATCCTACCTCATTGTGTAGGAAAGCCGCCAATATGGTTATCCTGCAATTTGCGTTACAGGTTGCCAGCAGAGGGCGACCGTGTCAGTAAGGGGGTAAAACGGTCAAACCGTTTTGTTTGGGGATGCCCTTTCGAGCTTCCTTCTTGACCCTATTATACCACATTGGACAGGTGCCATGAATACACAACAAATAATCGAAACCGAAGCCAAGTATACCAGCGGCGTGTATTCCAAGCGCCCGGCGGCGATGGTGCGCGGCAGCGGGGCGCATTTGTGGGACAGCGACGGCAAGAAATACATTGACTGCGTCGGGGGTCAGGGCAGCGCCAATATCGGACATTCGCATCCGGCAGTGGTGCGCGCGATTGCAGAACAAGCCGCGCAGCTGATGGTGGCAACCGAGGTCTTTTACAATGACCAGCGCGCCGCGCTTCTCGAAAAACTGGTCAACATTGCCCCGCCACAAGCCAAAATCAATCGCGTGTTTTTTGCCAATTCCGGCGCCGAGGCGAACGAGGGGTCGCTCAAGTTTGCCAAGTATCACACGGGACGGCAAGAGATCGTTTCGACGATGCGCGGTTTTCACGGGCGCACCATGGGCGCGCTAAACGCAACCTGGGAGCCGAAATATCGCGAGCCGTTTGCGCCGCTAGTGCCCGGCGTCAAATTCATTCCGTATGACAATTTGGACAAAGCCGCGCAAACAATCGGCGAGAATACGGCGGCGGTCATTATCGAAATCGTGCAGGGCGAAGGCGGCGTGCGTCCCGGAACGCGGGAATTTGTGCAAGGGATTGCCGCGTTGGCGCACGAACGCGGCGCCCTCGTGATTCTGGACGAAATTCAAACGGGCTTTGGGCGCACAGGCAAGATGTTTGCGGCAGAGCATTACGACATCGAGCCGGACCTCATCAGCGTCGCCAAGTCCATCGCGGGCGGCTTGCCGATGGGCGCGGTGCTGATTTCCGAGCGCATCCGCAAGCTGGACCCGCAAATTCACGGCTCGACCTTTGGTGGAAATCCCGTGATTGCGGCGGCGGCGAACGCGACCATCGAGGTAATTCTGCAAGAGAAACTGCCGCAGCGCGCCGCCGAGTTGGGCGAATATGCGTTGGGACGCCTCAAGCGAATCGAGTCCCCTTTGATTCGCGAGGTGCGCGGATTGGGACTGTTGCTTGGCGTCGAGCTCAAAATCAAAGTGACGCCGGTCCTGCAAGCATTGATGGAGCGCGGTGTGCTTGCCCTGCCCGCCGGTCCAAACGTGCTGCGCCTGCTGCCGCCGTTGGTGATCGAAAAGGGCGATTTGGACAAGGCGATGGACGAAATCGAAAGCGTATTGGCGACCTTTGAGAGCTCAACCCTCGAAGGTTCGCAAAATTGAAAAACCGATGGTTGGTACGCACTCTTTTACGCAAGACCGATGGGGGCATTGAGGAGGAGCCATGTCGCTCGAAAAGTTCAACATTATCGAGTCAACCCTGCGCGAAGGCGAACAGTTTGTCGGGGCAAATTTTACGTCGGACCAGAAACTCAAGATCGCGGATGCGCTGGACGAATTGGGTGTCGAGTATCTGGAATTGACCTCGCCGCTTGCGTCGCCCGCCAGCCGCGACGACTGTGAACGCATCGCCAAGCGCGGTCTAAAAGCCAAGATTCTCACTCATATTCGCTGCCACAAGGACGATGCCGCGATTGCGCTCGATACGGGCGTGGGCGGGTTGGACGTGGTGATCGGGACTTCGTCCATGCTGCGCCAATTCTCACACGGCAAGAGCATTGACGAGATCATTGACCTCGCAGGCGAGACGCTGGCTTGGATCCGCGCACAGGCGCCCGACATCGAACTGCGTTTCAGCACCGAAGATTCGTTTCGCAGCGAAGAAAAAGACCTCATGCGCGTTTACCTTGCGGTGGACAAGTTGGGCGTGGTCAATCGTCTTGGCATCGCCGACACGGTGGGCGTCGCGTCACCGCGCCGCGTGCACGAGCTCATCAGTTCCCTGCGCCGCCTGACTCACGCCGATATTGAATTTCACGGGCACAATGACACGGGCTGCGCGATTGCCAACTCGTTCAGCGCGCTGGAGGCGGGCGCAACGCATATTGACACGAGCGTCCTGGGCATTGGCGAACGCAACGGGATTACGCCGCTCGGCGGTTTTGTGGCGCGCATGTACGCGCACAACAAGGCGGCGACCAAAAAGAAATACAAACTCAAGAAACTACGCAAAGTGGACCAGCTGGTTGCCGAAATCGTCGGCGTGGCAATTCCGTTCAACAATTACATCACGGGCGTTACGGCGTTTACGCACAAAGCGGGCATCCATTCGAAAGCGATCTTGAACAAACCCGAAACGTATGAAATTCTTGACCCGCAGGATTTTGGGCTCACGCGCTATATTTCGATCGCGCACAAATTGACGGGGTGGAACGCCATCAAAGACCGCGCCGAACAGCTGGGTTTGCCGCTGACCGATGCGCAAATTAAACTGGTGACGCAAGAGGTCAAGGCGCTGGCGGATATCAAGCCGCTCGACCTGAACGACGTGGACGAGCTGCTCTACCGCTGGGCAGATACGCCGTCGGACGAAGAAGCGGTGACGCTCTTGAGTTTACCCATAACGCCGCAAACGCAGCCCGCAAACAGCAAGCCGCTGGTCAAGCAGCCCCTATGAGCTCTACCCGCACAAGTATGGGTATGCCAAAAACCTTTGCCGAAAAAGCTCTGGCGCGCGCGTCAGGGCAAGCGTCGGTCGTCGCGGGACAAATCGTGGACGCGTCGCCTGATGTGGTCTTGTCGCACGACAATACGGCTGCGATCGGCAAGATCTTGCTCTCGCTCGGCGTCGAACGCGTCAAATATCCGGAACGTCTCGCCATCACGCTCGACCACGCCGTCCCCGCTCCCACCACCCAGCACGCGCAGAATCACGCCGGTGTGCGCCGGTTTGTGGACGAAATGGGCGTGACCAACTTTTTTGAAGTCGGACGCGGCATTTGTCATCAGGTGTTTAGCGAAGAGGCGATCGTGCTGCCCGGGCAGACCATCCTCGGCGCGGACTCGCACACGCCGCACTTTGGCTGGCTCGGCGCATTCGGCGCGGGCATCGGGCGGAGCGAAGTCGCGGCGCTCTGGGCGACGGGGGAATTGTGGCTGCGTGTGCCCGAAACGATCAGAATCACGGTGAACGGCGCGCTTGACGAATGGGTGACCGCCAAAGATTTGTGCTTGCGAATTATTGGCGACCTGGGCGCAGACGGCGGATTGTATTACTCGGTCGAGTTTGCCGGGAACACCATCCCGCGCCTGTCGCTGGAATCGCGCATGGTGATTCCCAACATGATGGCAGAATTTGGCGTCAAGAACGCATACCTGCCGCCGGATGATGCGGTGTTTGAATATTTGGCGGTCCGACGAGCGATCAGAGAAGAACGACAAACGGCAGATCAATCGAAAACCGAAAACGTGTCCCAAGCCCGGTTGAGAGACCAGAAATCAAAAATCCGGGACGGCGCACTGTATCCCGATGCGGGCGCAACATATGCCGCCGAATACACTTTTGATGCCTCGACACTTGAACCTATGGTGGCGTGTCCGCACACGGTGGACAATGTGAAACCGCTGTCGGAAATTCGCGGGACGCGCATTCAGCAGGCGTTCATCGGGACATGCACGAACGGGCGTCTGGAAGATATTGCGACAGCCGCGCAGGTGGTCAAGGGAAAAAAGATCGCCAAAGGCACGCGGCTGCTGGTGATTCCCGCCTCGTCCGAGGTGCTGCGCGATGCGATGGACCGAGGGTATTTGCAGACGCTCGCTGCCGCCGGTGCGGTGATTGGCGTGCCCGGCTGCGGTCCGTGCATGGGCAATCACATGGGGATTCCCGCGCCGAACGAAGTGACGATCTCGACGGCGAACCGCAATTTTCGCGGGCGGATGGGGACGCGTGATGCCGAGATTTATCTCGCCAGTCCTGCCGTCGTCGCCGCCAGCGCGATTGCGGGGGTGATTCAAGACCCGAGGCAAATCGCCTAATCATAGCGTAGGGCACGCTCGCCGCAGCGTGCCGGGTGGGGAACGTCGCAGCTGTGCGGGGAACGAAACGGCGTTCGTTCCTTACGACCCAAAATCGTGGCGCAGACCCAAGACCTTGTGTCGGGGACAAACCGGACGACCTGTGTTAATCTTGACACGGGTCGTTTTCATTTATCCCATCGAACTTGAGGTCCGGGTGACTGCCCTCGGACGCGCGGCGCGTGATGTCCACGTCCGCATCACCGGCGCATAGCTCTCGCCTCGCACAAGGAGGTATCATCATGGAAACAAATCAAGGCGCCTGGTGAATCTATGCATTGGGTTCGGCGGTTTTTGCCGCGTTGACCACCATCTTTGCCAAAATCGGAGTGCAAAATGTCAATTCGGACCTGGCGACGGCGATTCGGACGATCGTGATTGTTGTGTTTGCTTGGGCATTGTCATTGCGCGCGGGCAAACGGGGGGACTGGCGCAGCTCAATCCACAAACCATTTTATTTTTGACGCTCTCGGGTCTTGCAACGGGCGCATCGTGGCTTTTATATTTTCATGCGCTGCAGCTCGGTAATGCGTCCCTGGTGGCAGGCGTTGACAAACTCAGTCTGGTTTTGATCGTGGTCTTTTCAGCCCTGTTTTTGGCGGAACCCTTGACATGGAGGGTCGTCCTTGGCGCGGGGATGATCACACTTGGCACATTGGTACTCATCCGTCAAGGCGGATGACTCTGCTATAATTTTGTACCCTGGCTTAACCTGTTTTTCACAAAACGAGACTAATCTAAAGAGAAAAAAACGAAACCAAGGAGTCAATAAAATGACTAGGTTAACGAAAATCCTTTTGCCTCCGGCGGCATTGATTGTTCTCGCCCTGACAGCGGCATGCAGCGCGGCAGCCCCGGCTCCGTCGAGCGCGCCGCAGCCCACCACGGCTATCGCGCAACCCACCGCCGCACCGGAGCAGCCGGTCGCGGCGGGCATCGTGACTGCCACTCCCGCCAACCAGAGTGCGGAACCGTCGGGAGTGACCGCCGCCGTCTTTACCAAGCTCAATCTGAACACAGCCACCCCGCAGGAAATTCTGACCGTGCCGAACACAGGGAACCGCATGGTGCGCGAGTTTCAGGAATATCGTCCCTATACGAGCATCCAACAATTCCGCCGCGAAATCGGCAAATACGTGGACGCGGCGACCATAGCCGAGTATGAAAAGTATGTGTATGTGCCGGTGGATGTGAACCAGGCGGACGCCGAAACGCTGCAGCAGATTCCGGGAGTGACCGCCGATATTGCGGGGCAGTTGATCGCGGGACGCCCGTATGGCACGAATCAAAACTTTTTGGCAAAACTGGTGAGTCTGGTCAGCGCTGAGCAAGCGGCTGCCGCGCAAAATTATCTGTCTCAATGAGCGCGCAGACGCTGGTCGAACGATACCGGATGTTTCTGCTGGGGCTCGCCGCATTCATGTGTGTGGGCACGGTCGTCGAATTGTTGCTGGCAGAGCATACGGAGCAAGCATTGCAGATTGTCCCGTTCCTCCTCTGCGGCGCTGCGCTGGCGGCGGTCCTTGTCGTGTGGGTGAAACCAACGGCGGGGACTATTCGAGCAATGCGCCTTGTGATGGGCGCACTGGTCCTGGGCAGTCTGCTGGGCGTCTATGAGCACCTGGAAGGCAATTGGGAAATTGTGCTCGAAACCAAGCCCAATCTCGCCACAGCCGAAATGTTTTGGCAAGCGTTGAGGGGAGCGGCGCCGATGCTTGCGCCAGGGATTCTGTTCCTTGTTGCCCTGCTCGCCGTGGCGGCAACATACTATCATCCCGCGCTGCAGAATCGGGCATGAGATCAAGTCAAACGAGGACGCAATGACACGAATCGTTTTTCTCGGCGCGGGCAGCACGGTCTTTGCGAAAAATCTGATGGGCGATATTTTGGCGTTCCCCGAATTGGCGAGCGCCAATCTGGTGCTGCACGACATTGACGCCGAACGGCTGCACACGTCAGAAATCGTGGCGCACAAGGTGGCGAGTGTGCTGAGCGCGCATCCCAAGATCGAAACGGCGCTCGACCGCCGCGCCGCGCTGGATGGCGCGGATTATGCGATCAGCATGATTCAGGTGGCGGGCTATAAACCGGGCACGGTGATTGATTTCGAGATTCCGAAAAAATACGGGCTGCGCCAGACCATCGCGGATACATTGGGCATCGGCGGCATCATGCGCGGGCTGCGAACGATTCCCGTTTTGCTCGACATGTGCCACGACATGGAGGAATTGTGTCCCGGGGTCATGTTTCTCAACTATGTGAATCCGATGGTCATGAATTGCTGGGCGATTGACCGTGCGACCAAAATCAAAACGGTCGGATTGTGCCACAGCGTGCAGGGGACGGCGCACGATCTGGCGCGCGATGCGGGCGTGCCGTATGACGAGATCAACTATCTGGTCGCGGGCATCAACCATATGGCTTTTTTCCTGCGTCTCGAACACAACGGGCAGGACCTCTATCCGCAGCTGCGCGCGTTTATGGAGAGCGGTCGCTTTCCGCCCAAACGCGGGAGGATGGTGGACCATGTGCGTTATGAAATGTTCCGGCGGCTCGGATACTTTGTGACCGAATCGTCCGAACATTTCAGCGAGTATGTGCCGTGGTTTATCAAGAGCGCACATCCCGAACTGTTGGAGGAATTCCAGATCCCGTTGGACGAATATATTACCCGCTGTGAGGACCAGATCGAGGAATGGCACGCGCTGCGCGCACAGCTGGAAGACCCGAATGCGCCGCTCGAGGTGAAACGGAGCGGCGAGTATGGTTCGTTGATCATTCACAGCATGGAGACAAACGAGATCAGGCGGGTGTATGCGAATGTGCCAAACGAGGGGATCATTGACAATTTACCGCGCGGGGCGCCGATTGAGGTGCCCTGTCTGGTGGACAAGAACGGAGTGCAGCCGGTGACGATTGGGGCGCTGCCGCCGCACCTTGCCGCGTTGATGCAGACCAATATCAATGTGCAGGCATTGACGGTGGAAGCGGCGCTGACGCGCAAACGCGAGCATATCTATCACGCGGCAATGCTCGACCCGCACACGGCGGCGGAACTGACGCTGGACCAGATTTGGGCGCTGGTGGACGAGTTGATCGCCGCGCACGGGGATTGGCTGCCCGAATACGAGTAAATTCGCAGAGCTGGACAGGCGCAAGGCACCGCCCCTACAATTTACGCATTTTTTGGCACACCGCCCTTGATTGCGTGCGAAACTCAGTGTCGCGGGAAATCAAGTTTTTTCAAAGCATAGGACGCGTTTTATAGTTTGTTTTGGAGGGTGTTTTTTTGATTTCCCCGAAATCAAAGACGAAAACTGGCGTTTTATAGTTATTTTTCTCAGATTTTTTTGATTGTTTGATTATTCAAAGAATTTTCAAAAATTGGGGCGCTGCGAATTTGCCGCCACACAAGGTGGAGTCAGAAACGATATGCAGATGCAAGAGACGTACGTGCGCACACGACAACTCTGCGCGGTGTGAACGGTGAAATTATACTAGAACATTTGTTCGTTGTCAAGAGGCAAATTTGAGATTTTTGATTTTGGGGTTGACGGTCAGGGATTTGGACGCGGCACGCGCTCCTGAAGGACATAGAACAAGAGCATGGCGAGGGTGAGAACGAGCGTGCCGCCCAAATAGACATAGATGGTGACGCGCGAAAAATCGTATTGATTCCAAAATAGTGCCATCGTCACCAACAGCGCGAGACCAAAGAGGAGGTTGAGGCGCGCGGCATGTCGAATTTCGTCCCAATCGGTCGCAAACGCCATGGTGCCCGCCCACGCTGCCCAACCAAGGAACCAAGCCGCGATGATCTGGGCGTCGAGTTGATTGAGGGGCCAGGGCCAGCGCAAATCGGCAAACTGCGGGTTGAGGACGAGGAGCAAACCAAAGGGCAGCAGAATTGCCGTCTCTGCGACGAGAAACCATTTGAAAAAGCGGTTGATCGGACCGCGCGGGGTGGGCACCTCTGTCCACGCGCCGGGACCGCGCGGGACGAGATAGAGCATGGTGACGGGTTCGACGATATAGAGAATGATCCACAGGTGCGCGGTGACAAAGAACCAGTTGAAACTGTCGAGGTTCCAAAAGGTGGCAAACAACAGCGTCCCGGTAAAGACGAGGTTGCCCCAATAAATCCAGCGCACACGATGCCAGGCGGGTTCGAGGGCGGCGGCGAGAAAAAATCCGGTGCGGAAAATATAGCCCGCGCCGATAAAGATCTGGCTCTGGCGCGGCTCGACGGGCCACGCAAAATGGGTGATGGCGAGTTCGGGGAAAAAGAGCATCCAGACCGCAAAGACCGCGGCGATGGCTGCGCCGCCGAGACCCCAACGCTTGAGACCATGTGATTGGATTGTCATGCGTTATTCCTTTCCCGACGCGAGGGTGAGCATACCGCCTTCCGTCACAACGAGTGAGCCCATCAGACCCGGCGCGGTCGCGCTCGAAATCGCCCACTCGCCATTGCCACCGCCATGTTCAGCCGTGCCCGCCAGAATCTCGAACGAAAAGCCGCCGCCCGGCGGCACGAGTTCGGCATCGGTCCAGTCCTCGCCGCGCCGCCAGCGATGCCCGTGCAAGTGAAACGACTGTGCGCGGGGCGTCAGGTTGAGCACGCGAAATTTGATGCGGGTGTTGAGTCGCCCGAGGACGGAGGGCGTGTTGCCGACCAGTTGGCGCCCATTCAAGCAATCCCCCACTCCTTGTAATTCGTGAAACACGATCAGATGCTCATCCGCCGCGGGCGGCTGCGGCACATTTGCGAATGACGTGGGTGTGTCGTTCGGTCCGCGCACCGGCGTGGCGGGCACCATCGCTTTGCCTTCGCCGCCCGCGCGCACGATGACCGCGCCGAACGCGCCGAGCGCAATGCTCGCGGCGGCGTTTGCGGACCCGTCGTGATATGCCCACACTCCGGCGGTGGATAAATGCGGCACGGTAAAACGATAATCAAATGTTTCGTTCGGACGCACGCGGTCGCCGCGTCTGCCGCCTTGCGCCGCGTCGGGCTGCGCGAACGGAAAGGCGCCATCGGCGAGGTTGGCGTGCTGTATGCCGTGAAAATGGAGCCCGTGAGCGCGCTCGGCTTCGGGGAGGTTTGCGCGCAAATCCATATTGCGAAAATGCAGAATGATCTCGTCACCCACTTTTGCTTCGACAGTCGCGCCGGGAATCGTGCCGTGCGTTTGCGCGGGGTTGGGTTCGTTGAGGTCCCATGCGTTGATCGGGCGGTCATCGGGTGATGCCCAATTCGCCGTATAGCGGCGAATGATCAATGCCTCCTGGGGCAGGGGGCGATAGAGTCCGTTGGCAGCGCGCGGCAGGTTTTCGCCCGTCGCGCGGTCCACACCGTTCGGGGCGGTGTCCCACGGATGATTTTCGATTTGGAACCAGTATTCGAGTCGGGGCATGGGAACTCCGGGAGATTGGGGATTGAGGATTGATGATTTGGGATTGATGATTTGGGATTGATGATTGCTGATTGCCGATTGTTGATTGCCGATTGCTGATTTTCGAATTTCGATTTTCGAATTTCGATTGGCAAGACGATTGACGATTGACGTTTGACGAATGACGTTTGGCGAACGACGAATGACATTTGACGAATGACGTTTGACGCCTGACGAATGACGTTTGACGAATGGCGTTTGACGAATGGCGAACGACGAGATGCGATTACACATTCCCGCGCGCCGAGAGGTCGCGGAGAATTTTGCCGCCGTCTTTTGTGATGGGAGCTCCGTGACCGCCGCCGATGACCTCGACGTCGAGTTCGGCGAGACGGCGGAGGGATTGCCAGGTCTGTTTTTTGTTCAACATGGCGTTGGGCCAGCCGGGACAGATGAGGGGCCAGGTGACAAAGGCATCGCCGGTGAATAGAGTGCGCTGTTCGGGCAGATAAAACGCGAGGTGACCGGGAGTGTGTCCAGGAGTGTGGAGCACGCGCACGGGACCGATTTGGGCGCCCTCGTCAATGAGATGGTCAACCGGGCAGGGAATGTGATTCGCCAGTGGTCCCAAAAGCGAGCCAAAGAAGAGGATGGGCCACGCCTGAATGCCTTTCATGGGGCGGAGACTGACCCCCTGTTGTTTGCGCTCGCCCGCGACAATGTCCGCCTCCCAAGCGTGGCTATAGACCGGCGCGCCCGAGAGTTCTTTGAGTTTCGCCAGACCGCCGAGATGGGCGCGGTGACCGTGGGTCATGAGAATGTGCTTGATGTCGCGAACGTTTTTTCCGAGACGTTGGATCTGGTCGAGAATGACCCCGGCGTCGGCGTCGTAGAGGGTGTCAATGAGGATCAGTTCGCTGCCGTGAACGATGAGGAACGCATGGACATAGCCGCCCTTGAGGTAACCGCGGGTGGGCGGGGTGAGATCAAAAACACCGGGAGCAATTTCCATCTTGTTCTCTTTCAACGGGTATGCGGTAACAAGGCGCGGCTCATGTGTGCCATTCTCTATATCAAAACTGGACGGATGAGATGCGCCCGACTATCCGGCGGATTGATTATACTCTCAATGATAGGTCTCGCGCCAGATGGCAAGCGCTCTGCGTATGACAACTCGTTCTCGCGCGCATGTGCTATGAGAGCGTTCTCTAGTACTTGTACTCTTGGCTATCCGATCCGTAGCGTGATAAAAAACCTGTCTTGGTCATGAGAGTTGCAACGCGGGGGTGCAGAGAGCTCGCTCGCAAATTGGAAATTTGCGGTCCCAGGTGGGGAGAGGCCGCAGATTGGAAATTTGCGGTCCCAGGCGGGGAGAGCTCGCAAATTGGAAATTTGCGGTCCTAGGCGGGGAGAGGCCGCAGATTGGAAATTTGCGGTCCCAGGCGGGGAGAGCTCGCAAATTGGAAATTTGCGGTCCCAGGTGGGGGGGGGCAGGGGGGTCTCAACTTGAGATATTGCTCGGGGCGAATTCGATTCTTGCCACTCGTCCCACGCGATTTCTCATCACACTGTTCCCAAAAGTTTCTTGTCTTGGTAATCCAATGAAACCATTGTGGGTCAAGTTTTTCGCTGATTGGGGTAAATATTGAGAATTCACTTAACATAACTGCCGCTCAGAGACTCTGGCACTACCGCAACACTCCCACTCCGCGCCCATATCTTGTTGACGACAATATCATCTCGTTCTACTCGAAAAAAGAGGGAATATTGAATTTGACTGCCATCAATAGTCTCTCGTTCATACGCACCTTCGCCCCAGAGCCGCACGCCAATTTGGCGGTAGACTTGGCCAGCAACCGGCTTTTCCGCGCGTACAACGGGGGTCGCGACTCTAATCGCTTCTAATTTCCAATCACTTTGCATTAGTGCTAGCTCCCAACACCCGTTGAATCTCCTCCATAATCTCGGCAAGCAGGTTATACATTGTTTCGCATCTGTCCTCAAAAATTGTTGTCCTGCGTTATGCTATAATTCTCGCGGTTGAACAGGATGGAGAATAAAAGATGATTCAACATGTGACAATTACCACCACGTCGGCGGAACGCGCCAAGCCCTTGCTCCGCGCGGCGATCCAAAATCAGGTCAAATTATTGGAGCATGGGATAGACCGCACACAGGCGCGTCTGGCAACCTTTGAAAACCGGTATGGCATCGCGTCCAACGATTTCTTGCGCCGCTTTCAATCGGGCGACATGACAGAGACGCTCGAGTTGATCGAATGGCGTATGGAAATCGAGGCGCTCCGTTTGCTGCAAGATGAGTACGAAATTCCAAGCGGAGCGCAGATTGATTGAGGAATATTATCAATCGCTCGTGCATCTCGTCACACACGCGCGCCTCGTTCGCGCGCATGAAATTGCGCTGGACGCGCGTAGTGAGCATACTGCTTTTATTCGCGGCGATTTGTATTTCACCGATAATTCACGCTTGCATTTCCGAGAATTGGTCAAGCTGGAAGATGAGGTGAAACGTTTGATACATGTGTACCATTATCAATGCGCGGATGCTGTGCTCATTTTTCGATACGACAATACCGACCATCCCACACTATTCCCTGCGCATTCTCATCACAAGCATGACGGCTCACAAGCCAACATGATTGCGGTTGAACCGCCTGATCTCGACTTGTGCTTTAAGAGATTGAACGGTTGATTGTCTAGACGGGCTGCGCGTTCAACATCTCTCGAATCTCCCCCAAAATCTCTGCGATCCTTTTTTCTTTTTCCAAAATGGCCGCCGCAAACTGTTCCGGGGGGGGCGAGCGTGTGGAAACTGCTCCACTGGTGATCGCCAAGATTCTCAAGCCCGGCACAGTACAAGCAGAATGAATTCACGCTTCGTTTATGGCAACGGCGATCTTGTGGTTTAGGCAGGTGCTGAGCAAATAATGGGGGATCTCGAACTCTATATGGTCTACAATCAGATCCGTAAAAAGGAAACCGTCCAGGGATGAGCCAATCGCAAACGTTTACGTGCGCCAAGTGCGGCGCACCGCAGGATTATCGCGGCGGCAGCGCGCCGACGATTCAATGCTCTTATTGTGATACCACCCTCATTGTTCCCGAAGCTCTTCGCACCCCCCAACCCAATTTCGGCACGCTTGACCCGTCCGACCTCAAGAGCCAGGCGGACAAATTGGTCGAAATCAAGCGCCTGACAGACGACGGCAATAAGATCGCCGCCATCAAACTGTATCACGAGACGTTTCATACCGGGCTGCGCGAAGCCAAAGACGCGGTTGATGCGATCGAGCGCGGGCAAAATGTGCAGGTCGCGCAGATCAGTTTTGGCGCGCCCCAGTCCTTTCAGGTCAGCCACGAAGGGCAAGGGATCACGATCACTCCATCGTCCGGCGGCGTGCAGATTTCGCCGAGTCGAAACAGCGGGTGCATCATCTGGATTGTGGTTTTGGTCATCTTGATCGTGATCGGCTCAATTGCTCTACCCATCCTGCTGAGCGTCGGCGCATTCGCCGCGTTCATGCCGGTCATTTCAAACCAGACAACACAGCAGGTCGTAGAAATCCCCACGATTGATTTCCCAACGCTTGCCCCGCCTCCAACCTCCGTCCCCACCGCGCAGCCCACGCCGCAGTTTGCGAATGTGGTTTCCGAGTTTGGCGGCAAAGGCACGGGCGCGGGCAAGATGGAGGATGCGCGCGCGATTGCGGTTGACAATGGCGGGCATGTGTTTGTCGCCGAATATATCGGCGGGCGCGTGCAGGTGTTTGATACCGACGGCAAATTCAAAACGCAATGCCTGATTGACCCGCAAGCGCCGACCCCTTCGCTGGCGGCGGACCGAAACGGAAACCTGTTTGTTTTGCAGGGCAGCACGATTACAAAATACGATGCGGCGACGTGTGAGGAACTGGACGTGTTTCAGCCGGCGCTTGGCGAGAGTTACGAACATATCGCGGTGGGCGCGGACGGCGCGCTGTATGCGACCATGACGGGGAATCAAAAAGACAGCATCGTCAAGTTGAATGAGAGCGGGCGCGCGACGATTGTGGTAGATAATGCGGTCGGCGGGCAGTTGGACCGCTTTGAACTGGACCCCCTGCTGGCGGTGGACGGGCAAGGCAATTTCTATGTCCTCGGCAGTTTTGCCTCGCAGGTGTTCAAATTTGACCGCACCGGCAAATTTGTTGATTCGTTTGGGGGACGCGGGGACGAGCCGGGACAATTTAGCGCGGTGGGCGCGATTGCCATTGACCCGCAAGGACGCATCTATGTGAGCGACATCAAAGGCGTGCAGGTGTTTTCTGCGGATGGGCGTTATCTCGATGTGTTTGACATTCCCAGGAGCGTGGCATCGGGGATGGCGTTTGACGACGATGGTCATTTGTGGGTGGCGGCGCGCGAACAGGTGTATCAATTGGCAATCGAACGGGAATAACATGGCAGACGAGACTCTATATCATATTGGGTTTGGGATCCGGGACCTGGGAGATGACCCGCCGTGGATTGTGCTCTTGTCGGGCGACCCGCACCGCGCCATGCAGATTGCGCGCGAGACAGAGGGCGTGACATTCGAAAAAACCCTGTCGGAAAATCGGGGGCTGAACAGCTATCTCGCGCGCTTGCCGAACGGGCGGCGCTTTATTTCGGCGACCAGCGGGATGGGCGCGCCTTCGCTTTCGATCGTGGTCAACGAGTTGGCGCAGGTGGGGATTGGCGCGGTGATTCGGGTGGGGACGAGCGGGGCGATTCAGCCGCGCGTAAAAATGGGCAGTGTGGTGATTACGCGCGCCGCGCTGACGCGACAGGGCGCGGCGGACGATATCGCGCCCAGAGAATATCCCGCCGCCGCCGACCCGTTTCTCACAATGGCGCTGGTGGAGGCGGCGCGCGAGCTCCGGGTCGAGTGGCACATCGGTGTCACGGCGAGTGTGGACACGTTTTTTGAAGGGCAGGAACGCAGTGAAATGTCCGCCAACAAGAAACTGCTGCGCCACCTGCGCGGCGTGACGGATGAATATCGCGCGCTGGGGATTTTGAATTTCGAGATGGAGGCGGGGACGCTGTTCAAAATGGGCGGTGTGTATGGTTTGGCGACCGCGTGCATCTGTGCGGTGATTGCAAACCGCACCCAGAGCGAGCACCCCGATTTGGATGCCAAAGACCGCGCGGTGCGCGATGCGATTCGCGTCGCGCTGCGCGCCGCCGAGACGTTCAATCAAGAATAACCGACTATATTCTTTCGGGCTTGCCGCTCATGATCGAAAACGTGCCCCAGAGCCATGTTGACGAGTTTCGAGCGCGCATCCGGCGTGAGATTGACGAGAACGGCGCTTTTCATATCACCAAAGCGGTGGGGATGTTTGTGGCGCTGTGAATGACAAAGGAGAGTCATGCAACATGTTGTCCTGAACAATGGGGTGGAAATGCCCATCTTGGGGTTTGGTGTTTTTCAGGTGACGGACCCCGCCGAATGTGAACGAGCTGTAGATGAGGCATTGGGAGCCGGCTATCGGCTCATTGATACTGCGGCTGCTTATCTGAATGAAGAGTCGGTGGGCAAGGCGATCAGAAATAGTGGTGTGGCACGGGCAGATCTGTTTATCACGACCAAACTTTGGATTCAAGATGCGGGGTATGAAAGCGCCAAAAAGGCATTTGAAAAATCGTTAGAGCGCTTGCAGCTGGATTATTTGGATTTGTATTTGATCCATCAGCCCTTTGGAGATGTGTATGGTTCCTGGCGAGCCATGCAGGAATTGTGTGAGGAAGGTAGGGCCAGAGCAATCGGCGTGAGCAACTTTCCACCGGACCGAATTGTAGACCTGATCGTTCACAACAAAATGGTCCCCGCGGTAAATCAGATCGAGACACATCCTTTTCATCAACAAATCGAAACCCAAAGACTCTTGGACGAGAACAAGGTGCAAATTGAATCGTGGGGACCTTTTGCTGAAGGCAAGAACGATATCTTTCAAAATAAAGTCTTACTCTGTATCGGGGCAAGGTACCGGAAAACCGTCGCTCAGGTCATTCTGCGCTGGCTGACCCAAAGAAGAGTGGTGGCGATTCCGAAATCTGTTCGGAAGGAGCGAATCATCGAGAATTTCAACATTTTCGATTTTGAACTCAGCCCTCAAGATATGGATGCGATAGCAGCACTGGATACCAAAGCGAGCGTCTTTTTTGACCATCGCGATCCGAACGTGGTGAAACGATTCGGGAGGGCGTTGGTGCATGAATCAAAAATCAGACGCACAGCAATCCCTTGGTGGGGGATTGGCTCAGGCGACTTTGTAACTCTGTGGCATCCCGGCGTGCGTCATCTTGTTTAGAGCGACACAGCGAATCA
>JADZCJ010000075.1 GCA_020851635.1 Anaerolineae bacterium
AGACACAGCGATGGCAGCCTTGTATCTACAGCAGCATGCGATTTGTCCGCAATGGAATTACACCATTTCTCCGCGTACCTTGCCAAGCCCGACCTAACGCGGGAAGTTATTCTTTAATGAACCCTTAGTAACCGAATACAAAACAGCTAACGAAAAATCAAAAGATGGAAAAACTGGCGGCAAAGTCGGACTCGGTAAATTGCTCGGATTTGTGGGACTCGATATAGGTGCAAATGCGGAATTCACTCTTGCTGGAAAATCGATGGAAGAGGCAACCTCACAGCTTACTGTGGAGCAGAAACTGAGCAACTTGATTCGATACATGGAAGCGCATAAAGGATATGAATTCTTCGGTAATCTGGTAAGCGCCGCAGCTCGGTTAGAATCATCTGGTGGTTCCGTTTTTGTTGAAATCCGCGAGAAATTCAGTCTTCCTCAGTTTTATAGTGGGCAAGATGGCGTTGCCGCGGTTAATAGCTCAAAAACATTGATGTTTGAATTGGGTGAGCCGACAAGCCCAAATGCTCCATTCACAGATGATTATTCTACTTATTCCGATGACTACTATAAAGGCAGGAGTAACATCCGTGTAATCATGAACGCAAGCCTCGGGAAGTTAGTGAGAACTAGTGGCGAGATGGGACAACATTCACATGATGCGATTTTGTTCCGCGGTTTCCAAGGAAGAAAAGTCCCGCTAACAGTCTTCGGACACCTGACTTCGGTCGCTCATCTCTTTTGCCAGATTAAACCATACGCCATTTGGTTATAAGAACCAATCGTGGTTGTTCAGCAAGTGCCTCAAGATTCGTCCTCGCTGGAGTACGCATAGGATTCCTTCCTTCGCGAATGCGGCATGACTACTGACCTAAATTTCGCCCAAATTAGTGGACACGATTTTGGGCGTGCATGAGCGGTGATGCTCGGTGTGTGATAGAACAAGGATAGCCAAATCCAAACTTACCACTCCCAGGAGCATCACCATGAAACAGTTTAACATCAAAAACGGTTCATCTTCGTTCACGAATCATGCCGTCTTAGCCGCACTTGGTCAGAAATTGCAGCGCATCCAATTGTTTGAACCGATCCGCAGCCACGTCAAGATTCAGCAAAAGACCGTGAAATATACGCCCGCCGACAAACTGGAGGATGTCTGGCTATCGATGCTGACGGGTGCACGCGGTCTGGTGGAGACCAACAAACGCTTGCGTCCGGATCGTGCCCTCCAACGTGCCTTTGGTCGCTCGGGCTGTGCCGAGCAATCCACGCTGAGCGAAACCCTGAATGCGGCAACGCCCGAAAATGTCCCCGAGTTAGAACAGGCCCTGACGACCATCTATCGACGGTTCAGTCGCGGCTATCGACATGATTACACCAAGCATTGGCAAATTCTGGATGCGGATACGAGCGGCTTGCCCGCCGGGCGTAACGCCGAACTGTGCACCAAAGGCTACTTTGCGCGGCAACGCAATCGGCGCGGGCGACAACTCGGGCGTGTCATCGCCTCGCGCTACGACGAAATCGTGACCGATCAAGTCTATGCGGGCAAAGTGCAATTGACCGAGTGTTTACAACCCTTACTGCAGCATGCCGCCCAGGTCCTCGAACTCGATGCCGCCAAACGGGCGCGTACGATTTTACGCATCGATGCCGGCGGAGGCAGTGACGACGATGTGAACTGGATGTTGGACCAAGACTATCAACTCATCACCAAAGCCTATTCGAGTAAGCGGGCAGCGAAATTAGCCCAGAGCGTGCGAGCCTGGTATCCCGATCCAAAAGTCAAGGGACGCGAGGTGGGCTTGGTTACCCAGCCGCATCCGTACGCACGTGCGACCACGCAGATTGCAGTGCGTTCGCCCAAGAAAGATGGGCGTTTCGGCTATGCGGTGCTGATTACCACGCTGTCCGCCACAGACATTCTCGTACTGGTGGGACAACCGCGTGCCAAAGCCAAGGCGGTCCAGCCGGTCTTATTGGCGTATGTCGCCTTCTACGATGCGCGCAGCGGCGGTGCCGAAACGCAGATCAAAGGCGACAAGCAAGGCTTGGGGCTGACCAAGCGCAACAAGAAGAAAATGGCAGCACAGCAAATCGTAGTGTTGTTAGCACAGTTGGCGCACAACGTCATCATTTGGGCGCGCCAGTGGTTGGCAGGTGGGGCGCCACAGTTGCAGCACTACGGGATTGTGCGCATGCTGCGCGATGTGTTCACCATGCGAGGTCGCGTGCAGTTCGAGGTAGACACGACACGGCTACACATTGTGCTGGATCAAGCTGACCGCTTGGCAAAAACCATCTCGGTCGGTCTGCGTCGTTTGTTAAAGAACACGAGTGCGTCCATCAATTTGGGCGAAATTTAGGTACTGAAGCACCACCGATTTCTCGATGGTGCTTGAACAGTCCAATCTGGATTTCACGTTTGACGATTCATTTTCTCACTCGCGCCCCTGTCTCCGGTCTGCCGTCCGCGGTCTGCCGTCTGTCGCTCCTACTTCTCCGCCAACACACATTTCAAGATGCCTCGCTCGAAATATTCAAATTCCGGCACCAACGGACTCGAATCCGTAAAACACACCGCGCGTCCTTCGGCAAACGTCACACGCATTATCTCGCGCGCCCGCGCGTGCGCGTCCGTCACGACCGTCGGGTCCTGGAACTGCACCTCACTCATGGTCCGCCGCAAACTGTCATAATACCAATCGTATTGCAGCAACCCCTGACTCACTATCACCGAACGCGCGCCCTGATACGCCACCGCATGGCGGTAATACCACAACGCAAACAATGCCCGGTCGCCGTCCGCAAACAACACCGCATCTACGGGCAGCCCCTCAAAATTCTGCCGCGCATATTCGAACGCCGCGCGGTCTTGCGAAACATCCATCGTCGCAAAATTTGTTACCGCGTTATAGACAGGCAGCGCCGCAAACAACGCAACCGCGCCCGCGCGCGGTACTCGGTCATCCCCGACCCAGCTGACCACATTCGCAACCCCGCACAGCATCCACAATAACGCAACCGCAAACGCGGGCAGCAGATACAAGAACGAATCGCGCGACGCATACAAGACGGCGTACAAGACCACGGGCACAAACATCAACATCGTCGCCGCAAACAAGCGTCGCCGCGATATTGCCATCTGCAGCGCGCCCCACACGACCAGCGCCACACCGACGAACGTAAACTGGTCGAGCAGCGCCCGTGCCGCAAAGGCAAAACGGCCCAACACCTCACCCTCATCCACCGCAAACAGATACGGGCGATATTGCGCCGCCGTCACGAGCCAGAAAAACCGCTCCGGCATCACCGGATCGCCCCACTTGATTGGCGGGTTTGGCAGCGCCGCAATTGGCAAATACACATAAAACACCAGCGGCGCAGCCAACACCAAGAGCGCTTTCCAATCCCGCCGCGTCGGCTGCAATGCCAACAGCGCGCCGGGCGCCAGCAGCAAAATCGCAAGATGATGCGCCAACCCCAAGCCAAAAGCCAACGCCGCAATCATCACCCGCCACGAATTCGTCGTCACACTCGCCCACAAAATCATCGCGACCAAAAGCAGGTTCAGCGCATACACTTCGGGAATGACCGCCTGCGACCATATCATCGGCGCCAACCCAAACGCCAATGCCCCAATCGGCGCAATCAACACCTCCACCCCAATCCCCGACCGACTTGATTCTTTCTCCCCGCTCTCCTCTCCATGCTCCTTTTCCCCACTCCTCTTGGGAGAAAAGCCGGGGGTGAGGGGCTGGGTAGGACTCGTCACCGCACTCCCCGCCCGCGCCAGCACAAAAACTGCCGCGCTCGCCGCCAACGCTGAAAAAAGAGCCAGTCCGCCCGCAGGTTCAAAAAACGGCAAACGCGCAAATCCCGAGGCGATTAACGTATAAAGCGGGTACCCCGGTGGATGCGGAATCCCAAACACAAACGCCGCCGCCGCAAGGTCCCCGCTGTCTGCGCCGTTGTGCAGCCATGTGACCGTCTGCGCCAGCGTGAGCCAATATATTGCAAACGCAATCAACGCGGCGAGCAGCGCAAGCAAACGACCCAAGCGCGTTTCATTCATCTCTTTGCTATGATAGAAAAAAATTTGGCGACCTCTCGCCAAATTTAAGCCGTTCAATTCCCGTTTCGCATCGCATCCGACAGCGCGACTCCTTGCGTCAGCAGTTCCTCGACCAACTGCGGTGAGCGCGCCTCTGAATAGACCCGCAGCACCGGCTCGGTCCCCGAAGGACGAATCAGCAGCCAGCTGTTGTCGTCAAAGAGATATTTCACCCCATCACGGTCGTTGATGGACACCAGGTCCCGCCCCGCCATGTGACTCGGCGCGTCATTCTTGAGTCGCTTGACCAGTTCGCTTTTGGAAAAGGGTTTGGTCCGCAAATCGCGGCGCGCATAATAGAACGCTCCCAGCTCCTCGCGCAAGTCCGACACCAATTCGCGCAGTCCCTTGCCATAATGCGACATCATCTCCATCAACAGCAGTCCCATCAGGATTCCGTCGCCCATCGGCACGTGCCCGCGAATCGTGATTCCGCCGCTTTCTTCGCCGCCCATCAAGACATCATGCGCTTGCATCAAGTCCGCAATATGGTTGAAACCAACCGGCGTCTCGTACAGCTCCAGATCATACTTGTCCGCCAGCAGGTTGATCATCTGCGTTGTCGAAATTGTCTTGACCACCGCCCCGCGCATCCTTCTCTCTTGCAGCAGATACCTCAGCGTCAACGCAAAGATCAGATGCGGATCAATAAACACGCCCACCCCGTCTACTGCGCCAATGCGATCGGCATCGCCATCGGTCGCAAGCCCGATATCCGAATGGTGGTCGCGCACCGCTGCGATTAGCGCGGATAAATACTTTTCAATCGGCTCGGGATGTATCCCGCCAAATCCGGGATTCATCTCGCCGCGAATTTCCAGCACCTCGCACCCCGCCGCTGTCAAGATCGAGCGCAAATAACCGCGCCCTGCGCCGTGCATCGGGTCCGTCACCACGCGCCATTGTCCCTGCGACAGCACAGGCATCTGCACCAGCGTTTGAATATGTTTGAAATACAACGGGAAAAAGTTTGTGCGCGCAATCAATCCCACCTTGAGCGCGTCATCATACGCGCGTATTTTTGGCGTCCCCACCACCCGCAGTTTTTCTTCGACCCGCTTTGTCTCGCCGGTGGATGCCGAGCCGCCATTCGGGTCTTTCAATTTGATCCCGCTGTAACGCGGCGGATTGTGACTCGCCGTAATCATCAACCCCGCTTGCGCGTTCAATGTGCGGACCGCATTCGATACAACGGGCGTGGGACAGTCCGCGCGGGACAGGATCACGTGAAAATCATTGCCCGCCAGCACCTCGGACACGGCCATCGCAAAACGGTCCGACAGAAAACGTGTATCAAAACCGATCACAATCGGCGCGTCCGATGCCGCACTGCCCCCGCGCTCGTCACGCAAATAGTCGGCAATCGCCTGCGCGACCAACCGCACATTATCGAACGTAAATTCCTCGCCAATCACCGCGCGCCAGCCGTCGGTGCCAAATTGAATGCTCATTTATTGCTTGCCCTCGATTTCGAAAAAAATTTTGAACGTCATATCCTGATACAAGGTTTCATGAAATTCCAAAACCTGTCCCTCGCGACGTGTCACGGTATGACTCGTGTCCCGCACCCACAGTCCCGGCGGCAGTTCCACGCGCACTGTCACGGGCGTCCCATCCGCTCCCGCCTGCTGCTGGACCTTGAGCGCGTACATTCCCCCCTCCATCACACTTGTCGGGACCGTATATCGGAATCGCACGGTTTCCCGCGTATTTCGCGGCACGACCACATAACCTCCAAACTCTGTCACATTCTCTTTATCCTCTGTCACTCCACCTTCGCTCACGCCCTCGGCGGCAACGAAACGGCTCCCATGCGGCGCCAGCACGCGTACATAATTCCAGTAACAGCTCTGCTCCATGCTCGCGTACGTGTCGTTCTTGTGCTGTTTGAGCAGATCGCATCCACCTTCCGCCCCGCGTGAAGGATTATCATACGTGATTTCTACGGTCGCCTCGCCGCCATTCTTGTCCAACCGCACGGAATATGCAATCGCCCGTTTGACTCGCGCATTCACCTTGTTAAAGCCCACATTCGAGTCCACCACAAACAAATAATCGTGCTCGCCGGGTATCACTGCCCCCCCCCAACCGGCATCAACCAACGCTTTTTCTGCATCAGCGTTTTCCAAATAAATCTGCACCGATTTCTCGCGCAGCCCGCGCCACAACGCCGTCGCCAGCGCATTAGCTTGCGCGTCACCCGCCCGAAACCGTTCCAGCAAACCGTTCATCAAGTCCGCCAAAAAACTCTTGCGGTCATTCTCAAACCACGCCGCGCTCATATCTCCCGGAGGCATCGGCTGCCAGCTCTCCTTGAGCATCTGAATCACATTCTCCTGCGCCAGCGGCTGCCCATCCAATTTCACATCACCCATCGCGCCCACCAGACGCGGCAAGAATCGTGTGTCCACCGCAATCACGCCGTCGGTCCGCAAATGGCGGTCAAACGCCCACATCGTCTGCGCCCGACGCGCGCTCGTCGGAAAATCAGCATCCCAATTCGAATCGCGCAGCAGCCACTGCGACGCCCACATGTATTTTTGCAATGGCAGAGGTGGCTTCGGGTGAATCAGGGTCAGATCGTCCGCCGCAAAACTATCGCCAAACCATTCGACTCCTATCTCGCCGCGCTCGACCTTGAGAACACCCACGGCGCTGATAAATCCACCCGTCGCGCGGATCTCGTCGTTGTTTTGTGCCAACACCAAATAATAGCGCGGGGATGCATCGCCAAACAATTCCGGCGCCTGCATGACCAGACGCAGAGCCGCGTCCCATTCTAGCAGGGCGCGGTCCGCATCTCGCAAAATTCTCTGCGCCGCCGGGGACAGACTATGCTCATCAATCTTTGCCCGCGCCTCTATGGCGCTTGCGAGCGATGCTCGCGCCTTGAAAATTTCGGTTTCATTTTCTTTTGCAAACTCAATGAGCGCCGCGCCAAAGGAATCGTCCTGCCCCAACCTGACGATTAACAGTTCATACAACGCTAGCGACGGTTCGACCGCGTCGAGGGTTGCATCCAGGAATTTCGCCAGCTGCGCTGCTTGCCCCAAATCTCCACCGAGCAGTGGGAGCCACGCAAAAGCCGGCGCTGCGCGCACCAAAGGGGCGCTCTCGCTCTGCCAGGCACGCGCATCGCCCACAACCGCACGCGCGCTTGCCGTTACACTCACTCCATCCTTATCAAATGTCCGTTGCAGCGCCAGCACATCCTTCCACGTCAGGACGGCAAGCGCCGCCGTACGCGGGGGCGTGACCTGGAGCAGCAACAGCAGTGCGACCCCAACGACGATCGTTATTTGTCTCCAACCTGGCATGAGCATGGCGCACGCGATTATACAGGCGGTAAGGATTTGCGCGTAATGCGAACATTTTGAGATAGTTTCCAAACCTTGTTATAATCAAACAACTGTTCTATGAAACAAATTCTCCTCGCCTCCGCGTCCCCGCGCCGCCGTGAATTACTGCGCTTGCTCAATATAGAATTTTCGAGCATCTCGACCGACACTGACGAAGCGCGTCTGGATTCCGAAAGCGCGCCCGCGCTCGTCGAGCGTCTTGCGCGCCGCAAAGCGGACGCCGCCCACCGGCAATTTCCCGACGCCCTAATTATTGCCGCTGATACCGATGTCGAGCTGGATGACGCAATCCTCGGCAAACCGCGCGACGCGGCAGATGCGCGCGCGATGCTGCAATCGTTACGGAACCGCGCCCATAATGTTTTTACGGGGCTGACTGTCGCAGATGGTTCATCCCGCGAATCCGAGCTCGTCCACACGCGGGTTTTCATGCGCGATTATACGGACATGGAAATCGAGCGTTATATTGCAAGCGGCGATCCCTTTGACAAAGCTGCCGGATATGCCGTTCAACATCAGGGTTTTAGACCCGTTGCGCGCGTCGAAGGGTGTTTTGCCAACGTCATGGGTTTACCTCTCTGCCGTCTCTATCACGCCCTGACCCGACACATCGCCATGCCCGCGCCGACCGTACCCTGCATCAACCATCCCGAACGCGACTGCACCATCGAGCAGCACATCCGACAAGCATGAACCTTCTTTCCCAGCTCAACCCCGCCCAGCGCCAGGCTGTCGAAATCGTGGACGGTCCTGTGCTCGTGCTCGCCGGTCCCGGCAGCGGCAAGACACGCGTGCTCACCTATCGAATCGCCTATTTGCTCGAGGAGATTCGCCTCGCGCCATACAATATTCTCGCCGTCACCTTTACCAACAAGGCGGCGCGTGAAATGCGCGAACGTCTCGGCAACCTCGTGGGTGAGGATAAATTGCGCGACCTTGCCATCGGCACCTTTCATGCCATTTGTGCGCGCTTTTTGCGGCGGGATGGTGAAACGGTGGGGCTTGCGCCCGGGTTTGTCATCTTTGACACTGACGATCAGTCCAAACTCGTGCAGGATATTATTCGCGAACTCAACATCAACGACAAGGTTTATCGTCCCGGTCAGGTCTTGGCTGCCATTTCCAAAGCCAAGAACGAACTCGTCGGACCCGACCAATACGTGCCCGCAACCTATTGGCACGAAGCCATCGGACGCATTTACAAACTCTATCAGACAAAACTCCTCGACAACAACGCCGTTGATTTTGATGACCTGCTCGTCTATACCGTCCAACTCTTGCGTGACCATCCCGATATCCTCGCGCGCTACCAGCGCCGCTATGCCTATGTCCATGTTGATGAATTCCAGGACACCAACATGGCGCAGTATCTCATCGTCAAACTTTTGGCGGGCAAGTATCGCAACATTTTTTGCGTGGGGGACGAGGACCAATCGATCTACATGTGGAGAGGGGCAGACTATCGCAACGTCACGCGCTTTCGCCAAGATTTTCCCGATGCGCGCATCTTTTTGCTCGAACAAAACTATCGTTCCACCCAGACCATTCTCGATGTCGCCCATTCCGTCATTCGCCGTAACCCCACGCGCACCGACAAGAAACTGTGGACCGAAAACGCGCGCGGCATTCCCATCGAAATTCTTGAAGCATACGATGACCGCGAAGAGCCGCAGCTGGTGGCACAGGAGATCAATCGCCTCATCGCCCAGGGCAAATACAAACCCAAAGACTTTGCCGTTTTTTATCGCACGCGCGCCCAATCGCGTATTCTGGGCGAAGAATTCTTCCGACGCGGCATCCCCTACAAAGTCATTGGCGCACGCGGCTTTTACGAGCTCCGTGAGGTCAAAGATTTGCTCGCCTACATGCGCCTGCTCCACAACCCGCGCGACACGGTATCTTTCAATCGCATCTTGAACGTGCCAACGCGCGGGATCGGCAAGCGCACCCATCAAGACCTCGTCAAGGTCGCGGAAAAATTGGGCGTTTCGCCGGTTATGGCGCTCAAACTGCTAAAAGAAGACGGGATGGCTACTGATGAGACGCCAAAGGAAAACCGCTTTCCTTATGCCAATTATTTCGACACGCGCGCCCGCCGCGCTCTCATCTCGTTTTATGATGCGATGGTCGAGCTGAGCGCGCTCAAGGACCAACTCACCCTCACACAGTTTTTTGATGCGCTGGTAGGTAAAATCGGCTACGAAGAGTACGTCCAGGACGGAACGCGCGAGGGTCAAGACCGCTGGAACAACGTGCTCGAGCTCCGCAAAGCGACCGACGAGCACAGCGCGCTCGACTCCGCGGCGGCGCTTGCAGAATTTCTCGAAACGGCCGCGCTCGTCTCGGATGTGGACGCGCACGACGAGAGCGAAGGTGTCGTCGTTCTCATGACCCTGCACATGGCTAAAGGACTGGAATTTCCGGTCGTTTTTATTACGGGAATGGAAGAAGGGATTTTCCCACACTCGCGTTCTTTTGAAGAACCGCAGGAAATGGAAGAAGAACGGCGGCTGGCGTATGTCGGCATTACGCGCGCCAAAGAAAAACTCTACCTCGTCTATGCCTTTCGTCGCTCGACGTTCGGCAACGTTTCCGAACCTTCCGAACCGTCCCGCTTTTTGGCGGACATTCCTCGCGACCTCGTCAACACCAGGTCCGGTGAACAGCGCAGCACATACGACGACTATCTCAACGCGCGCAAATACAAGGAACAAACTACCTGGGACAGTCCCGTCGCGCGTGACAGCTCGACCACGTCCACACCCAAAATGGCGTCGCCGAAAAAATCGGGGTCCGTCTCTCGTCGTCCCTCCCGCGTCGAGCGAGATGACGATGACGAGGTTGACGAGCGCAAACTGGCTCCTGCGCGTTCCTCGTTCAAGGAGCGTCCCCAACCCTCCCCCGCCAAGACCGAATACAGCGCAGGCGACAAGGTGTCTCATCCCACCTTTGGCGACGGCACAGTAGTATCATCCAAATTGGTCGGCGCGGACGAAGAACTCCAGGTCGCGTTCGAAGGCGCAGGCGTCAAACGTCTCCTCGCTGCCTATGCCAAGCTAACGCGCCGCTGAATCAGCAAACAAAAAAAGGGCAGCCGGTCAATTCCGGACTGCCCTTTTTTGTTTCCCTAATTCCTCGCAAAATTCCGAATCAATTCTCGAATAAAGGTGATTCCCTCGAAATAATCCGCCACACGGATATTTTCATTCGGAGCATGTCCCCGCGAATCGGGATACCCCGCCCCCGCACTCACCGCAGGAATCCCCAGTTGCTGGCACAGCTCGTACATCGGTCCACTGCCCGCCGCAGTCGGATACACGACGGCTTCGCGTCCATACGTCGCCCGCGCGGCTGCTTTAGCTGCCTGCACAATATTGCTATCCAGCGGCGAGCGCGCCACATGTTCGCCCGCTTCGGTCCGCTCGATTTGAATGTCCGTGAACCCGCGCGCATCCAGATGTTTCCGCAGCAGCTCGATCACCTTTTCGGGCGTTTGTTCGGGGACCAGGCGAAAATCCAGTTTCACAAAGGCATGATTCGGCAGCACGGTCTTGCCTCCCGGTCCCGTGTAGCCGGAATGGAGACCGCAAATCGTTACCGTGGGCGTAAAATACAATTTTTTGATCGCTTCAAAATCGCGCACGCCGTTGATAAACTCTTTGACCCCGAACTTGGCCAATTCCAGGTTGGTATCGAACGGGATTTTTGAAGCGGCTTCCAATTCAAGTTCATTCGGAGGGCGCACAAACTCGCTATACCCGTCAATCGTAATTTCATCGCGCTCGTTCTTGAGCGTAGCAAGCGCCCACACCAGCCGCCACGCGGGATTTTCCACGATGGACGCTGCGCCGGAATGCAAATCGCGGTTCGCCCCGTGCGCATGCAGCTCGATATAAATGATCCCCTTTAGCCCACAAATCAACATCGGGTTTTCATGCGCATCCTTTGCGCCAAACTCCCACAAACAACCATCGGCGCCTTGCACCAGCTCGCGATTGTCCGCCACAAATTTACCCAGGTTGGGGCTGCCAATTTCCTCTTCCCCCTCCAGCACCCATTTGATTTTGAGCGGCAGCTCACCCTCGGTCGCCAGCCAGCTCTCGATCGCTTGAATCCTCAAGAGCAGATCACTCTTGTTGTCCGCCACGCCGCGCGCATAAAATTTCCCGTCACGGATTTCCGGCTCCCACGGCGGCGACGTCCACAACTCGAGCGGTTCGGGCGGCTGCACATCATAGTGGTCATAGATCAACAGCGTCTTGGGACCGTCTCCGATTTCGCCATACACCACCGGGAATCCATCCTCGACCGGAATCAGCCGGGTTTTTGCGCCCAACTTGCTCAAGCGCGCCATCACCTTGTCCGCCATCTCTTGCATCCCCCACGCTTGCGCCGCCACACTCGGCTGGGACGTAAAATCCTTCAACTCCTCCAAAAATCGCTCGCGATTCGCTTCCACATATTCGGCAAACGTAGCCATGAATGCTCCTTTGGATATGGTCTCTCAAACTGCGCCTGCTCCTGCCTCGCCATCCATCAATCGAAACTTGAAACTCGAAAATCAGCCCTCTGCCATCGGCAATCAGCCATAGGATTATAACCCTCTTGCGCCAATTTCCCGTTTGAATAGAATTGAACCCGATTCGCCCATGAATCAGCACCCCACGCTCCGCGCGCGACGAATTGGCATATTCGTCGCGGTGGTTGTTTGCTGCCTATTCACCCTCGTTGCCCTGACAGCAAACACAACGCCAAAGCAAACTGCGCTCGCCCAATCACCCAGCGCAGATTTGCGTCTGTCCCTGGCGTTCCTTGCGCCTGAACCCGCTCCCGACGGCGCATTTTCATATACTTATACAATCAAAAACGACGGTCCCGATATTGCGCGCAGCGTTTCGCTGCGCGCCCGCGTGCCGAAAAGCGTCACCATTGACTCGATAGAAGCGCCGCGCGGCGTCTGCGCCCTCCCGGATGCCAACACCCCGCGCGCCTTACGCTGTGACCTGGGACGGTTGCGCGTGGACGCATCCATCTCGGTCGTCGTTCACGCTCGCATTCACACCTCTCGCCCCTCGCTCAAATTCCGCGCCACTGTTACCGCCCAAACCGCTGACAAGAATCCCGGCAACAACAAGGCATCCCAAACACAACGCTTCGAATCGAGATTTTTGCAAATTCTGTCTGCGACGGCTCCGGCTTGGGGGAGGGTGAAACATTTCTGGGTTTTGGCACTGTCACGACCGACGGCGCGGGCTTTGCAAACATTGACCTTACGGTGACGCCGACCGCGTCAACCGGTCAATCCATCACCGGCACCGCTACCTCTCCATCAAACAACACCTCCGAGTTCTCTAATTGTGCCTCCGTTGTTCCACCGACTGCGACCGCTACCTCAACCAATACTCTGACACCAACACCGACCAATACTCCAACAAACACGGCGACGCCCACCATCACCCTGACGCCGACCCGCACACCAACCTATACCCCAACGAGCACAATCACAAACACGCCAACCAATACGCCTACAAACACGGTCACAAACACACCGACCAATACGCCTACAAACACGGTCACAAACACACCGACCAATACGCCTATAAGCACGATCACAAACACAGCGACCAATACGTCTACAAGCACTTTGACACGTACGCCCACGCGTACACCCACAAATACGCCCACGCGGACACCCAGCATCACGCGCACGCCGACACCGAGCCGCACCAACACGCCGGACAGCGGTCCAACCAACACGCCGACCCTGACGCCGACTGTTCAAATCCCATCCGTCACGCCGGTGAATCCCAGCATCACACCAATAAATCCACCGCCGGGGAATGGTCCCACCAATACGCCGATCATCATTATCCCGATCATCACCAACACACCCACGCTTACACCCACTCCGACCGTGACCGGCTCGCCGACCAATACCTCGACCCCCACTTCAACGGGTACGGTTACGTCCACGTTTACTCCGACACCCTCAGCAACCGGCTCGCAAACCGTTTCGCCAACGCCGACCTCGACCGGGACAATCACATCCACATTTACGCCGACCGGAACGGTCTCACCGAGCGTCACACCAACAGGCACAGTTAACCCCTCGGTGACAAGCACGGCGACGCCTTCGATCACGCCCGCCGTCATTGGGACCATGACCGAAACGCCTGATTTTGTGGCGACCAATTTCGCCGCGACCCAAACGGCGGCGGCAAGCTCAGCCACACCGCTTGCGGGCGGCGTGGGTTCGATCACACCCACGCCAACCCCGGGCGGAGGTGGCGCGCTCGGCGTGGGCGGAGGCGCGCCCCTCATCGCGTTGGGCGGTGTAGCGGATTACAACCTGACGTGGTTTGTCGAACACATCAGCACACCCCAGGAAGCGCTCGGCGGCGGGCTTGCCAAAATTTTGCCTAATCTGTTGCTCGCCATCATTCTCGCCCTCTTGTTCGGTTTCTTTGCAACCCTTCAGGGCGATGTGATGGAGAATCACGAACAAGAAATCGGCGGCTGGTTTGCACCCATCACGCGTCCACTGGCGGGTCTCGCCGCGGCAGGGGCGGCATTTGATGCAAACTTGAGCGCACGCGGTCTGGGTTGGCTGTGGCAAGGCGCGAAATTATTGGGCATCCTTTTTATCTATGGGGTGATTTTCTCATTCCTCGATCCTTCATTTAATTTGGGCGAGTCGAGCTGGTTATTGCTCGTCGTCGCGGTCATGCTGAGCGTTGGACTGGTCAGTCTGATTGACGATGTGGCAAAAGTCGCCTATTCGCGTCGCTCCGGCGGAGCCGGAGCCATCGGAGTCAACGGCGCCAACTTTGGGGTCGCGATGGGCTCGATGATCTTTTCACGCTTTGCCGGTCTCGCACCGGGCATCTTGTTCGGCAGCGCGGGCAGCGCGCAGGGCGAACTCAAAGGGAATCCTTACACCCTCAGCACTCTCGGGCTTGTTTCTGTGGGTGTCACCGCTCTGCTCGGATGGCTCGTCTCGGCATTCATTCCGCATGTCGGCGGAACAAACCTCTGGCTCTCGAACATCTTTTTGCTCATCTTTGCCGTTGGGGTTCAAACTCTCTTTTTCGAGCTGATTCCCGTCTATGGCACGATGGGGCGCGATGTATTCTCGCGCAGCAAAATTATGTGGGGTCTGACCTTTATCGCCATCCTGTTTCTCTTTATCCAGACCCAGCTCAACCCCGAGGGAGATTTTGTCCAGGCGTTCAACCAACGCAACATGGTCACGCTCGTCATTGTCGTCACACTTTTCTGTGCCATCAGCGGCGGGCTTTGGCTCTATTTCTGGAATCGTTCCCGCCGTCGAACGGGGTAAAAAAAGCAAGCCCGCTCGATATTCGAACGGGCTTGCTTTTTTTTATCGAAATCAATACGCCCCGATTTCCACCAGCCGATCATCGTCAATTCCAAAATAATGCGCTATCTCGTGCCTCACCACGCGATGCACCATCGCGCGCACTTCCTGGTCATTGCGGCACTGCGCCAGAATGGGACGCCGATAAATGCTGATCTTGTCCGGCGCGACCATATTGTAACCGGCGTTTCGATGCGTCCTGGGAATTCCATGATAAAAGCCCAACAGGTTATATGGGCTTGAAACCCCCGCCGCTTCCATCGTCCACTTGTCCGGAAATTCCTCGACAACAATCGCAACGTTGTCCAGCTTGTCACGATAGGATTCAGCAAGCCCTTGCACTGCCTCATCCACAAATTCTTCAAATTGCTCCACCGTCATCATGCTAAACGCTCATTTCTTTTCCAAAAAAATACCACAGCAGTCCTGTCACCGACATGCCATCCAGAATTTCGTTGTGCGCCATCATCGCCCGTACCTCTGCTTCCGAAAACCAGCGCGCCTCATCCACTTCGTTCGTGTCCTGCACCTCACTGATTCGTTCCAAGCCGCGTGCCACAAACAAAATAAATTTCTGATTCGAAGACCCATTTGACGGATGAAAATATCCCAATGGCTCGATCACGCGCGCAGCGTGCCCCGTTTCCTCGCGCAGCTCTCGCCGCGCCGCCGCTTCCGGCTGCTCTCCCTCCTCCACGCGTCCTGCGGGCAGTTCCCAATCGCGCGTCCGTGTCGTGAACCGAAATTGATTCACCAGCAGCAGCGCGCCATCCTCCCGCACCGGCACAACGCCCACCGCAGGCGTGTGATATTCGATCCAATGCCAGCCCTGCCCAACCGAACCGTCCGCCAGTTCCAGGTCCGATTGTTGGATAGTCAAATAGTTTGTCTCCAGAACGGTCACTCGTTTCAGTTCATCCCAAACAGCCATTCTCCACCTCGCGCGCCCGCGACCCCAAGCTCAAAAATCCGAAATCAAAAATCCCTACGCGTCCTTGCCGTCCTCGTGCTGCCAACCGTCGCACTCCAGATGCTCGGTACGATTGATTGCCAGAATATGCCAGCGTCTTTCTTGCCATCGCAAAATATGAATCCCCGTATTCTCGGTTGTCATTGAAAAATGATGACTGCCGGTGAGCGAACGAATCATCGTCCCCATCGTCCCGCCGTGCGAAACAATCCCGATTTGCGCATCCGTCTCGTACAAGTCCGCATGAGCTTGCAGCACCTGTGACAACCCGCGCAGGACACGCTCATGAAACGTAATGTAATAGTCCGAGACATAGGCAGGTCTAATTGGCTCTGCCAGTTGCAGCGCCGTCACGGGCGATTCAAATGCCGGCATCCGGTCGGCATACTCTTCATTGAATTCTCGCAGGTCGTCCAGCAGCTCAATCCGTTCCAATTTCAAAAGAGAATTAATGATTTCCGCCGTGTCGCGCGCCCGTTCGTATGTGCTCGCATAGAGCGCCCGCAAGCGGAACCGCGCCTTGCAATAGACGCCCGCGCGAAATGCTTGGGCGCGCCCTTTTTCCGTCAACGGCGCATCTTCGCCCCCGGTTTGGTCCAAATTCCATTGCGACTGTCCATGCCGTATCAATATCAAGTCCATAGCGCCTGATCTGCCAGCTCCTTATCCGCACATTTTACATTCTTTACCGGGTATGTGTCCTGTTTTTGCTTGCGAGTAGGGCCCGCTCGCCGTAGTGTGCCGCGCGGGGAACGAAACAGCGTTCGTCCCTTACCGCACAAAATCGTGACGCACGCACTCCTTACTTGCGCTGTCCGGTCATCCTTCTGCTGCTCACATTGTAAACATCGAACTAAACAATACCGCCCCCATACACGTAACCAGCGCCACCAGGAACATGATCCCACCAATCACATATAACAGCAGTGACGCCGGGGTGCTCTTCTCCAGCGCCGCATCATTCGGGTCCTTGGGATTGTAATACACTCGAACGCTGCTTCCGGTCGGAAATTTCCTGGCTTGATTTTCCGCCAGACTCTTGATGCTCGAATGGACAGTGCTTCCAAAGTTGATGCGTTCGCCGACATAATCACGCCCGCCTACGCGATATCCATAGATTACCCGCGCTCGATATCCCGTTGAGGTCCCATCGTCGCTCGAATACTGGTATTGTTCGACAACCGATTCGAGCACTTGACCTTGCACCGCGTTCCAATTCGCTGCGGCGCGCGCCCCGTGTCCCTGAAACCAACCGATGCCCGCCAGCAGCAAGCCGACGAGCACGAGGATGCCGCTCGTCAGGAGCACAGTCGAGATCGTAGTGAATTGCCCCAACGTCTCGCCACTCATGGTTACTCGGCTCCCATTGGCGCCGCTTCCCCCTGCTCCGGAACGCGCGTATCAGTCATTGTGCCCGTCTCCCACATTTCCGGCGAACGGCGTTGGCTCAGCTTGACCACCAGCGTCCACAGCACACCATAAATGATGAACGTCAATCCGAGACCAACCGCCACGATGTGCGGATCAAAATAATCCACCGCCAGCCCTGTCACAAACGTCGAAATTGCCAGCGTCAGCGTCACAAGCCCCAAGTCCATCGAGAAAATTCGCCCCCGCACAAAATCCGGCGTCAGCTGTTGCAGCAGCGCCGCCGAGAGCATCCAGTTGCTCCCCCAGCCCATGTGCGCCATAAACACAAAAACCATCGCTATGCCAAGCGAGGGCGCCAAACCAAACGCAAGATAGCTTAGCCCCGTCAGCATAAAACCAACCACAATCAACCGCTGCGAACGATCAATCCGTTCCATCGCAAATCGCGCCGCCAAAAGCGGTCCGACCACAATTCCAATTCCCCGCGCCAACTGCAGCATCCCGATCCCAATCGCCCCGGCATTGAATACATCTTCCGCAAAGACCGTAAGCAGCAAAATCACGCCGCCTGCCAGCGCCGCCCCCGATTTCACAAACAACAGCAGAAACACCTGCGGGCGCGCCCGCGCAAACTGAAAGCCCTCGACAAAATCGCCGAACGGATTCAGCCCCCGGCGCGTGATGCTTCGCTTTTCCGAAAGCGCCGTTCGAATGCGCCAGATAAAGAACGCGCTGACCAGAAACGATAACGAATTGAGCACAAAGGCAAGATCGCGTCCAACCAGCGCAATAGTCACCCCCCCCGCGAGACTGCCCACCGCCAACATGCTCCCCCAGGTCGCCCCCGACAGCGCGTTTGCCGTAAATAATTGGTCCCGCCTGACCAGAGTTGGGATTGACGCATTCAGCGCGGGGTTAAAGAAACTCGCAAACAACACGGACAGCGTTTGAAACACATAGACCATCCAGATTTGGTCCGCCGTCCGCACCAGGAGCAGCGATAATGCCAACCCGGCGCGCACCAGATCCATGGACAGCATGATCTTGCGCCGGTCAAAACGGTCGGCAACTGAACCGGCAAGCGGCGTCAGAAAAAACGAAGGAAGTGAAGAGGCAATAATCGCAAAGCCCGCCGCCAGTCCCGAATTGGTCAGCTGATAGACCAGCGTTTGGACGGCGATGAATTCAAACCAATCACCCAGCAAGGAAACAACCTGGGCGGAATAAAGCTTGCGAAATTCGGGATTATCCTGAAGGAGTACAATATATTTGTTATGGGCGAGGAGTGTGGTCACGCAAGAATTTTAGCACAGCTTTCTTTTACAGCGGCTCGCTCACGCTCGCCTTCTATGCTTGAGCATTTTGCAAGCTTCTTTGCTTTTCATTGACGCTCTTGGACCCAGATGCTATAATCGCGATCGGTGCGGCGTATTTTACAGCATCATTCCTGATTACCTGGGTGCTGGAGTAAACTGCAATCCGGCGGTGTTAATCAATGTCATTCTCATCCAACCGGCGCACTCTGGCAGGATTATCGGGCATACGGATTTTCAGTCCCATTGATCTCTTTTTCAAACGCTTTACGTGGCTCTCGGCAGTTGTGGCGACTATAGTCTATATCTTGCTGACCGCCGCCATTACTTGGAATTTTCTGCCTTCCTTAGGGATCACTCTCTACAACTGGGGTGACGCGCTTCAGCAGACGTGGACATTGGGTTGGAATGCGCAGCAATTCCTGCATAATCCGTTGAAACTGTACGAAGCGCCCATTTTTTACCCGTATCCCCATTCACTTGCGTTTAGCGACACCCTGGTCCCTCAAAGCGCACTGGCGCTTCCCCTCATCCTGTTCACAAATAACCTCGTCCTCGCCCACAATTTGGGTGTCTTTGCGACCTTTGTTCTCAATGGCTTGGGTATGTTTCTTTTGTTGCGCGCCTGGAAACTCAATTTCTGGGGGGCGCTCATTGGTGGGACTGTCTTTTCGTTCGGGAGCTATCACATCGCCCACTTTGGACACCTCAACTTGCTCTCGACAGAATGGATGCCCTTCACATTATTATTCTTCGATCGGGCGTTAAAGACCCCGCGCGTCAAATACTTTTTCCTCTTCGGTCTTTTCTTCTTTTTGTCTGCGACTTCATCTTTTTACTTTGCCTTCATGACGCTGATCTTGGTCCTTGTCTATGGCTGCGTTGTTTTGGCACAGGACCGTAGTAGGTGGAGTCGGACTGTGTGGGCGAGATTGACTATTACGACTGTGGTTGTGTTTCTACTGATTGTGCCTTTTGGATTCCCTTATATTGAACTCGCTCAAAGTTTTGGATTACAGCGCACATTACAAGAAATGCAAGACCTCAGCGCGATACCCTCCAGTTATCTTGCATCTGTGACCAAGCATCCTCCGGTCGCTTGGCTGAAGGACCTTTTTCCGCCAATTCATGGGGAAGCGCAACTATCACCTGGTATTTTGGCTTGGTCTCTTGCTTTCTTTGGCATTCTTCAATGGAAGCGGTGGAAACCAACGCTGGCTCTGCTGGCTATCGGCATCACTGGTTTTGTTTTGTCTCTCGGTCCTGAGCAAAACTTTGGGGATATCGCGGTAACGATGCCATACAGGTGGTTGTATGAATGGGCGCCCGGCTTTGGTGGCGCCATGCGCGCCCTGGCACGATGGGGCGTGCTCGTTTTATTTGCCACAGCAGCGCTTGCGGGATTCGGATTTCATCAACTCACGCTCATGCGTGGTCAAAGGCGCGTTGCTCTTGCGGCAATAATTGCTATGCTGGCAGTCGGTTGGCTATATTTGGAATACGACAAAAGCCCGGTTCGTCTCATGACGGGGACCCTGATCCGGGAACCGGTCCCACCGGTCTACACCTGGCTCAAGACACAGCCGGATGGAGCTGTGCTTGAACTGCCGATAGGTGATGATGGAATCGGAAGAGCGCGCGATGTCTGGTACCAGTATTATTCTCTCATTCACCGACACCGTATTGTAAATGGTTCTCTTGCCATCGCCCCACGAACCTATGCGGAAGTGATGGAACGCGCGGATCATTTCCCTTCGGCAGACGCGATTGATCTTGTCCGCGCGCTGGATATTCGCTATGTGATTCTGCATTCTCCCGAGGATGCCGACACCGGCAATTTGCAGGCACGTGTCAGTTTGTTTGAAAACTCGTTACGGCAGGTAAACCAATTCGGAAACGACCATGTATTTGAGGTTCTTCCGCGCCCGCCGGCAGCTAATTCCGACATACGGCTTGAGGTAGAGGCCTCGCTGCCGCCTGATTCCACAGCGCGCGCTCACATTGTCGCTGATCCTTCACCTGCTCAGCATCAGTTATTCAGCGAACGCGGTCTGGTTGACATAGCAACTCAGTGGCAAAGAAATGACGGGAGCCTCCTGCAAGGAGAATCTGTGCGCGAAAGGGCGCCGTTATTGCGAGACGAAAATGGAGTTGTCATACCATTCGAGACAAAGACTCCCTCCCAAACGGGAATTTACCAATTTGTCATAGTCGTAAATGGCTTATCGGCGCCGGTAAAGTTGGAACAGACTGTTGAAATTAGGGTTCCCGTTGCTGATTTGAGAACGCCTGCGATCCAGCTTATAGATGCATTTGTTGGGCGACGCGCAGCGCGCTCCGGAGAATGGCTCAAGTTGCGAGCGCATTGGAAAGTAATAGGCAAGGTCGAAAGCGATTATGTCTTTTTTGCCCATCTTGTGGACTCTCAAGGCAGAACGCGTGCCGAACTGAACGCAGAGGCGTTGGCTTCAAGCTGGCAAGCCGGCCAGACCAGGATCGAAGAATATTCCGTTCCGATTCCGTTTGGTCTACCACAAGATACCTACACAGTTGTAGTTGGGTTGGCACAACCACAAACCAGTCAGCCGATTGAGATTCGCGGACCCGATGGATCAATAGAGACCGCCTTGACCTTGGACATGCCTGCGTACGTGGGAAAGGGATGGGGCGCCAAACCCTTGACTCCGATGTATCCCTCGACAGTTGATTTTGGCAATTGGGTGCGCTTTGCGGGCTATGATCTTGAATCGGATTCATTTATGCCGGGCGAAACGATGCCATTGACGTTGTACTGGATCGCGCGAGAACGCACCGACCAATCAAACACAGTCTTTGTGCATCTTGTACACGCGTCCGGGAAAATCGTCGCACAAAACGATTCCCCACCTTTGAAAGGGCGCTACCCGACATTCGCATGGAATGATGGAGAATGGATTCGCGATCCGTATCCCGTAGCCCTGCCGGATAACTTGTCTCCGGGCAAATACACCCTGGAAATTGGTTGGTATAATTCAATCTCCGGAGAACGAACGCTTGCCAACGTAGGCAAGCTGCCGGTTGATCATCTGGATATCGCCATAATCAACGTTTTAGATGAATAAAATGTTCACCGGACGCAGACACCTAAATCCGTCACTTGCTGTTCTTGTTTTTTTTGTTATTGCAACTGGAGTAATGCTGTTTCCCCTCTCGATCCATTTGCCAGATCATGTGCCTGACCTGGGCGACCCATTGGAATATGCTTGGGTTCTGGCATGGAATGCACGACAACTCTTGACCGATCCATCCCAAATCTATAACGCAAATATTTTCTATCCATTCCTAAACTCACTCGCCTACTCAGAGAGTCAGTTTGCAAGCAGCGTTTTGGCAATACCGGTTTATTTGGCGACTGATAATGCTATTCTCGCATATAACGTTGTATTCTACGTCGCATTTGTATTCTCTGCGTTCAACACCTATCTGCTTGCTTTTGATTTGACACGGCATCGCCCAGCCGCGATCCTGGCGGGATTTGCGTTTGCCTTTTGGTCGTATCCCCTCAATCATTTGTCACATCTGAATCTGGTAACTCTCCAATACGTTTCGCTCGCATTTTTTGCCTTTCGTCGCGCCTTCTTGTTAGGACAATGGAAATTCGCGATCGTATTTTGCATTGCGCTCTCGGCCCAGGTGCTGTCATCCTGGTATTCAGCTTTGATGTTGGTGTTAGCGCTTGGCATTTATGCGGCATATCTTTTGGCTGCGCATTACAAGCAGATTCGCTTCAAGAATATCATTCGGCTTTTGTTTGCCTTGATACCCTCCTTACTTTTGATAGCAGCGGCTGCTTTGCCCTATTTTCAAGTTAATCAGACATTTGGCTTGGGTCGTTCTTTGGAGCAAGCACAAATTTTCGCGGCGCTTCCTGGAACCTTTCTTACAGTTGCATCTCGCAATCTGATTGCGAGCAACTGGCTGAGCAACGCGGGCGCCGATGCGCTATTTCCTGGCGTGGTCATAATAATTCTGGCGTGCATTGGCGTCATCACCCGCCAGACTATGCCGGAAAAATTGTTCTGGATGATTCTGGTAGGAATTTTCCTGCTGATAGCGTTCGGCCCAACGGTTGAACTTGCAAATGATTTTCGGGTTCCTTCGTTACTTTACCGGGCACTACATCAATGGGTCCCCGGATTTCAAGGGACACGCGCGCCATCGCGCTTTTTCGTAATCGGAATGCTTGGGTTGTCTCTGTTAGCAGCACTCGGCTTTAAACGCCTCGTGCTGAATCGTCCGACAACAATAGCCACCTTGCTAAGCATTGGCGCGCTCTCTTTGGTGGGACTGGAATTTTTCGCGCCCCCCCTGGATATCGTGCCTGTCCAGGTTGGACGAGATATTCCAGCTGTCTATAGATGGCTCGCGCAACAGCCCAAAGGTAACTACATCGAGATGCCTTTGCGCGGTGACGGTGTAGAGTGGCTTACCCGTCCCATGTATTTCAGTACTGTGCATTGGCATTCGACACCGTTGGGATATGCAAGTTTCACACCGGCGACAATGCTCGATTTTTTGAGCGTAATGAATGATGACATTTTAATATCGGCAACCCGAATCATAAACATGCTGCGAGAATTTGACGTGCGGTATTGGATCTTTCATGCCGACGAGTATAGCGAGGACGAGTGGAACAAGACCCGGGCTGCCTTGAGCAAACTAGAGGGTTTGATGCTCGAATGGCATGACGCAAATATTTTTGTTTATCGCGTTCAAGGTGATGCGCCCAAACATCCGCTCACTATCGAGTATCTCGCCCCGCACTTTGGGCGCGCCGGAGAGGAGTATATTGGGTATCTTGTCTTGCAACATTCCAGACACTATCCGATTGTGAATGATGATCTCGCTGCGCATCCCCTCGCCATTACTTGGTACTGCCCAAATTCGCTCCCAATGACATATCATTCTTTGATTACATTCCCTCCTGTCTTGCGAGGCCGCCCCGACGGTGTCAAATGGAAAATCGTTGCTCCGAACAAGAGCGGCGATTGTGAAATTGAGGTGACGCTCGATGGCAAATCGCTCAAAGCACTGGACGATAACTCTCGCGTACAGCTCGTCGCTGATACAAACCCGACAAATACTGCGCCAAGCATGGGCCTGCTGACAGTCATGTCCAACGAACTGGAATTTGAGCCAAACGATACAGCGGTCGTGCAGATTGCATGGCGTTCCAGGGAACGAATTTTGGAACCCTTGCGAGTTGGTGTCACCCTGAGAGACCCGACAGACACAATCGTTTACGAGACTACAGATAATCCGGTCCTGTCTTTTCTTTACCCGACACATCACTGGCTCGCGCAAGAACTCGTGATGACCGAATATCCAATTTCACTTCCCGCCGTCCTCCGTAAGGGACGCTATCGGCTCGAGGTCGAGCTTCTGGACAGCACAGAGTCTCGACAGATTCCTTTTACGGGAGTGGATGGTCTTGGCCACAATTCGATGAGTATTGAAATATTTGAATTGCGCTGACAAGCATCGGTATGCTTCTTGAGATGCTGTTGCCTGCCAATCTCAGTCGCGCCATACCCCAACCAGTACGCAATGCCGGTGCCCAGAACAAGAATGCCCGCGAGTTGCGCGGGCAAAGAGGTCACTCCCATAGATTCAAATCATTACCGCCGCGGCATTTGACGCGCGAGCCAGTCCAGCACGTCGAGCAGGTGGTCACGCCATTGCTCATCAATCTCGGGTCCCGGCAGCCACATACGATCGCGCGAGGCGCGCACGCGCGGCGCAAACTTTATATTCAGCCGTTCCATCCGCGCGCTGTCCTCCTCTCGAAACCGCACTAAAATTCGCCCATCATCGAGCATCACCGTCGCCGCGTTCACCCGGGTCGCCGCCAGCTTGACGCGCAGCAAAAACAAGAGATTCGCAACCTGTTCCGGCAACGGACCGAACCGTTCTTGAAATTCGCGCACCACTTCTTCGACCTGCTTGTCTTCGTTCACGTCCGCTAGGCGCCGGTACAAGCGCAAACGCAGCGCGCTGTCAGCCACATAGTCTTCGGGAATCTGCGACACGAGCGGCAAATCAATCGCAGGCGCGTTCAACATCCGCTGCGCCGGATTCACACCCATCTTGCCATTCTTGCGCTCCGGCTCTGCGTTCGCGCGCGCCTCTTGAATCGCGCCCGCCAGGAGCCGCGCGTAGAGGTCCAACCCAACCGCCGCGATATGCCCCGACTGCCGCGCGCCCAGAATCTCGCCCGCGCCCCGAATTTCCAGATCGCGCATCGCCACCTGAAAACCCGCACCCAATTCCGTCGCCTCGGCAATCGTTTGCAACCGCGAGCGCGCTTCGTCCGACAAATTCGACCGTTTGTCATACATAAAGTACGCATACGCCCGCGCCGCGCTCCGCCCTACGCGCCCGCGCAGTTGATACAATTGCGCCAGCCCGAACTTGTCGGCATTATTGATAATGATCGTATTGGCGTTCGGAATATCAATCCCGCTCTCGATAATGGTCGTGCACACCAGCACATCATACTTCCCCGCGGCAAATTCGCCCATCACCAATTCGAGCCGGTCCTCATGCATCTGCCCGTGTCCGATGCTGATGCGCGCTTCAGGCACAAGTTTTCGCAGTTGGTCTGCCACAATTCCGATGCCCTGCACGCGGTTATGCACAAAAAACACCTGTCCGCCGCGGTCCAGTTCGCGCAAAATCGCATCGCGCACCAATCCGTCTTCATAGGTCGCCACATACGTCCGAATCGGCAAGCGCTCGTCCGGCGGTGTCTCGATCGTGCTCATGTCGCGCGCGCCGCTGAGCGAAAGATATAACGTGCGCGGAATCGGCGTCGCCGTCAGCGTCAACACATCAACGTGCGCGCGCAGCTGCTTGAGCCGTTCCTTGTGCTGAACCCCAAAGCGCTGCTCCTCGTCCACAATCATCAAGCCCAGGTCCTTAAAGACTACATCCTTGGACAGAATGCGATGTGTGCCGATTACGATATCAATCGAACCCTCGCCCAGCTTGGTCACAATCTCATCCGCTTCCTTGTCCGAACGGAAACGTGACAACATTTCCACGGTGACGGGGAACGGCGCGAGCCGTTCTTTGAACGTGTTGAAATGCTGCTGCGCCAGGACGGTCGTCGGCACCAAAATCGCCACCTGTTTGCCATCCATCACCGCTTTGAACGCCGCGCGCAGCGCCACTTCGGTTTTCCCATAACCCACGTCGCCGACCACCAGCCGGTCCATCGGACGCTTTTGCATCATATCCTGTTTGACCTGATCAATGACCGTCAACTGGTCGGGCGTCTCGATATAAGGAAACGACGCCTCCAGTTCGTACTGCCATTGCGTGTCATCAGAAAACGCGTGACCGCTCACTATTTCGCGCGTCGCATACAGCTCCAACAACTCTCCGGCAATATCCGCGACCGCTTTTTTTGTGCGTTCTTTGACCTGCACCCATTCTGCCGTGCCCAAACGATGCAGCGTCGGTTTGTGTCCGCCGGGCGCTACATACCGGCTCAGGCGATCGAGCTGATGCACCGGCACATATAATTTGTCGCCTTGCGCATATTCCAGCCACAGGTATTCGGTATCGGGTCCGCCCAAATCCAGTTTTGCAAAACCCTTGAAAACGCCAATCCCATGATCAATATGCACAACATAATCGCCCACGTCGAGGTCCGAGAAAAATGCTTCGGGCGATTGCGTGCGGGCATGCGTCGTCAAACGGCGCGGTTTCGGACGTGACCAGCCAAAGATCTCTGCATCCGTCAATAGAACGAGACGGGAGACTGGAGATTCAACACCAGAGTTTCCGGTCTCCGGATTCGAGTCTCTGATCTCCAGTCTCCACCCTTCCGTCAGCGCGCCCTGCACCAGTTCAATTTGTGCGGGTTCGGGTACGTGTGTAATCTCCGTCCTCGGCTTGAGAAAAAAACCGCGCTCGTGCAGCAAATCGGCAATGCGTTCCGCCTGCCGCGTCACCACCACCGTGCGCGCCCCATCGCCGCGCTGTGCCATCATTCTTTCCACAACGCGTTTCACCTGACCCCCAAACCGTTCGCCGGGCACAAACGGCAGCGCGGGAACTTGATCCACGCCGCGATAATCAAACAAGATACGCGAATAACACAACATTTTGTCGCGGAGCTCCGCCCATGAAAAATAGGGTTTTGCCAGGTTGTGCGGAATCTCCCCGCGTGTTTCCAAGTCCTGGCGCACCTGCTCCGCCTGCTGCTCAAACTGCTCGGTCATGGCTTCCAGTTCTTGCCAATCGTCCGCCACCAGCAGCGCATTTTCGGGCAAATAATCCAACAACGCAGCTGACCTCTCTGTAAAATAAGGCAGGTAAAATTCAATGCCGCGGAACCGCTGTTTGTTTTCGAGCTGGTCAATATCCTGCCGAAAGCCATTTGCGGCCACAGGATGAAGGGTGGACATGTCCCAACCGCGCGCAATTTCCGCCACCTGCGGGGCGCGCGTGATCTCGGCTTCGCTCGCGGGCGTAATCATCAACATTTCAATATTTCGCCCTGACCGTTGGGTCGCGGGATCAAATTCGCGCAGCGTCTCGACCTCATCGCCGACCAATTCCACGCGTACCGGGCTTGTCCGAGAAGGCAGCCAGATATCCACAATCCCGCCGCGCCGCGAAAACAGCCCGGGCATATCCACTACCGCCGCGTGCTCGTACCCCAGCGCCGTCCACGCGGAAAACATGTTGCTCAGCGACAACGATTCCCCGCGTCGCAGCACAAACACCCCGCGTTGAAAATCTGCGCGCGGCGTTGTGCGCGTCATCAATGCGCGCATCGTCGTAATAACCGTCGGGTGAGCATTTCCCGCCTGCGCCGAGAGCGCAGAGAGCGCCGCCAACCGCAGCGCAATCGTTTCTGACGCCCACGGCAGTCGCTCGTAAAGAAGCGGGTCAGGTTCGGCAAAGAAAAAAATGCGTTCCGGGTGCGCGCTCCACGAGGTCAGGTCCGCCCACAACTGTTTCGCCCGTTCCGTCCGCGCCGTCACAATCACAATCGGTACCGACCGCTTTTCCTGCAGCGTCGCCAAAACAAACGGGCGCGCGGCGTCCAGCACCTCCAGTGGTTCGGTGACAACACTCCCCGCATCGAGACGCGCCAACAACGCCCGAAATTCGGGCGTATCATCCAGTAAAGGCAAAATTCCAGCCAGATTCATGCTATTTATGATCTACAACTAGAGTCCTGTTGATGGGCGAGGGAATGCCCCAGAGTCGCCGCATTCCCTCGCCTATCCGTTATATAAATTCATCGCCTTGACAATCCCCTCACCCACCCAAACCCGCAGCGCCCCTTCCGCGCGCTTTAGCACATCATCCAACACACTCTGTTCCTCTTCCGAAAAATTTCCCAACACATGCCCCACATCTTGCTTGGGGTCCGGTCTCCCGATGCCCACACGCAAACGCGGAATATCCGAGCCGCCAAGCGTGTTTATGATTGATTCCATCCCGTGATGCCCGCCCGAACTCCCGTTCGCGCGCAGCCGCAGCTTGCCCAGGGGCAGGTCCAGGTCGTCATACACGACCATCACATTCGCGCGCCCCACGCGATAAAACGCGGCAAGTTTCCCCACCGCGCTCCCCGAAGCATTCATATACGTTTGTGGCTTGAGCAAAAGCACCCGTTCCCTGCCAAGCGTCACCTCAGCCAACTGCGCATTGAACCGCTGCCGGTTAAATCCGGTTCCCTCGGTCCGCGCCAGTTGATTCAAGACCATAAACCCCACATTGTGACGATTGCGCGCGTATTTGAGACCGGGGTTGCCCAACCCCACAATCAATTTCATCGGCTTGTGCGAGGCCAGTACCGCATCACTGCGCCCCAGTTTGCGCGTCAACCATTTCGTAGAAATCGGCATTACCGGATCCATCCCCCCTCGTCGCTTGAACGAGCGGGCTATAAATACCTTTTCAAAAAATACAAAATCCCCACCAACACAAACAACCCAATCGCGTATTGGGCGCCGCGCCAAAACGCGTCAAACAAGTCAGGCATTGACGAGACGAACGAGTTGATGATTTCGTTAAAATCAGGCATGCCCGCTCACAACACCCGCCGCACAAAATACACAACGCCGACGAAAAAGAAAATGCCTGCCATGGCGACAATCCCAAACAAAAAGATACGCCCGATCGCCGTCGCAAAATCCTCTGCAGCTTGCAAGATCTGATCAAATTCTATACCGCCCAAGCTGCCGGAACCCGCTTCGGGGGTTCCTTCCGGCGCCGCCGGTGTCGCAGTCGGTTCGGGTGTGCCGCTTTCATCCGCCGGGGGCGTCGTCGGGAGGGGCGTGGGCACGGCGTTCTGAATTGGCGGCGCTTCGGTCTCTTCGGGAGTCGGACTGGGCAGGGTTTGATCGAGCGTCGGGGTTGGTGGCGCGGAATTTTGCACGAGAATATTCGTGACCATGGCTTCGCAATAGTTACCGGTCGGGTCCACCACGCGCAAACGCAGGGTATACGATCCATCCGGAACAGCTGCGCTGTCCCAGACGCCCAGCTGACCATTCACAACTTGTTGCGGCGCTTGCCCCGCGAGGTCGCCCCATGCTTCGGTTCCGGCGGGCGCAAATTCCAGCTTGTAATACTGAAAATCTGCGCCGAGCGATGCCGTTCCTTCGATTTGGACAATTCCAAAAACGGTCGTCCCACCCACCGGAGCGAGGATGGCGGCGTTCCCGCCGCTGCAATCACGCGCGTTGGGCGCAGCCCAAACAGGCAACAAGGTGATCGCCAGCAGCGCGGCAACAAGCCACAAGACCGTCAAAGAACGTATTATTTTCAGTGTCACGCGCATAATACTCCGCATTTCCGAGTAAAACCGGATGCACAATAGCAACATATTGTACCACAGCAAGAAACGAATTGACAAACTATTCCGCCAATGTTACATTCGCGTTCGCAAAATAATTGGGCGAGTAGCTCAGCTGGTCAGAGCGCCTCGTTTACACCGAGGAGGTCGCGGGTTCGATCCCTGCCTCGCCCACTCTCTCTGCTCCACCCGGACGCGTCGCAATCCAAACGCGCCGGTTTTTTTTGCGTCGCTGGCAAGCGGCATTTTTTTCTTCACCTCAAAGGTCTTTTTTCTAAACTCGCGTTATAATATCCCACATGAGCATCTCTTTGGAATCAAACACCCGCTCTGCCGAACTCTTTGCCCGTGCGCAGGAATCCGTCGCCGGTGGTGTGACCTCGATCGTGCGCGGCACCTCCGCCGGTTGGCTGCCCTATCCTCCCATGATTCAACGCGGAGATGGTTCGCACCTCTATGACGTGGACGAGAACGAATACATTGATTACGTTCTCGGGCATGGTCCGCTCATTCTCGGGCATCGTCCCCGCAGCGTCACGCAGGCGGTCGCCGAAGCGATTCTCGAATATGGCAACATGTTTGCCCTGCCCTACGAAATGGAACAGCGGGTCGCTGAAAAAATTCGCGACCGCTTTCCTTCGATGGAGCTTGTCAAGTTTTCCAATTCCGGTTCCGAAGCTTCGCACTATGCCATCCGTCTCGCGCGTGCTGTTACAGGGCGCGACAAAATTATCAAATTTGAGGGGCAGTACCACGGCTGGACCGACGCTACCGAGTACAGCTATCATCCTGCCATCAAAGACCTGGGACCGCGCACCTCGCCCCGCACCATTCCCGCGGCAGCCGGCACGCCAATGGACTATGCGCGCCTTGTCATCACTCAACCCTGGAACGATGCCGACATCCTGCGCAAGACCATCCGTGACCATCGCGGCGAAATCGCTGCCGTCATCACCGAACCTATCATGGCAAACTGCGGCGTCATTCCACCGATGGAGGGTTATCTCAAGTTCCTGCGCGAGGTGACGCGCGACAACGACATTCTTTTGATTTTTGACGAAGTCATCACCGGCTTGCGCGCGTCGCGCGGCGGCGCACAAGAGTTATACGGCATCAAACCCGATATCACCATCCTTGCAAAAGCGCTCGGCGCGGGGTTTGCGGTCGCAGCGTATGGCGGCAGTCGCACAGTCATGGAACCGATCGCGCGGGACGAGATTCTGCATGCAGGCACCTATAACGCCAACGTCGTCGCCATGAGCGCGGCGAACGCCACGCTCGACGAATTGGACCGACCGGGCACATACGAACATCTGGAGCGCATCAGCGCAAAACTCGCCGCCGGAGTCAAGGACATTTTCGAGCGCGCCGGCATTCCGGTTCAGGTCCAGCGTGTCGCTTCTTTTATGCAGATTTATTTTTCGCCCCAACCCATTCGCGAATATCGTGACGCCGCCCAGTACGCCGATCTGGCAAAATTCCGCAAACTTCAAGTCGCCCTGCGTCGGCGCGGCGTACTCATCTATCCAAACGGTTTGGGCCGCTGGTTCATCTCGACCGCACACACCAACTCGGACATTGAAGCAACGCTGAACGCTGTTCAAGATTCCGCCGATGAAATCTAGACCCCATCACAGGGGATCATTACAAAAAATGAGAAAGCTCGCACCGGTTATTGGCAAATGCCATTTCGAACAATCTCGAGCGCAGCCGAGCGAGAGAAATCTCGCACCGAAAAATGAATGACCTCATCAACTTGATACATAATGACAACGAATGAACTCGCACAACTCGGCACGACGCTGGTGAATGACGCGCAGGCGCGCGACATCGCTCTACGCATGTTCGGCGGCGTTGCCATCTATGCCCGCTGCCCCAGCATCGAATCCAACCAGCGCCTTCAGCGCGAAAACAAGGACCTTGATTTTGTCGTAGCGGTGGACGCCTGGACACGCGTGAGTCAAGTGTTCACCGACCGCGGCTTTGTGCCCGCGGATGAATCGGCGAACGAACTGCGCTATACCCAAGACAAAGTGATGATCAAAGTTTTCCAACCGCGCCTGCATCAAGACTTTACCCTCGATTTCACATCGCGTCTCAGCATCACGCCACTCACCCTGTCGCTGGCGGATCTGCTCCTGCAAAAACTCGCGCGCATCAATTTTGTAGTCGAGGATATCCAGGATTCGGCGGCGCTATTGGTTGACCATCGAGTTACCGACGGCGGTGATGAAGCAGAAGAAATCAACCGCGGGCGGTTGTATCACATTGCCAATAATGACTATCGGCTCTGGAAAACAGTCTTCGACAACACGGTTACTCTCGAAAAAACCTTTGATCAATATCTCGAGCCCGAACAAGCCCAGCTTGCTTGGCGCCGTATCGAACTCGTGCAAGAGGTCCTCGACGGCAAAAGCCATTCCTTTGGCTGGTGGGCGGGGCGGGTTTTTGCAGGATAAATCTGGTAGCGAACGCTCGCCGCAGCGTTCATCCGTCGGATTTGAGCTTTTTTTATGAACACCATCTCTAGCGCAACAACCAATCCCCGCACGTTTCTTGCGGGCGCGTCCCTTGCCGGGGCGCAGGGCTTTGCCATCGCATTCGCCGCGATGGGACTCTTGACGCGCATCTTGACCATCAACATCGTAGATCCAAACCTGCTCCTGGCGCTGGGCACATTACTCTATGGCGCGGCGGGGGCGCTCGGCGCGGCATATCTCGCCTCGACGATGCAGTGGAAATCGTTCACACTTTTGTTCGCGCTCAGTGGCATCCTTGGCTGTGGTGGCGGATATCTCGCAACCGGCATGCTCTTGATCGCGCGCATCCAACCCGAAGTCGTCAGCCGAACGACCGTCGAAGCGTATGTGATCTTGCAACACGCCATTATCGGCGGCTTGCTCGGTCTGTTTTTGGGTATCGCAATTTGGGATTTCAAAAAACTCGCCCTGCTTGTCGTCGCCGGGGCAGTGGGCTTTGGGATTGGTTATTTGATGCAGGCCTCGTTGAACGATCTCCTGGCAGAGCCGCTCGCCGAATTGGTCGCCCGTTTTACGGCAAGCGATCCATTCAACTTGATTGTTGCCAGCTTGTTGTGGGGTTTGGGAAGCGCGCTCTGCGGGCTGTTGGGCGGTGGCGCGTTGGGGTACGTAATCGAGTAAACTCCTCCCAAAACCGGAAACAAAAGACCGCATGTCATTTGAAACATGCGGTCTTTTGCTGCGAAAACAAAAAAAAGAGAATTCTCATGGCGATGACCTACTCTCCCGGAGGGTCGCCCCTCGAGTACCATCGGCGCTGGTGGGCTTGACTTCCGGGTTCGGAATGGAGCCGGGTATTTCCCCACC
>JADZCJ010000076.1 GCA_020851635.1 Anaerolineae bacterium
GGGGCGCGGTGCAGGGAACAGGGTTTGGAACGCGAAAGGTCACGAAAGGTCACGAAAGGTCGCGAAAGGTGCGAAAGGTGCGAAAGGTGCGAAAGGTCGCGAAAGTCGCGAAAGGTCGCGAAAGGTCGCGAAAGGTCGCGAAAGGTCGCGAAAGCCGCGAAAGCCGCGAAAGGTCGCGAAAGGTCGCGAAAGGTCGCGAAAGGTCGCGAAAGGTCGCGAAAGGTCACGAAAGGTCACGAAAGGTCACGAAAGGTCGCGAAAGGTCGCGAAAGGTCGCGAAAGCCGCGAAATGTGGTAAAGGGCACCGCCGCGAAAAGTCACGAAAGCCGCGAAAGGATGCGGTGGAATACACCGCCGAGAAATGCGGTAAAGGGCACCGCCGCGAAAGGAAAATCAAACCTCATTGGAACATGGCGCGCGAAAATGTTAAGGTGCGGGGGTGAGACCGCAGAGGGCGGACCGTCCGGGCAGGGAACGAGTGAACTCGTTACTATGGATAGTATAGAACGGATGTGCTGAATGTCAATACGTAAATGGGGCGGGGAACCTTAAAAATTTGGCGCGATGCTATATTGCCCAATCTCTAGCGATAAGTTCGGCTTGTTCGAGCACCGTCTCTGTCGCTTTATCCTGTTTGTCGGGCGGATAACCATGTTTGCGTAACAGGCGGCGCACCATGACGCGGAGTTTGGCGCGAGCGGATTCGCGGACGGTCCAGTCAATCGTGACATTGTTGCGGACCGCTTCCACCAATTCGCGCGCAATAGTCTTGAGCGTGTCGTCGCCCAACACCTTGACCGCGCTGTCGTTCACTTCCAACGCGTCGTAAAAGGCGAGTTCATCTTCGGTCAGTCCCAATTCCTCGCCGCGTTTGTTTGCCTCGCGCATCTCTTGCGCGAGGCCGACGAGTTCCTGAATGATTTGCGCGGTGTCGAGGGCGCGGTTTTGATAGGCGCGGATGCTGCGGGCGAGCATTTCGGCAAAGGAACGAGACTGGACGAGATTCTTGGCGGAACGAGTCTTGATTTCGTCGTTCAAGAGTTTGCGCAAGAGCTCGATGGCGAGATGCCGCTGGGGCATGTTTTTTACGTCCGCCAAAAACTCGTCGGAAAGAATAGAAATGTCGGGACGTTTCAAACCCGCCGCCGAGAAAATATCCACGACCTGATCCGAAGCCACGGCGCGCGAAACGATTTGCCGGATCGCATGGTCGAGCGCGTCTGTGTCGCGCTGACTCTCGCCCGTCGTCTTGGCGACGACGGAACGCACCGCCTGAAAAAAGCCCACATCATCGCGAATGGCGATAGCTTGCGGATGGGGCACGGCGAGCGCGAACGCTTGAGAGAGTTCCGTGACGGCTTGCAACAAGCGCGTTTTGCCGTCCTCCAGAGCCAGGATGTGCTCCTGTGCGGCGGGGAGCAGGGAAAGGCGTTCGGCAGGCGTGCCGTCCATCCAGCGCGACCAATTCAAGCCGTAAAAGAGCCCGCGCGTGATTTCGTATTTTTCGAGCATGACGGCGACGGCTTGCGTCTGGTCAATCGTCGTATCGCCCTGTCCGCCGCTTTCAGTGTAGAGCGCCACCGCCTCGCGCAGTTGTTCCCCGAGACCGAGATAATCCACAATCAAGCCGCCCGGCTTGTCTTTGAACACGCGATTGACGCGGGCGATCGTCTGCATCAAGCCGTGCTCTTGCATCGGCTTGTCCACATACATCGTGTGGAGTGAGGGCACATCAAACCCGGTCAGCCACATGTCGCGCACAATGACGATTTTGAGCGGGTCGTTCGGGTCCTTGAACCGTTTGGCGATGGCTTCGCGCGCTGCCTTGTTGCGAATGTGAGTCTGCCATTCGAGCGGGTCAGACGCCGAGCCGGTCATGACGACCTTGAGCGCGCCTTTTTGATCGTCGTCGCTCGCCCATTCGGGATGCAGGGCAACGAGCGCGTTAAACATGTCCACGCAGATGCGGCGGCTCATGCAAACGATCATGGCTTTGCCGTCCATCGCCTGCAGACGCTGTGCCCAATGTTGGGTGATGTCATCCGCAATCAGGTGAACGCGCTTGTCCGCGCCCACCACCGCTTCGAGAGCTGCCCATTTGGATTTGAGTTTTTCCTTGTGGGAAACTTCCTCGCCTTCGGTCGCCTCGTCAAACTTTTTGTCGAGAAGCGGGCGTTCGCTCGCGTCGAGTTCGAGTTTGGCGAGCCGCCCCTCGTAATAGATCGGCACGGTCGCGCCGTCGAGATTCGCGCGCAAAATGTCATAGACGCTGATGTAATCGCCAAACACGGCGCGCGTGTTGGCGTCCGTTTTGGAAATGGGCGTGCCTGTGAAACCGATAAACGAGGCGTTGGGCAGGGCATCGCGCATGTGGCGCGCAAAGCCGTCAATAAAATCGTACTGGCTGCGGTGCGCTTCGTCGGCAATGATGATGATGTTGCGACGGTCGGAAAGACCTCGAAGGTTTTTCGGCGAACTTGATTGCAAGTTCACGGCGTTCGCGGAAACCTTCGAGGTCTCGTCGGGCAGGAATTTTTGAATGGTGGTAAAGACCACGCCGCCCGCGGCGACGTTCAAGAGTTTTCGTAAATCCTCACGGTCCGCCGCCTGTTTGGGCGTCTGGCGCAAAATGTCGCGACAGCGGGAAAACGTCCCAAAGAGTTGGTCGTCGAGGTCGTTGCGGTCGGTGAGGACGACGAGGGTGGGATTTTGGAGGGCGGGGTCGAGGACCAGTTTGCCCGCATAAAAGACCATGGTGAGCGATTTGCCCGACCCCTGGGTGTGCCAGACGACGCCGACGCGCCTGTCGCCCGGTTCGCCGCCGGGTTGGGGACGCGCATAATAGCCGCCGTATTCTTCGCGGGCGGAGCGGGCGGGCAGACCGACCGCGCGGATGGTTTCAGCGACGGCAACATTGACGGCGTGAAACTGGTGATAGCCCGCCATCTTTTTGACGAGCGTCCCCGCGCCGTCGTCTTCGAAAACGATAAAATGGCGGACGAGATCGAGCAAGCGGCGGCGGTCGAGGACTCCGCGCAACAGCACCTCTAACCGCGAGACCGAGCCGGGGGCGATGGTCTCGCCGTCCATCGTGCGCCAGGGCATAAAGCGTTCCTTGTCGGCGGTGAGCGTGCCGATGCGGGCATCGAGCCCATCGGAAATGATCAGGGCCTCGTTATAGACAAAGAGCGAGGGGATTTGGGCTTTGTAGGTCTGGAGCTGCTTGAACGCATCCCAAATGGTGGCGTCCTCGTCGGCGGCGTTTTTGAGCTCGATGACGGCGAGGGGCAAACCGTTGACAAAGAGGACAATGTCGGGGCGGCGGTTGTGGTGGTTCTCGACAATCGTAAACTGATTAACCGCCAGCCAATCGTTGTTTACGGCGTGGTCGAAATCGAGGACGCGCGCCGTGTCACCGACGATCCGACCGTCGCCCGCGTATTCCACCGTCACGCCGTTGACGAGCATGAGGTGCAGCGCGCGGTTGTTGGCGAGCAGGGAAGGGTGCGCGGGACGGGTGAGTTTATTAAAGGCGTCCTGAAGCGCTTCGGGCGGGAGGTGGGGATTCAGGCGCGCGAGGGCGTCCCGCAAGCGGCGTTCGAGGACGACCTGCGAAAAATCCTCGCGCTCGGCGTAGAGGGTTTCGGGCGCGGTCTCGGGACCCGCAGCGATGTTCCAATCCAGTTCATGGAGCCAATCCAGGGATGCTTGTTCGACGACGGACTCGGTAAAAGCCATATGTAAGTTTCGAGCCAAAAACTTATATAACGAATTCGTTATGTAAGTTGGGTGATATAACGCAGAGGGAAGAAGTTGACTTTATGCGGCAAGTTGCGCCTGGACTCGGTCGCGCTGGGTCCAAAGAACTGTGTTGATTTCATAGCTCCTTAACGCATCAATGACCGATTCCTGTGTGGGATGTTCCGAATCGTTTAGAAAAGCATAGGCGCGCGAATCAGACGGCCGAACTTCGCGGGTATCGGTCCAACTCAAGATGAATGCTTTTGCCGCGTCATTGGTTGGGCGGCTGATTGTTTTGACAATCCGTTCCGGTTCAAGCTTGGATTTGGGAATTACAAAATCGAACTGGTAATCGAATCCACTCTTGCCCGTGAACTTGACATTAGGCGTGTAACGAACCTCATGCAGCTCGAGCCAAGCCATTACATCCTCGCGGAACAGGTTAGCGACGTATGGAGATGCAAGGTAGAAAAGGTCATTGACTGCCAAGATGGCTTGAACCAGGTTGTGCTTGCGGAGTGCAAAGTTCTGTGGAGTTGCGCGCACTTGAAGCGCATTATCGTGACGTTGCACCCCAAAACCTGCCAAGGTGACATTGAGCAAATCCTGACGACGTTGGTTGTCGAGTTTGACTCCCGAGGTAATCAAATCTTCGATGGTGTACGAGTCATCGGTCAGAATAAAGCCACCATTATCACGACGGGCGTAGATTTGAATATAGTCATTGTGGCGGTCGAGAAATGGCGTCGTAATTTCAATCCAATCTCCAACCTCGCGGAGAACGGTCTTGTCCTTGAGCCACCTTGTATATTCCTCGATGAGACTTTCAACTTGATGAATCATGCGTGCAGCCCTCTTGTAATCATCGGCGGCAACGTGATGTGACAAAAACGCATAAAATCCTGCAAGGTTTGCCAGGGGTCGTTCGGGTTCGGAAAATGTTCATTGGGCAATGGTATCGCCCATTTGTCAGCGTATCCTTCTCGATAGAGGTGAATGTGTGGGCAAGGCATTTCCTGCCCGTCCGGGTTGCGATGTGGCGGACCACCAAAGTCCAAGCGCGCAAGGATTATGACTTGACGCGAGCGATTCTGGTACTTGCCACGGGAGAGGTTTATACTATTACGCTCTATGTCCAAGAAAAAATTCTCGCGCTTGTCCGGCGAAATCAGTGGAATTCGCAAATACCCACCGAAACCGGGATAATCCCAGTCTTTTTCATCCACACGATGCTTTTCCATCGCAAGCAGCAGATCAGCTTCGGCTTGGGTGACGTTGATTTCTGCCATTATATACCTCTTGGAACAAATGTGCGATAGGATTTCAAGAGTTCAGAACAAAATTGCCTGTATTTTCAAGCTGAACTTCTCCTGAGATCAGTTTTGGCAACAGCGCGTCGCGCATCTGTAAAATCGCGGCAGATTCGTGAAGGTTGTTTACAATTTTGTCGTGTAGTGCTACAGCTTGTTCACTAAACTTGGTCAGGACTGACATCGGTGGAACAAGTATCGAGATGGGACGAAAATTGGACTTGCTGATTTCCAGAAACGTGGTCCCATTTGCCCGCCCTATGATGTTGTCCATATTTTGACGGGTCCACTGCAAAACATAATGATTCGACAATTCCTTTACACAAACCATCGCAATAAACCCTTGATTGATGCTGATGGGTATTTCCGAGATAGCAAGGTAACCAATCGGTGCCCGTGAGGACAGCAAGACGGTCCCAGGGGGGAGTAATCCCGAACTTATTTGTTCCAACCCTTGATCTGTTATCGTGCGCTCTGTGTCAACCAAGACTGGGGTTGGTAATGATGCCAAGTCTTTGGGTGTTGCCCAATGGAATTCGCCATCCCAAAATCTGCTTTGTTTCGTACTCGGAGTTGACCCTCCAACCACACGCACTTCATCGCCAATTCTTGAAACTCTCCACCCCCTCGGTATCTCGCCCAACTCGGAATCCTCGAACGAATCGGGAAACAACGCCGCCGTTTCCGCGTCCATGCCGACGGGCTGGCGTCCCTGTGCTTTGGCGCGCACGGGGTCAAAATCCACGAACCAGGATTTGAAGATAGCGCGGGCGATGGCTTCGAGCGTTTCGTTCATGCGGCGGTTGAGTTCGATTTTGTCGTCGAGGGTGCCGAGGATGTGCGCGATGGCGTGTTGGATATCGATTCGAGGTAATGTGATGTGCATGCGACGTTGATCAGAAAGGCTGACAAAGTCCGCCATGTCTGTCTGTGACTTGACGCCGCTAATTTGTAAAAAGAACTCGCGAGAGTGCATCCAGTAATACAAGTATTTGGGATCAATGGTCTTGGGGTCTAGAACGCGCCAGAAACAGATTTGAGGGGAATACACAAACTTGGGGAGATCAGGCGGAACAAAGGCAAAACGTCCAACAGTGCCCTTAGAGGTGAATACTACGTCGGAAGGGCGACTTACCTTTTCGCCTACTCGGTGTAAATTTTCTTCTGGAAAATGGTCAGCGTCCTTAAAATGAAACCCGTTATTAATATTACTCACGCGTGCAAAGGGTAGCCCTCGGTTGCCGAGTTCTTCGTTCTTTGCGCGATAACCATCGCCTATGTAAAGAATGCCGTTCTCGAGTAACTCGGCGATTGAACGTTTGTCTTGATCTCGCTTCTGTATTACCTCATTCCCACCCTCAATCACCCGTCGATACTCCGGCGAGATGGTCTGCCAGTCCAGAACGTCCACGCGGAAGGGGAGATCGGAATCCTCAAAGTCCGCGCGCAGGTTTGCCATTTCAATCGGGGTAGGCGGACGCTCACCCACAATCGCCAGATCCAAATCCGAATACTCTTTGGCGGTCCAGCGATAGCGCGAGCCATAGGCGCGCGCCTCGAAATCGGGCACGCGCGCAGCGAGGATGCGCTTGATGGTTTCCAGGTCGTGCGGCGAGACGTCAATCATTGGTGGACTTGTGGTTAACGGTCAGAGATAATTCTGATTCGTGCGTGGAGATTTCTCGCTTTGCTCGAAATGACATCTCAAAGTCATAACCCAGCCCGCTGAGGTTCGAGCATATCATTTCTTCCAACTCTTTGGATTTGGCAAACTGTTCCGCAATTTGTCCGGTAAGTCGTTTCATTTTGTCGTCAAACAACTCGCCATTGTCTTGCATCCGCCGCAAGTTTTCGCGCAGAATGGTTTGTGGGCGGTTCTCGCCTCAAGCCGGGACATATTCGCGGATATCCACTTGTGCCCCCGCGCGAGCCAGCTCCTCGGCATTCTGCAAAAGCCGGGCTGTCACACTCTCGTCAAGGTATTCTTCGCCGCAATTGGGGCAAACCCGCGCAGGCACGCGCTTGAACACCAACGTCAAACCGTCTCGCTCCAGCGTTACCGTCGCCCAGCCCGGCTGGACATCCGCCTGTCTGCAAATTACGCACTTCATGTCTTCCTCCGCTTGAACTCCCGATCCCATCGTTCTGCTTCGGGTTCGTATGCCGTTATGATAATCACTTGTTGTTGTTCGGCATTATATGCCGCGACAACATGGAGTGGACGCTGATCAATCCAACCAAGGAGTAACCGGCTGGGATAAGGCGTATCGTCAGGATAGTCTTCGATCACCTCTCCTTGCTCCAGGACTGCGCGCACCTGCTCGATTGTGATCGAGCGCTGAAACATGCGTTTGATTGCATGCACCCGAAATATCAGTTGGCGCGCCCTCATAGATCCATGCTCTGAAGGTTCTGGCGTATGATCGCCTCCAGTCGCGCACTTGCCGCAAACTGATCTTCCAGGGTCGCCGTCAATCGTTTCATCTTGGCCTCGAACAACTCATCATCCTCTTGCACATCCGCCGCGCCTACATATCTGCCGGGCGTCAGGACGTAGCCGTGCCCGCGGATGTCGTCAAGGGTGGCGGTTTTGCAAAAGCCCGCTTCGTCTGCGTATTGAGGGGGCGATTTTGAATCTTCGATTCCTCGAATCGCCCCTACAGGGTCGCCGCGCCATGTGTGGTAGGTGCCTGCAATTTTGGCAATGTCCGCGTCGGTCAATTCGCGGTGGGTGCGGTCGGTCATGGCGCCGAGTTTGCGGGCATCAATAAAGAGGGTTTCGCCGCGCCGGTCGCGGAGCCGTCCGTCGCGTTTGTTGCGCGCCAGAAACCAGAGACAGACGGGAATCTGGGTCGAGTAAAAGAGTTGCCCCGGCAGCGCGACCATGCAGTCCACCAGGTCCGCTTCGACCATGTTTTTGCGAATTTCGCCCTCGCCGGAGATGTTGGACGACATGCTGCCGTTTGCGAGGACAAAGCCCGCGACACCGTTGGGCGCGAGATGATAAACAAAATGCTGGACCCAGGCATAGTTGGCGTTGTTGACGGGCGGGACGCCGAACTGCCAGCGTTTGTCTTGGCGCAGGCGGTCGCCGCCCCAGTCGCTGTCGTTAAAGGGCGGGTTGGCGAGCACATAATCCGCTTTGAGGTCGGGGTGCAGGTCGCGGTGAAAACTGTCGGCGTTCTCGCTGCCGAGGTCGTTGTCAATGCCGCGCAGGGCGAGATTCATCTTGGCGAGACGCCACGTCGTCGGGTTGGATTCCTGCCCATAGACGGCAATGTCGCCGATGCGCCCGCCGTGCGCCTCGACAAATTTTTCGCTCTGGACAAACATGCCGCCCGAGCCGCAGCAGGGGTCAAGGACGCGCCCCTTGAACGGCGCGAGCATTTCCACGAGCACGCGGACGACCGAGCGCGGCGTGTAAAACTGCCCGCCCTTTTTGCCTTCGGCGCTGGCAAACTGCGAGAGGAAATATTCATAGACGCGCCCCAAAATGTCTTTGGAACGATTCTCCTTGTCGCCCATCGAGATCGTGCTGATGAGGTCAATCAGTTCGCCGAGGCGGTGTTTGTCGAGCGCGGGGCGCGCATAGTCTTTGGGGAGGACGCCCTTGAGCGAGGGGTTGACGCCCTCGATGGCGACCATGGCATCGTCAATGAGTTTGCCGATGGCGGGCTGTTTGGCATTGTTGACGAGATACGACCAGCGCGCCTCTTTCGGGACCCAAAAGATGTTGACCGCGCGGTATTCGTCGGGGTCTTCGGGGTCTGCGCCCTGCGCGGATTCGGTAACGAGTTTGGCGTGATATTCTTCGAACGAATCGGAAATGTATTTGAGAAAAATCAGACCGAGGACGACGTGCTTGTATTCGGCCGCGTCCATGTTGTTGCGCATCTTGTCGGCGGCAGCCCAGAGGGTGGCTTCGAAACCGAGTGATGCGCCGTTGTTTGTTTTCCCGGTTTTGGTCCCTTTTGCCATCGTGGCATGATTATACATGCGCCGCACCGATTATCAACCGCCGATTTTCCTATTTGCTTTGGGCGTTGGTGCATGAATCAAAAATCAGACGCACAGCAATCCCTTGGTGGGGGATTGGCTCAGGCGACTTTGTAACTCTGTGGCATCCCGGCGTGCGTCATCTTGTTTAGAGCGACACAGCGAATCA
>JADZCJ010000077.1 GCA_020851635.1 Anaerolineae bacterium
CCCCCCCCCCCCCCCCCCCCCCCCCCCCCCCCCCCCCCCCCCGCGGGGCGAGCGGCAAATTCGAGGATGAGGAGGTCGTGGGTAGTTTCGATTTTGGTGAGTTGGACGCCGGTATCACGCTGCAGTTGGGTGAGCGAATGGTTGAGCCGCGCTTTTGCCGTTTCAAGCACCTCATTCACAAAGTTATCCACCAGCGCTCTCGGCACATTGATACCGCGGATTTGGATGTGGTTGATGACGATTTCAACACGTCCCCCGCGCGGCATAAAGGCAATTTCGGTGACGGGACGCAAAGAGAGCGGAAAACTCCACGCCGTAAACGTCATGCGCGCGGTGAATTGGGCGCGCGATCCGGGCAGGACATCGAGCAGCGCCTCGTTGATTTTGATTTTGAGTGGGATATGCCCCAGCGGGGTCTGTTGAATTTCGGTCTGGGTTTCTACGACCTCGCTCGCCAGCGCTTCACGCAGTTGCTGGATCAGAAATGGCTCGGTCATAAAGACGGTGACCGAGGGGGCGATGTCGGGCGGGAGTGGCTCTGTCGAAATGACGGGTCCCGTATCGCGCAGCAAGAGCACGAGAGCCACCGCGCCGATTACGACCGCGACGAGAATTCCAACGACGAGACCGCCTACAAACTCCATAGAGGGCATCCGGAGAGGAGAACTGTCGGGGTGTCTTGCAACAATCCGCCTGCCTCTTGCATTACATGGTCTCGGGTGACGTGACGCCCATCAGGTCCAGAGTGCGCGCGAGGACTTGTTTGGCGGCGCGGACGAGCGCAAGGCGCGCCTGCATCAGGTCCGCGTCGGTCTGCTTTGGCGGCAGAATAGGACAGTCATCATAAAAGCCGCTAAATGCACGCGCGAGCTCGAGCGCATAGTGCGTCAGGTGATGGGGTTCGAGTTTTGTCGCGGCAAACTCGACGACTTGTTCCAGCTTGAGCATTTGCTTGATCAGCGCCAGCTCGGATGGGTGCTGGAGCAGAGCCGTATTCCCATCTGTCACGGTAATGCTCTGCGCGGCGGCGTTGCGCAAGATGCCCGCGATACGCGCATGCGCGTATTGCACATAGTAAACCGGATTATCGTTTGATTGCTGGACAGCGAGCTGCAGGTCAAAATCCATTGCCGCGTTCGCCGAGCTCGTAATCAGCATAAAGCGCAGCGCATCGGGACCTACTTCGTCCAGAACCTCATCGGTGCTGACAAAATTGCCGCCGCGTTTGGACATGGTCACGCGTTCGCCTCCGCGCGTCAACTGCACATTCTGATAAAGCAAAATCTGGATGCGCGCTGTGTCCAGCCCCAACGCCTGCGCGACGGCGAACACGCGTGGCACGTCACCGTGATGTCCCGCGCCCCACACATAAATGACGCGGTCGAACTTGCGCTCGACGAGTTTGTTCCACACATAAGCGACGTCAGACGCGAGATAGGTCGGGCGTTCTTCGGGGTTGGGAATAATCTGCGGCGAACGAATGAGCACCGCGTCCTTTTCAAGCCCCAGTTTGGTGGCGGCGAACCACGTAGCTTGCTCGCTTTCATACAGCAAGCTCCGGTCCCCCAGCATTTTCAACACTTTATCAAACAACCCGCTGTCGTAGAGCGATTTTTCCGAGAACCAGGTGTCGTAACAGACCTGCATCCGTTCCAGCGTGCTGCGGACCTGCGCAATGACCAGGTCGGTGCCGATGCGACCCAACCTGCGCGTCGCTTCCGGCTGAGGCATGTCCAGATATTTGCGTCCGTCACGCGCCAACACCTCCTGGGCGTATTCGGCGACATAGGCGCCTTTGTATCCGTCCTCGGGAAAGGGCACGTCGAGACCGGCGGCTTGCGCATAGCGCGCATACATGCTTGCGCCGAAATGCCGAATCTGCGAACCTGCGTCGTTGATATAGTATTCGCGTTCAATTTTGTATCCGGCGGCATCGAGGACCCGCGCGAGCGTGTCCCCAATTGCAGCATTGCGCGCCCCGCCAATGTGAAGCGGTCCGGTAGGGTTGGCGCTGACAAATTCGACCTGCGCGCGTTTGCCCTCGCCGAGATTGACATCGCCAAAGCGCGCACCCGCCGCGAGAATGCGCGTAACTTCCAGAGACACCCATGCGGGCGCAAGCGTGAAATTGACAAAGCCCGGCGCGGCTGTCTCGATCTTGCCGATGGCGTCATTTGCCGGAATATGTTTGGCAATCGTCTGCGCGATTTGAAGGGGAGGACGCTTGACGACGTTGGCGAGTTTGAGCGGCAGCGACGATGAATAATCGCCCATGTCGGGTTTGGGCGGGTGTGAGACTTCAATCTGTGGAATTTCAAACGCCGGCAAAGCTCCCGCCGCCTGCGCGGCAGAAATGCCGGACCGTACGAGTTCAATGATGGTGTGACGAATCATTTTTCCTGATCGGCGGCATCCACCTGGGTCCGCGAGAGTGTCTGCGCCAGATAATTGTTGCGCGGCGACCAGACTCCAAATTGATGCAAGCCATAGAGCTGCGCGAGCCGGTACAACAGTTCATCGGGGGCGCTGCCGGTCTGCAGGCGGTTATCGGTCACCGCGAGACGAATGACGAGGTTCCAGGTGTGGACACCGGGAGTAAATTTCTCGAGAGTATTGTTTAATACGTTCAAATCCACCAAACGGGAACAGCGCACATGCTGGATTTCCGAGTCTTGTTCTTGCAGCGCCAAGACACCCTCTCCGCCCAATTCGGCAAGGACTTGGCGGATCGTCTTTTTCTCTGCGGGACCCAGCGCCAGTTTGTTGCGAAAGTTTTGTGCGTCGAGTTTGGCATCGGCGGGAATGTTCCACTCGCAAAAAATGCCGCGCCCATCAATCCCGACGCCGAGCCAGGCAAATTGGTCATACGACGAGATACCGCCGTATTGTTTTTGCATCAGGCGGGCAACATATTCGGACTTGGTGTATCGCAACCTGAGCGCGTTGACGCGCGGATGCGCTTCGGAAACGGCGGCAGGCGTTATAGACCATTCGGGACGAAAATAGATATCCCAGCGGCGGGCACGGATTTCGCCATACATTCTCTCGTGCAGCCACACCAGCTGGTTGCGGGTGTGCTTGCGCGCGAGATCAAAAGTAGGGTCCGAGGGGTGGTCGTCCTGAAATGCTTTCAGGTCGGACAAGCTAAACAAGTTCATACGGGGATAACTTGCATGGTCTGCCAATTGGCGCCGCGCTTGACCTCGACGTCGAGCGGAGCATCCAATTTATAAGCATCGCACATGATTTTTCGAATCAGCGGGACAACCTGCTCCACTTCTTGCTCGGGGCTTTCGAACACCAGCTCGTCATGCACCTGCAAAATCATGCGCGTTTTGAATTTCCGGTCGTGCAGAGCTTGGTGCAGGCGGACCATGGCGATTTTGATAATGTCCGCCGCGCTCGCCTGAATGGGCATGTTGATCGCCTCGCGCTCTGCCTGGTTTTTTTGTGCGGGCGGCAGACGACGCCCCGAACCCAGATCGGCAAAGTAGCGGCGGCGCCCCATAAACGATTCCACATAGCCCTTGTCGCGCGCCATCGCCTTTGTGCGGTCCATATACGCCTTGACGCCGGGATACTTGTCGTTATACGACTGGATGAGGCGGCGTGATTCCTCCATCGAAAGCTCGGTGCGTCCCGCGACTCCATATTCGCTGATGCCATAGACGACGCCGAAATTGATCGTCTTGCCCAGTCGGCGCATGTCCTTGGTCACCTGATCAATCGGCACGTTAAACAACAGGGCGGCGGTCGCGGCATGAATGTCCTCGCCGTCCGCAAACGCTTTTAGCATGTTCGGGTCCTGGGAGGCGTGGGCGAGAATCCGCAGCTCGACCTGTGAATAGTCGGCGGACAAGAGCACCATGCCCGGCGGCGCAATGAACGCGCCGCGCACGCGGCGTCCCAATTCCGTGCGGACGGGGATGTTTTGCAGATTCGGATTGGACGACGACAGCCGTCCCGTGACCGTGCCCGCCTGGTTGAAACTGGTGTGCACGCGCCCATCCTCCGGGTGAATCAATTCGGGCAGGGCGTCCACATAGGTGCCTTTGAGTTTCGAGAGTTCGCGATGTTCCAAAATCAACGGTATAACAGGATGCTGTCCGCGCAGACTTTCCAGCGCGCCTGCTGCTGTAGAGATTTTGCCCGTGCTCGTGCGTTCCATGCCCTGCGAATCAAGCCCCAGCGTGTCAAAGAGCGCCGCGCTCAGCTGAACCGGTGAGTTGAGATTAAAGCGCGCGCCGACCATTTCATAGATATCGGTCTCGATGGCGGTCAGGCGCGCGTTGATCACTTGCGCCAATTCGCCGAGCACGTGGAGATCGAGCAAGACTCCCGCGCGCTCCAAATCAACCACCACGCGCACCAGAGGCATTTCAATTTCTCGAAACAGTCTCTCGACGCCTTGTTCCTTGAGCAGCGGCGTGTAAATCTCGTACAAGCGAAAAGTATAGTCGGCGTCCGCGCACACGTACTGGGTGAGCTTGTCAATGCTCACCTGGTCCATCGTCAGCTGGTTCTTGCCTTTGCCGATGAGCGATTCGATTTCGGTCATTTGCGCGCCGAAATATTGGAACGCGAGATTCTTGAGTCCGACCGCCTGCGAATTTTGTTCGACCAGATGCGCCGCAATCATTGTGTCAAAGTCAATCCCGCTGACCTCGAACCCCGAGTTCCTCAAGACGCCCCAGTCGTAACTCGCATTGTGCGCGATTTTTTCGATTTTGGGGTCGGCAAACACGCCCGCCAATTTTGTGCGGACGAGGGCGAGCGGCAGTGTGTCGAGCGGGTCGGCGTTATCGGTCGTGATTGCGATGGTGGGTGTTGTGGCTCCCGTTCCAAACAATGACGGCTGTTTTTGTTCTTTGGCGGTGCGTCCCTTTTTTGGGGGCGGCGCAGGTTTGGGTGCGTTGTTTGTAACAGGAATATAGTACGCTTTGCCGCCGCCGACGCCGATGGCAATTCCGACGAGGCTCGCAAGTAATGGGTCCAAACTCGTCGTTTCCACATCCACCACAAAGCGCCCGGTTTTTTTTATGAGATTGACCAGCGCATCCAGATCGGTCTCGGACACGACCGCTTGATAGTCGCCTTTAACCTGGGGTGTCTCGGGTTCGGCATCCGCGCTTGATCCCGCCTCGCCGGTCGAATCGGGAATACGTGAGACGAGGGATTGAAAACCGAGTTCGCGCAAAAGCTGAATCAGACTCTCGCGGTCATATGCGCCAAACCGGGCGGCGTCCAGGTCGAGTTTGACGGGCGCATGTCGGTCAATGGTGACGAGGTCTTTGTTTCGCGCGACCTGTTCATGCGCCGCCGCCAATTTCTCGCCAATCGCCCCCTTGATTTCACCCAGATGTTGATAGACCCCCTCGATGTTGGAATAATCTTGCAATAGTTTGGTCGCGGTCTTGTCGCCGACGCCCGCGATGCCGGGAATGTTGTCGGACGTGTCGCCGCGCAGCGCTTTGAAATCTATCAGTTGTTCCGGTCCGAATCCAAAACGTTCCTGTACCGCCTTGACGTCATACCGCTTGATTTCTCCCGTGTGACCGATAAACATCAGCACATTGGTTTGGTCATCCACGAGCTGAAGGGTATCACGGTCGCCTGTGAGAATGAGAGTGAGCAGTTTGTCGTCGCGCGCCTGCTGTGACAGGGTGCCAATCAAATCATCTGCTTCAAAGCCCTCTTGGGCAAAGACGGGAATGCCGAGGACCGCGCAAAATTCGCGACTGCGCGCAAACTGGGGACGCAAATCATCAGGGGTGGGCGGGCGATTTGCTTTGTATTCGGGGAATTGGGTCGCGCGGAAACTCTTGCCCATGTCGAACGTCGCCACAACGTATTCGGGCTGCTGGTCCTTGATGACTTTGAGGAGCGTGCTTGCAAAACCATACACCGCTTTGGTCGGCTCACCGGTCGGCGAAGTCAGTTCGCGTTCGATGGCATGATAACTGCGGTGGATGAGCGCGTGCGCGTCGATCAACAAGAGTTTTTCAGACATGTGTCCAAAATCTGGAGGGGCGGGGTCTGACCGCCCACTCGACCATTACGAGTCGCGAACCGGAAAGCGCCTGCCAACAAAAAAGGTTTGCAAGCCGTTCCGCGATTGGATGCGGAGACATGACGACCTGCAAACCCGATAGCTTGCGCCTGACGCAAATTACGAAAGGCGTTCGAGTTCCTTGGCTCCACTTTGTTCCAATTCGCGCAAACGTCCTTCCGGATTTTTGGCGCGCCATTCGACCACCACTTTGCCCCCGTCGTTACGATAGGCGGCGAGGGCATGATGCCCAAGCACGCGCTCGAATGCTTCGAGAATGTCCTTGTTGGGCTCCTGGAGCGTCAACACGAAATAATCACTCGGCACCCATTCGACCGTAAACGGGTTGACAGTTTTCCAGATGCCGGTGCAGCGAATGGGCGGTTCGGGATTGACACAAGTAAAATAGGTATCGCCAAAGCCGTGCGCCCAAAAAGCGAGGCGGATGGCGTTTTCAATGCCGTGGCGAGATGCGGGCAATTTTTTCGAAAACCAATACGGCGTCATCGGCAGCTCCGGATCGAATAATTTGTGACGACCATGGGCGCCCCGGACCCCAATGCGGCGCAAAAACGTCGTCCAAACAACAGGAATATTGTAGCACAGCCAACGCGACGCGCAAAATGACTGCGCCCAAAGCAAAATCCGACGACCAAATGTCGTCGGATTTTGCTTTGGGCCGGGTTCTCAGGCGTAGAGTGGTTCGTTTTGATCGCGGAGGTCGAGCTGCTCTTGAAACTTGCCGAGCAAGTCGTCAAATTCGGCGACCGATTCGGCCGTGAGCAGGGGGACACGCAGTTGTGCCGCGCCATACAGTCCGTTGATATATTTCACCGCATGTTTGCGAAAGAGAATCAACCCGCCGCGCTGCCCATAAAAACTCAGGTTGAGCGCCAGGTGACGGCGCAAGAGGACAATGCGTTCGTCGAACGAGACCTCGATGCGGTCGCGTCCTGAAAAAATCCATGGGTTGCCGATTGCGCCGCGCCCGATCATGACCGCGTCACATCCGGTGTGGTTTTTCAGCCGCGCAATGTCGGCAACTGTCTTGACGTCGCCGTTGCCGACAACAGGGATTTTGACCGCCGCTTTGATCTGCGCAATCGCATCCCAGTCGGCATTGCCGTGATACGCCTGCGCCTTGGTGCGCGCGTGAACGGCAATCAGACTTGCGCCATTGTCCTCGAGGATTTTGGCGACGGTCAGGAAATTGCGCGATTGGTCATCCCAACCCAAACGAATTTTGCCGGTGACGGGGATCGGCAGTTCTCGGGACGCGCGCGAAAAATATTGCTCGATGCGGTCGGGAAAACGCAGCATGCCCGAACCTGCGCCGCGTTCGGCAATGTCCTTGACATAGCAGCCCATGTTCAGATCAATAATGTGCGGTCCCAAATCGAGCGCGCGCTTTGCTGCCTCCACCAGACGATCGGGGTCGTGGTGATAAATCTGAAATGTCATCGGATTTTCCGATGGGTCAAATTTCAGACGCTGAGCAACGCTCTCGGGCAAACGCTTTTGCAGCATACCATCCGCGTTTGTAAACTCGGTGTAGGACATGGCAGAACCGAGCTCGCGGCAAATGAGACGAAACGGCAGGTCGGAAAACCCATCCATCGGCGCAAGGATCGTATCGCCATAAATGGGTATCTCGCGCA
>JADZCJ010000078.1 GCA_020851635.1 Anaerolineae bacterium
GGCAAACGCGCGATTGTCGAGCCCGCGCGCTTGTTAACCGGCGCAGAACTGATGCAACGCGTGTGCGAGTATTATCACTGCGAATTACTTGAGCCACTCGCAAAATCACTTTGTTAAAGATGCACTATGGACTTGGCGGAGCCCCTTCAAACGGCGACTGCCGCCGGTTCGGGCTTTTCTTCCGCTTTTGCTTCGTGGACCGCCTGCGGCACATTTACTGTGAACAAGAGCGCCAGCCCGATGACGAAAAAGATAATGACCGACAAGAGACCCACGCGCAGACTGCCGGTCATTTGGTTGACGACGCCAAACACGAACGGTCCCAGCCACGATGTGCCGCGCTCGCTGACTTCGTAAAAGGAAAAGAACTCGGCTTCTTGTCCTTTGGGTATCATTTGTGAGAATAGACTGCGGCTGAGCGCCTGGCTGCCGCCGAGGACGAGCGCAATCACAAACCCAAGCACCCAGAACTCGAATTGACGTTGTTCCATCCCAAAAATCGGCGCCTGACTGGTCATGCCGAGCCAGGCATAGATCACAACGCCCGCCCAGATAAACAGTGAAATGATGATCGCATTGCGCGCCCCCAGTCGGCTTGCGACAAAGGCAAAGAGGAACGCGCCGCCAAAAGCGACAAACTGAATCATCAAGATAACCAGAATCAACATCGTCGTCGCCATTCCGAGTTCGATGGCGGCATAGATCGCGGCGATATTGATGACCGTTTGAATTCCGTCGTTATAGAGCAGATAGGCGAGCAGATACTTGACGCCCTGCGGCAAGGTCTTGCTCTTTTTCACCATAAAGATCACCAGAATGGCGATGGGACCGAGCGCCGGGGTGAGCGCAATCAAAATCGGCGTTCCGAGAATGACGAGAACGGGAATGAGCAGCGGCATCACCGTCAGGATGGTGACGAGTCGCGTCGAAACGCCGAGGAGTCGCGCCAACTGGGCAAAACCGACCGAGAGGTAATTCTCCCCCGGCGGGAGCGCGCGCACAGTATGGCGCTGGTGGAGCGTGACGAATGTAATGAGCGAAAACCCAAGCCACCACACACCGGCGGAGGCGAGACTGATGCGCGCAACCATCGCGGAACCGAGTCCGAGATTGTCGCCAAACATATACAGGATCAGATTGAGCAGCAGCAGGATGCCGCCTCCGGCATAGCCCATCGCAAAACCGCGAGAGGAAACAGCATCGCGTGTTTCCGGGGCGGCAATGTCAGGCAGGTATGCGTTATAAAAGACGATGCTTGCGCCAAAACAGACGTTGGCAATGATAAAGAGCATGCCGCCCAGCCAGTAGCCGTCGGCGCCGATAAAAAACATGGCAATCGTGGCGACAGCGCCCAGCGTGCTGAAAAACATGAGCATGCGCTTACGTAAATGTGAATAATCAGCCAGTGCGCCGAGAATGGGGAGAATGGTGACCTGAAGGAGGACCGAAGCAGAGATGCAGTAAGCAAAGAACGAGTCAAAGCGGATCGGGACGTTGAACAGATACAACAGCCCATCCGTGCTTGCAGTAGCCGATTCGGCAAGACTGGTCAGATAGGGACCGAGAAAGACCGTGCCAACCGTCGTGCTGAACGCGGAACTCGCCCAGTCATACATGGTCCAACCGAAAATTTCTCTGCGGTTATTCATGTCCGCTCCTGTCGGGAAAAATGAGCAAGACCGCGCGGCGCGAGATGCGCTGCGCGGGTGAGAGCCAAGCCAACAGCCGCGATTATAAAGGCGCGACGCGCTGCGCGTCAATGGGGGGCAACCGGTAGGTTGTGCGTCACGATTTTGCACCGTAGGGAACGAACGCTGTATCGTTCCGTGCCCGGCACGCTGCGGCGAGCGTGCCCTACGCCTGACCAAAAATACGACGCAAACCGCAGACGGTCTGCATCCGTCGAGCTTGCGCCAAAAATGTGATTACGCGATAATGTTTTCACGTGCGCGACTGACGGAGGAACCTATGCAATGGGATGATCGCTTGACACCTTTGGGCGTAACGCTCAAGCCGAAAGAGAATGGAAAATGGAGCGCGGCGCAGGTGCGCTATCAGGACGACCAGGAAGCGCAGGGGCAGCACCACATCTGGTTCACGGTACTGGATGACCACGCCAAACCACGCGCCAATGTCAAGGTGTTTGTGGACTGGGTGGGGCGAGATGTTGATGACCCGCCCACCGCGCGTCTGACGGACGCGGACGGGCGCGCAAACGTGGATATTTACGCGAACCTGGACCCCGCCAAAAAGAACGGTCCCTATTTCGCCTATGTAGAAGACAAGGACAAGAGCGACATTGTCGCGGGGATGGGACTGCCGCTCAAGCATCACGTCAATTTCTTGCTCACGTTTGCGCCGCGGAATGTTGTGCCCGAACCGCCCCCACCGCCGCAAGATGTGCCTACCGCGATCGAGCAGGCAGCTCGCGCAGTCCCGTGGATGCCTGTCAACAACACAGGGGCATTGTGGAATTTTGCCAAAGCGAACGGGCTGCAGGACCAGCAGACAGACGAGATCCAAGCGCATATCAACGGACAGGAATACCTGCTCCAGGTGTTTAATCTGGGCATTGTCTATGCCAAGATGGGGGATTGGGCGAACATCAAAGTGATTCCGAAATGATGCACGCAGAACGGCGGCGCTCGAGCGCCGCCGTTTTGTGTGTCGGCGAAAAATGACCTGAATCTTGTGTCCCCATCTTTTGCCGCAAATAAAGCTGCTATACAATACCTCGCGATGAAACTGAACAAACGTGACCAACAGCTGCTCGAAGGCGAAATGGGCGCGGCGCCTCAAATGGCGATGCGGATTCTCGTTCAACTCGGCGAGGTGCTGGGCGCAAACGAAATGATGGATGTGGAACAGGTGCATGTGGACGGCTGTATCTATGAATCGGAAGCGCATCTGGACTTTGCCGAGAAACTGGCAGCGTTGGGCGCGCATGTGATCTTGCCGACATCGCTCAATGCTACATCGCTCGATCTGCACAACTGGCAAGCGTGGGGGGTGAACACCCGGTGGGCGACCAAAGCGCAGCGCATGGCGAACGCGTATCTTGCGATGGGCTGTACTCCGACGTGGACGTGCGCCCCCTACCAGACCGCGTTCGCGCCAAGATTTGGGCAACAGATTGCCTGGGCAGAATCGAACGCGATTGTGTTTGCCAACTCGGTCGTCGGCGCGCGCACGAATCGCTACGGGGATTTCACCGATATCTGCGCCGCGCTCACAGGTCGCGTGCCAAAAACGGGGTTGCATTTGAGCGAGAATCGGCGCGGAGAATTGGTCTTTGAACTTGTCGGGATTCCGCCGGAATTGTTTGAAAACGACGCATTCTATCCCGTATTCGGTCACTATTTGGGCATCCACACCAGAGACAAAATTCCCGTCATCGTCGGGCTGCCGCCCGATACACCGCAGGACGGACTCAAGGCGTTGGGCGCGGGCGCGGCATCGTCGGGCAGTGTTGCGCTGTTTCACGCGGTCGGGGTCACGCCGGAAGCGCCAACCCTCAAAGCGGCGCTCGGCGGGAACGCAGCCGAACGGATTCAGGTTACGCTTGCGGAACTGAACGACGCGCGCGCCGATTTGTCATCCGCGCAGGGCGCGCAGCTCGATGCTGTCGTGCTGGGTTCGCCGCATTTTTCACTGCAAGAGTGTTTGCGGCTCGCGCAAGTGATCGAGGGACAACGGGTGAATCCCGCCGTCGAATTTATCGTGACGACCAATCGGATGGTGAGCGAGGCGCTCAAGGCGCGCGGTGTGCTGCCCGTTCTGGTTCAAGCGGGTGTTCGCCTGTGCGAGGACACTTGTATTTTGTTGTCGCCCATGCTGAGACCGGCGATTCGCATCATCATGACCAACAGCGCCAAGTATGCTTATTACACACCGAGTCTCCTGGAACGTCGCGTCGTCTTTGGCAGTTTGCGCGACTGTGTCGCCTCGGCGGTCACGGGCAGGGTCGTTTTGGATGAGAGCATCTGGACGACAAGCTGACGAATGGCGAACGGGGAATTTATCGAGACGCGCAGATTGGATGAGATGCCAAGGATTCAGGGCGAGCCGCTGATTGCAGGGTGCGCGGAGGGTGAGGCGTTGTTCACCAACGAACCGCTGTCGTTTTGGGGCGGATATAACGCGCGCAAAGGAACGATCATTGACACGCACCACGAATTGTGCGGCAGGCGGGCGGCGGGGCATGTGCTCGTGCTGCCGGGCGCGCGCGGTTCGTCAACCGGGTCGGGGATTCTCCTGGAAGCGATTCGTCTGGGCAATGCCCCTGCGGCGATCATCCTGAAACGGCGCGATGCAATTTTGGGTTTGGGCGCGATTGTGGGACGCGAGCTGTATGGCAAAATCTTGCCGTTGGTGATAGTGTCGGAACAGGATTTCGATCTGTTGCGCAAGGCGAGCCGGATTCGAATAGACGAGGCAGGCGTGATCGTGTATGAGCAGGAAATTTTTCAGGAGCGCAGCTAGATGATCAGATTGGGGATTGATATCGGCGGGTCAGGCATCAAGGGCGCGCTCGTGAGTGTCGCGACCGGCGAAATTATAGGGGAACGATTTCGCATCGAAACGCCCGAGCCATCCACACCCGACAATTGCGCGCAGGTCGTTCGCGAAATTGTCGAGCATTTCGATTATCACGGGTTGATTGGCGTGACCTTTCCGGCGGTGGTTCGGCATGGTGTCACGCTCACGGCGGCGAACGTGGACAAGAGCTGGGTCAATTGTGACGCTCAACAGCTGCTCCGCGCAGCGACGAAATGCTCTGTGACTGTGTTGAATGATGCCGACGCGGCGGGCATTGCCGAGATGTGGTTTGGGGCGGGTCAAGGTGCCAAGGGTACGGTGGCGATGTTTACCTTTGGCACGGGGATCGGCAGCGCATTCTTTATTGACGGGACGCTGTTTCCCAATACCGAGTTTGGACACCTCAAGATACGCGGCAAGGATGCGGAAAAGCGCGCCTCTGCCAAGGTCAAAGAGGACAAGGGCTTGAAATGGAAGGAATGGGCAGAGCTGGTGAACGAGTTTTTTGTCGAGATTGACATCCTGTTCACGCCTGACCTGATTATTGTCGGCGGCGGTATCAGTAAAAGGTTTGACAAGTTTGGCAGGCATCTCAAGAGCAATGCCGAGATTGTGCCCGCCAGACTCTTGAACGACGCGGGAATCGTTGGCGCCGCCATGGCGGCGAGCAAACTGCACAAATGAAACGGGGCGGCAGACCAAACTGCCGCCCCGTTTTGATTAATTCTCGAGCGTGTGGATCGTCGTTTCGATCAGATCAACCGCCTCTTGCAGCGTGGGCGCATCGAATTTGAATTTTGCGCCTGCGGTCTCAAACAGCGCGGGCAAGGGAGCTGTTCCGCCCAGCGCGAGCGCGCGACGATAGTCCCGTGTCGCGCGCTTGCGGTCACGCAAGGAATTTGCCCAGACCTGTACTGCGCCGAGCTGCGCCATCCCATATTCGATGTAATAGAACGGGCTTGAAAATATGTGTAGTTTGCGGTGCCAGCCGGTCATGCGCTGCGGTGCCAGCCCGCTCCAGTCCACCCCCCTCATGTATTTGTCCCACAGCGTGCCCCACGCCCCATCGCAATTGTTCGGGTCCATCGCATCCTTTGGGTTTTCATACACCCAGTGTTGGAAAGCATCTACGACCGCCATGTAGGGCCAATAAAGGATTGCCGTTTCCAATTTTTCGACACGCGCTCTCGCCGCGTCCGCATCATTATAGAAACCGCCCGCGCGATTCAAATAGGGCGCGCCCAGAAACTCCATGCTCATCGAGGCGACTTCGCAGAATTCCAGCGAGACGGCGCGCTGCTGCAGATAGGGCAGCTGGAATGCCTCGAACGCGTGAAAAGCGTGTCCGGCTTCATGCAAGAGGACTTGGACGTCCTCGTGGATGCCGACTGCGTTCATAAAAATAAAGGGACGGCGGGATGTTTCAAAAGAGGTGCAGTAACCGCCCGGCGCCTTGTTTTTGCGGCTGTCGAGGTCCAGCAGCTGCTCGGCACGCATGGTTTCAAAATATGCGCCCAACTGCGGGTCCACATCGGCAAAAATCGCCGCCGTCTTGTCAATCAAGGCGGCGACATCCTTGAACGGGGCAAGGGGTTTGGCGCCCGGCAGGTCGGTGGCGATGGCAAAGCCCTGCGGTCCCTGCAAGTCCCACGGGCAGAGCGTCTCCAGCCCCAGACGCTCTTGATATTTCTTGTAGATTCGTTCGGCGACGGGGGTGACGACCTCGAGAATAGACGCGCCAAATTGTTTGGCATCGTCGGGCGTATAGTCAAACCGCAAGAGCTGCTGCCAGCGGAGCGCGCGAAAATCGCCCGTGCCGTCCGACAGGACGAACCCCGCGTTTTTTGACATTTCCAAACGATTCTCGAGCATCCGCTGCCATAGATCATTCAGGGCGGCGCGATTTTCCAGGCGCTTGTCGTGGACCAGATGCCACGCGCGCTCGCGCGTCGCGCGGTCGGGGTCTTGATAGACCTTGAGCATCTGGGCGGGCGTTCTCTCCTCGCCGTTCCAGAGGATCATTTCCGAGCCGAGCAGTTTGTCAAATTCCTTTTCGAGCTTTTGCTCCCGCGTTTGAAGCGGCAAATTTTCCGGGCGGAAAATTGCTGCTTCGGCGCGCATGTTACGCATGGGAATCTCAAAGCCCGCGGGCTGGAACCCGCTCGCCAGGAGCTTTTCCTTGAGCATCTGTTCGGCGGCAAAATATTGCGGATAAATTACTTCGACAAACTCGTTGTAGGTCGCTTCGAGTGCCGCGTCAGCAGTATCCTGTGTCGTTGCAAGGGTGAGACGTTGATAGCGTTCGTCAATCAAGGATGCCAGCTGCGACCAGTCGGCGACCCAGGCCTCGATGTTCCGGGCAGTGATTTCGATCTCGGCGAGGCGCGCATAGTATGGTTCGATGCGCGTCCATTTCCAATCGGAAAACTCTTGTGCCGATGCCGGCAGTGGGCGAATAATGTCCGTCATGATCTCTGTTCTCTTTATTTTGGGATGACCTTGATGTTGCCCCAGTCGCCAACCTTGACATATACAATGCCGAGATTAAAGACCTGGGCGATATAGTCGGCGCCACCGTAGGTAAAATGAATTTCGTCCGTCTGCTGGTCTTGAAGCCCGTTCTGTTTGGCGTAACGCCACAGCGCCGCAGTGTTGTTGACGGGCATCCACGGAACGGTCGCTGCGGTTTCCAGCACCGCTTGCTCCAGCGTCTGTGTGGGTGGTCCGTCGGGCGGAGGTGGAGGACCGCCCGCGCCGATATAGTCGCGGATTTTTTCGGCACCACTGATGGCAAATGACCCCTGGATGCCCCACGGGTTCAGTGAAAAGATCGTCGCGCCGACGACAAAATCATCCGCGAGCAAATGATCGTCATACCACTGCAATTGGCTCAGGTAGCCGTCTTCGTTCGTAAAAAATGTCCAACCTTTTTGTGCCATCGAGCCGCCGGGAATGACGCCGCCGTCAATGCCGGTTTCAGAAATGATGATCGGCTTGCGCGCCTCCTCGGGCAATAGCTCCCAAACGCGGCGATAGCGCAGCATCAAAAAGCCCTGCAGGTCCTGCATGTGCGGCGCGCTGTATTCGTGGAGCGCAAGATAATCACACTCGCGCAGTCCCTGGGTGAGAAACTGCCAAAAGTTGGGTTCGCTGCCGTCGCCGTCGGGGTTGGGAAAACCGGCTGCGGGCGTGCCCGTGGCGAACGAATAGGCGGCGGACTGGAACCCTGCCTCACGCATCAGTTTGCCCCATTGGGCATAAAAGCGCGAGAGGCGGCGCGCTTCCGTCTCGTTTTTGATAACGGTCTCGTTATAACCCATCCACGCGGCATAGACGCCGCGCATTTTTTCCATGTCGGGGCGCATGCGGACAAACAATTCGGCGGCGCGAACTTCGGGGTTGTCAAAATAAAGCTGGTCGCCGTCATCGAGATAATGACGTCCCAGGATAAAGGTGTTGGGAGAAATAGCTTGGACCTGCCGCCAGGTCTCGAGGTTGTGGTCCATGGACAGAATGACGCGCGGCAGGGCGCGCCGCACATAAGCCACCACATCCACGCCCGAGAGGGAAATGACGTAAATACCTAATTTGGATTTTGCCACGAGAGAGACATTATGCCAGCTCTCGATGGAATCAAAAAATCCGCACGGAAAACCATGCGGACTTGTGCATTTGGCGCGTGTGAGCCGGCAGCAACGGCAATGTTGGTTTGGCGCATTGGCGAGATAAATTTGCCGACGTGTCAGGCAAAGACCTTGTCCTGATTTTGCTCTTGGCGCGCCTTTTGCGCCGATTTTTTGATTTTGCCGCGTTCTTCGTTGTCGAGAATCTTTTTACGCAGGCGGATATTGATGGGTGTGACTTCCATCAGTTCGTCGTCGGCAATATATTCGATCGCGTCGTCCAACGACATGTTGCGCGGCGGGGTGAGCTGCACGGCAATGTCGGCGTTGGAGGAGCGCATATTGGTCAGGTGCTTTTTCTTGGCGACATTGACGACCACATCCTCTTCGCGCGGGTTTTCTCCCACGATCATGCCTTCATATACATCTGTGCCGGGTCCGATGAACAAGACCCCACGACCTTCGGCATTGCTCAAACCGAAGGTGGTTGAAGTGCCCGCCTCATGTGCCACTAGCGAACCGTGCGAGCGCGTGGTCATTTCACCCGCAAGCGGGTAATAGCCTGCAAAGAGCGCGTGCATGATGCCCGTGCCGCGCGTGGCAGTCAGAAACTTGCTGCGGAAACCGAGCAGCCCGCGCGTGGGCACGCGATAACGCAAGTGCGCGATGCCGTCATCGCTCGCGTGCATTTCGGTCAATTGTGCGCGGCGCACCCCAAGCATTTCCAGCACATTGCCCATGGATTCCTGCGCCACCTCGATATACACGTCTTCGAACGGTTCGAGCGTCGTGCCGTCGGGCGCTTTGTGGAAAATCACTTCGGGCTTGGCAACCTGAAACTCGTACCCTTCGCGGCGCATCGTTTCGATCAAGATAGCTAGGTGCAGTTCGCCGCGCCCGCTCACAATGAACGTGTCTGCGCTATCGGTTTCTTGAACGGTGAGCGAGACATTCGATTCCAGTTCTTTGAACAGACGCTCGCGCAATTTGCGAGAGGTGCTGAACTGACCTTCGCGCCCGCCAAAGGGCGACGTGTTGACGCCAAACGTCATACGCACGGTGGGGGCTTCGACGCGAATGGGGGGCAGCGCGCGGGGCGACGCCGCGTCCGCAATCGTCTCGCCAATGTATACTTCCGGGATGCCCGTGATGGCGACAATTTCGCCCGCCTCCGCATGGTCCACGGGGATGCGCTCGAGTCCCTGGTGCACAAACACCTCGGCGATCTTGTTTTTTGCCATTTCGCCGCGCACGTCAATCCGCATCACCTCTTGAGCTTTACAGAGTTTGCCGGAAAAAATGCGCCCGATCGCGATCCGTCCCTTGTAATCATCATATGCCAGCGTCGTGACAAGCATTTGCAGCGGCTCGTCCGGCGCAACGGCAGGCGCGGGGATATAATCAATGATGGTATCAAACAGGGGCTGCAAATCCGCGGTCTCGACGGCGCCGTCAGCGTTTTTGAAAGCGTGCTGCGCGAGGCGCGGATCGAGCGTTGCGCGCCCGGTCAGGGCGTCGGTGTAGACGATGGGAAATTCCGCTTGTTCGTCGGTTGCGCCGAGATCAACAAACAGATCAAAAGTGGCGTTGGCGACGTGGTTCAGGCGCGCGTTGGCGCGGTCCACTTTGTTGATGACCACGATCGCCTTGTGTCCCATTTCCAATGCCTTGCGCAGAACAAACCGGGTCTGCGGCATGGGACCATCCACGGCGTCCACCAGCAGCAATACGCCGTCCGCCATGTTGAGGACGCGTTCGACTTCGCCGCCAAAATCCGAATGTCCGGGCGTGTCTATAATATTGATTTTGCGATCGTGATAGATGACTGCGGTGTTTTTTGCGAGAATTGTGATGCCGCGTTCGCGTTCCAGATCGTTGGAATCCATGACGCGCTCCTGGACGATCTGGTTGTCGCGAAAAACATGAGATTGTTTGAGCATCGCATCAACGAGCGTTGTCTTGCCGTGATCAACGTGCGCGATGATGGCAATGTTGCGAATGTCGCTTCGAGTTTGCATAAAGAGACCAGAGATTAGAAATTAGCAGGTTGTCGGTGTGAAATCAGATTATGATTCGAGCCGTTCAAGACAAAAAAAACCTCGGCGGCTGCCGAGGCGTCATCCCTCCAGTAGCAAATCATTATATCAGTGACTTGGGCAATCTCAAAATTACCGCAGAAACGGCATGGCAAACACAACAGCTGCTTTGCCGGAGGCGCTCGTTGGGGGAGTTGAATTGCGCGCGGACCGTCTATTCGGAGGGTGGAGGCGTGGGCGTCGGACCCTGCGGTGTGCCGCGCGCCGGAGTGGGCGTTGGCTTGATGTCAAAGTATTGTTCCAGCACCTTGCGGAAGAGTGGAGCCGCGACTTTGCTGCCTTCGCCGCCGTTCTCGATCATCACGACCACTGCGATTTGCGGATTCTCGTATGGCGCAAAGCCCGCAAACCAGGCGTGCGGATCGTGGTTGCCAGGCACCTGCGCGGTGCCCGTCTTGCCCGCGCTCGAGACGGGAAATTTGTCAAAGTTAAACGCCGCCGTGCCTTCCGGTGACGCGGTGACGCCGTGCATTGCTTCGCGCACGATTTGGAGCGCGTCTGCGCTAACCGGCAGATCGCCCCGTTTTTGCGCCGTAATCGTTTCGCTGGTCCCGTTGACAAAGTCTTCCACCCGGGCGATGAGGTTGGGGCGCCAGAGCGTTCCTCCGTTCGCAACGGCGGCAACAAAGTCCACCACCTGCAGCGGCGAGACCTGAAAGGTATCCTGTCCGACCGCCGTATCGGTACTGTCAGTCGGCTGCCATTCCTGTTTGGTGGGGTCGGGCACATTTCCCGCGCTTTCTTCGAGACCGATGCCTGTTTTCGAGCCAAGCCCGAACGCATAACAGAAATCTGTCAGCAGCATCGGGTCACGCGCATGCAAAAGCAGCCCCGTCTCGTAATAGACCACGCCACAGGATTGGACGAGACCATTTTTCAAAGTGATGTTGCCGTGTGTCTTGCCATACGCGTTAATCCAGCACGCTTTGGGGTATCCGATGCCGTTCCAGATTCCGTTGCACCTAAAGGTCGAGTTTGGGGACAAGCCGCCGCGTTCGATGGCGGCGGCGGTGGTGATGATTTTTTGGACTGAACCGTGCGGATAAAGCCCCTGTGTCGCGCGGTTGAACATGATGTTTTGCGGGCTGGTCAAATAGTTGGCGCGTTCGGCGCTGCGTTCGCGGTCCACAAATGCGTTCGGGTCAAAGCCGGGGTTACTATACATGCCCAGAATATTGCCGTTACGCACGTCCATGACCACGATGCTTCCGTGCTTGCCTTCGAGCAGCGCCGCGAGACGCGTTTGCAGCGAGCTGTCAATCGTCGAATAGATGCTGCTGCTCTGGCTGGTCGCGCGTTCGGCAATGACCCGGACCTGTGCCCCCTCGGCATTGAGCGCCACGAGGCGCCCCCCGCGTCCACCCGAAACGTATTTCTCGCCGAGCTGTTCCAAACCCGCGCGTCCAAAATTTTCCCCCTCGCGATAACCTTGCGCGTAATGATCGTCCAGCTCTTGAGCAGTAATTTGACCCACATAGCCCGCAATGTGCCCGGCTGCCGCGCCGAGGGGGTACTGGCGCGCGTCCACCTCTTCGACCACCACGCCCGGCAGTGAAAGAGATGCGGCATTTAGCTGCGCCAGGTCCTGGGAAATGGTCTGAATGGGTATTTTCCATTCTGCATTTTGCCCGACGTAACGCGCGCGAATATCCTCTTGCGACATGCCCAGAATTGGTTCGAGCGATGCCAGAACCTGGGGCTCGGTGCCCTGACGGCGCATTTCGGCGGGCCAGACATTCACGACGATCGCTTTGACGCCGATGGCGATGGGTTCGCCCTGGGCGTCATAGATGTTTCCGCGCGTTGATTTGGTGATATAGAGCTTGACGCGGTTGTTGCCTTCCAATTCTTTGAAAAGGAGGCGCGGTGACCAGACAATGCCCCACTTGCCGCCTTCGCGCACCATGGAAAAGACATTGTCTTGCTCGATATCGCCAAGCAAGGCGGTCTCGTATTTGACATGAAACTGCGCGGTCGCCGTTGCGCCCTCTTGCACAATGTTGGTGAGCGTCGGCAGGATTTTGGTGATGGTTGCTTCGCGCATCACGGCGTTGTAGCGCGCGACAAAGTCGGATTGGGCAATCCGTGTCTGGGCTGCGGGGGCGAGGGCGGCATACATGCCCGGGAAATTGTTTCTGCTCCAGGCATCGAGAAAAATGCGCGCGGTAACGTCGGCTGCTTGAGGCGAAAGAGTCGCGGTGGCTTGTTGAATGGGCGGGAGGTCGGGCGCTTCGCGGGGTGGTTCCTCTGTTCCGCAAGCATCGAGCGCAAGCACAGCCGAGCTCAATGCGGCGATGCGCAGAAAGGCGCGGCGTGATAAAGAAAAAAGCGATTGATCAAACATGCAGCTGGATACAAAAGGGCGGTGCGACAAATTCGATTATAACCCATCCGCGCGCGCTGGCAAATGCGATAGCCGGGCGGCATTAAAGTAGGATGAGAAAGGGTTTCGACGCGTCGCGGGGATTGCAGACAAGAATGATGGGGACAAAAAAAAGCCACGTCCTTTCGAGACGTGACTTGTGTTCGGTGACTTTTTATTGGTGACTGACCACTGGTGTCCCCACCGTCGCCCAATCGTAAAACCATTTGGCATCATCGGTCGGGAGGTTCACGCAGCCGTGGCTCATGCGCGTTCCAAAATTCGTGTGCCAGTATGTTCCGTGGATCGCGTATCCTTGATAAAAGAACATGGTCCAGGGCACATTGGGCAGGTCATAGTAATCCACCCCCGGAGTGCCGCCGCGCATGTGGACGGCGGGATATTTGGACAGGATTTTGTAGGTCCCCAGCACCGTCGGGGTGCGCGCGGTGCCGGTCGAAACCACAACGGTCTTGAGTAATGTGGCGCCTTCATAGGCGCTGATCGTTTGATCGGAAACGTTAATGTCAATCCATTTGCCCGGGGTCGGAGCATTGACCGGAACCGCGACGGCGGGCTGCGGCGCGCTCGGTGCGGGAGCAGGCGGCACGACGCCGTTGACGCTGGCAGTGCCCGGAATACGCAAGCGCTGTCCATACCATACAAAATTCCAGTCCGTCAGATTATTTGCCTGGGCGATAGCTGCAACGGATACACCATACCGCGAGGCGATGGCTGCCAGAGTGTCACCGGGACGAACGGTGTAAAATACGGCGTCGGATGATTGCGGCGCGGATGACGACGCATTCTGTGACTGTTGAACTGACACATTCGCGGGCTGTTGTCCCGGCGCGTTGGAGGACTGTTGGGGCTGTCCGGAAAACGTCATCAGAGGGTCGGGGATCAGCAAGCGTTGACCCGAATAGATAAAGTTTGCGTTGGGAAGATTGTTGACCTTGATGAGGGCATCAATCGAGACGCCATGACGCTGCGCCAGGGTCGTCAACGTTTCGCCCGCGCCGACGACAATCCATTCCGGGCCTGCGGCTTGAAGCCCGTCTGCAAATGGGAGCGCCAATGCCGTAACCACGAGTACCAGGGTACAGAGAGAGAGTATCCGTTTCATCTTTAATCCTCGAAAATAGAGATCTTGGGCATCTTAGCACAACCGACGCGCGCTTTCAATAGATAGAACGACGCAGCGCCAAAAAAAGTTGCTTACTATCCGAAAAAAACGGATGGATTGAATTGCGAAATCGAAACTGGGGTATAATTTGCGAAACTCTATTCGGGAATGTATGTGCCATGTCAGATCGAACAAGTGAATTGCAGCAAATTGCCGAGCGCGTGCGCGTGTGCACGCGCTGCCCGCTGTACAAGTCTGCCACCCATCCTGTGCCCGGCGAGGGACCCGCAAACGCGGAAATCATGCTGATCGGGGAAGCGCCCGGTTTTCACGAAGACCAGCAGGGGCGCCCCTTTGTGGGCGCGTCGGGAAGATATCTGGAAGAGCTGCTTGCCCAGATTGGGCTCAAGCGCTCGGATATTTTTATCACCAACGTAGTCAAGCATCGTCCGCCCGAAAATCGCGATCCGATGCCCGAAGAGATCGAAGCATGTCGCATCTGGCTTGACGAACAGATTGAATTGATTCGACCCCAGGTGATCGTGACCATCAGCCGATTTGCGATGGCGCGCTGGTTTCCGAACGAGAAAATCACGGTCATCCACGGCAAGGCAAAGCGGTTTGGCAATTTGCTGGTGGTGCCCATGTTTCATCCGGCGGCTGCGCTGCGAAATCAGAATTTGAAACCTGTCATGGTGGAAGATTTCAAAAAACTGCCAAAATACATCGCCGATGCGAAAAAAAACCGAGACCTCGCGCCGCCCGACGAACCAAAAAAGGATGACCCGCCGATCCAGCAATTGAAAATGTTTTGACCTCTGAATTTTTGGCTGCCATTTATGTCCAACAAGCTTCGCATCATTCCACTCGGCGGCGTCGGTGAAATCGGCAAGAATATGACGGTGTTCGAGTATGACGACTCGATTTTGGTGCTCGATGCCGGCATGATGTTTCCCGACGCGCACATGCTCGGTGTGGACCTGGTCATTCCCGATA
>JADZCJ010000079.1 GCA_020851635.1 Anaerolineae bacterium
GGGCTTGTTCGTAGGTCTTCCAGTTCCGAATGCGATATAATGACTTTTGGCATGAGCGTGTTTTCTTGTTTTGGTTTGGCATAACCCAAGATTATACGCTTATGCCACTTTCATGCACCAACGCCCACTCATTCTAAAAGAAACGCGTCGTTCGCGCAATAGAATAAAGGGACGATGCGCGTACGACGCAATCTTGCTCGGCGATGAATGTGCGCGCGTTCCAGGAACTGCGGCTTGCGTTTCCCGCCATCTTATTCATCTACCCGGAGACACAAAAGACGTCCGCGTTCACTTGGTCGGGACGCCTCCTATTTGTTTCTTGTTATGATTCTGCTTCAGATTCTCCGGCAAATTCCGGCTCACTTTCGACCGCATCCTCGTTCCACTCTTCCGTTTCGGAGGGGTCATATTCGCCCACGTCCTGGTCGTTAACCCGTTTCAAAGAGAGTCCCAATCTGCGTTTTGCCGAGTCAATCTTGATCACTCGCAGTTGATACGTTTCGCCTTCTTTGACGACCTCTTTGGGGTGATTCACCCGTTTGTCGGACAATTCCGAAACATGAATCAGCCCTTCGATCCCGTCGTCTACGCGGGCAAACGCCCCAAATGAAGCCAGTTTTGTGATCGTGCCTTCCACCAGCTGACCGATTTGATAGCGGTCTTCGATCGTCGTCCACGGTTCGGGCGTCAGGCGTTTCATCGAGAGCGCGATGCGGTTCTTGTTGCGGTCAATGCCCAGCACCTGCACCTGCACGGTGTCGCCCACTTTGACCAATTCGTTTGGATTCTGAATTTTCGACCAGGAAAGTTCGGAAACGTGAATCAACCCATCCAGACCGCCCAGGTCAACAAAGACGCCAAAATCGGCAATGCTGGTGACGGTGCCCGTGCGGACATCGCCTTCTTTGATTTCTTCCAGCAGACGCGCTTTGGCATCGCGGCGCACTTCGCGCATCGCCACCCGTTCCGACAGAATCAGGCGGTTCCGCCCCCGGTCAATTTCAATAATTTTTAGTTTCAATTTCTTGCCGGTCTGCGCCGACAAGTCTGCTTCGGTCAACTCGCGGTCCCCGCGCCCGCGCGCGGCGATTTCCAACTGCGAGGCGGGCACAAACCCGCGAATTTTGCCCACGCGTACGATCAGACCGCCCTTGTTATAGCCCGCGACCGGCGCTTCGATGATGGCGTCCGCCTTTTGCTGCGCTTCGGCGTCGCGCCAATCGCGTTCTTCCTGCGCCCGCGCCACCGACAAGACCGTCAACCCATCCTGGTCTTCGGACTTGATGACATACGCGAGAATCTCGTCGCCCAACTGCGGGCGTTTTCCTTCACGCGCCAGCTCTTCCACCTCGCGCGGCGCAATAATCGCTTCGGATTTCGTGCCGATATCAACGAGGACTTCGTGCGGCGCGGCCCGAACGACAATCCCTTGCACGATATCGCCGAATTTTGGCCGCTTGTAGGTATAATCTTCCTCCGACAACGATGCCATAAAATTCTCGGCGTCCTTGCTGTGGTTTGTTCTGGGCGCTTGCTTTTTCGGCTTGCTCTCTTTAGCCGAAGTGCTGTTTTGTTGAGAAGATTCTCCTTGGGGCGCCTGGCTCCCTTGAATCGGGTCCATCAATTTTAACTCTCCGCCGTACGCAGATGCGTTCATTTCCCATGAACCTTTTCATTATAGGCGATTTGGGGGTTTTGGCAACTGACCGGACATCGGTCTCTACAATCACAAAAAAGCCAACACATTTCGCGCATGTTTGGCGTTCGGATATTTTATTCGACGCATCGTTGAACCCGCGCTTGTCAAGGGCAAGACCAATCAGTTGGCGATTGCGATAGCTTCGATCTCGACCAACGCCCCCGCGGGCAGACGCGCGACTTGAATGGTCGAGCGCGCGGGCGGCTGTTCCCCAAAAAATTCGGCATACACCGCGTTCATCGCCTGAAAATCATTCAAGTCCGCCAAAAAGACGGTTGTTTTGAGCACGCGGCTCAGCGAACTGCCCGCCGCTTCCAAAATATTGCTCAAATTCGTCAGCACGCGCCGAGTCTGGACGGCAATATCCCCTTCGACCAACTTGTTCGTGGCAGGGTCGAGCGGAATTTGTCCCGCGGTAAAGATAAAATCGCCCGAGCGCAGAGCTTGCGAGTAGGGTCCGATCGCTTTGGGCGCATTATCGGTATGGATTACGCGTCGTTCCACAGTGCCTCCAAAATATAGGTTGGGATGGTGAAATCAGAGTAAAGCAAGAATGAGGATTGCGTAAATTAAAATCGGGCCGTCTTAGGGCGGACAATGCGTAAAGGTGTTGTCCTGGACCACAATATTGCTGGAATACTCGGCGCGACAGTCCATCACACGGTTCCCATTCGCAAAATTCCCGCTGACCAGCCCCCATGAAGCGTAACCAAGCCAAAAAGCATAGTTGTTACGCTGGAGCTCGTTCCCGATAAAACGGTTATCGTGCGAATACGTCGCTTCGATCCCGTTCGCCACATTGTCGTTCAAAGTATTCCAATAAAAGGCGTTGTTGTGGCTGGCGCGCGCGTCGCTGTTCCCCTGATAGATGCCGTCCCCCGAAAAATTGGACGTATTCCCCACCACCATCGTGTTGTCGCTCTTGACCAGCACAATCCCCGCCGATTCACAGCCCGCGTCGTGTCCCCATTCGGGACAGCTGCGATTGTTATAGTTCGCCAGGTTATCCTCGACGCGATTGTTGGGAGAATCCACCAGTCGGATGCCCCAGCCCCGGTTTTTGCTCGCATCATTCGCGCGGATCGTATTCCCGCCGCCGCCAAACACATGGATCCCCTGCACATTGTCCGAGGCGGTCACATTCTGAATGACCGAGTTGGTCACATTTTGAAACATCAGCCCGCCCTTGGGCAGCCATGCCCCCAGCTCGAGAATCGAATTGTCATCAACATAATTGCCGCTGACGTTCGAGTTTCGCACGAGGATATTTGACGAATCCGCCACCAGAATGCCCAGGTCAAAACCTCTGACCGTGCAGTTTTGAATAATCACACCGGTCCGGTTTTTGACCACAATCCCCGTCCCCGTGCCATCGCCCGTGATGACCGGCCGCCCTTGAGCTTGACAATCAATCACTTGATTATCCTGCTGCGCCACGATCGTCTGCGGTCCGGATTGAAAGAGCAGACCGAGAATCAGAAATAATTCATGCATCAGCCAATTTATAACACAAGTTGTTTGGGGCGCCAACGCTTTTGCTCGCCGCGCGGCGCGAACTCACGCGTTGAGTTTGCTCAGCAGCCGCGCCAGGTCCTCGAGCGAACTAAAATTGTGCGCGGGCAGAAAATCATCCACATAGGGCAGCGCCGCTTGCAGACCGAGCGTGAGCGGCTCGTATTCGGCGGACGCGATCAGCGGATTCAGCCAGATGATGCGATATACGTTGCGTTTCAAACGCGCCATCTCGCGCGCCAGCAGCTGCGGGTCGCCGCGGTCCCACCCATCGCTAATGATCAAGACCACCGCGCCGGGACGCAGCACGCGGCGCGCCCAGACATAATTGAATGTCTTGAGCGCATCGCCGATGCGCGTCCCGCCGGACCAGTCAACCACCTTGTCCGCCACGCCGCGCAGGGCGCGTTCGACGCTGCGTGTCCGCAGCTGTCGTGTGATGCGCGTGAGCCGCGTCCCAAAGACAAAACATTCCGCCTGCGTCTCGCGTTCGCGCAGGGCGTGAACAAAATGGAGCAGCATGCGGGCATAGTTCTCCATCGAGCCGCTAATGTCGCACAGCACAACCAGGGGGCGCGGTTTAAAGCGCGTTTGTTTCCACGCGGGTTCCATCAACTCGCCGCCGTATCGCAGATTGCGCCGCATCGTCGCCCGCGCGTCAAAAAACTCGTCGCCGCCTCGCGCCAATCGCCGCGTCGCGCGCTCGCCCGTCCGCCACGGCAGGTTGCGCATCAGTTTCTTTGCCTCTTGCACCTCGGCGCGCGAAAACGCGCCAAAATCCTTGTGTCGCAGTATCTCTTGATTTGAAAAAGTCCGGATCGTTACGACCGGACCCTTGGAGGACATGCTCTCTTTTTCAACGGGCGCGGTCTCGGTGGGCAGGAATCGCGCGTGGGGCGGGGGTTTCAACAGCGCGGGGGCGAGGGCGGCGGCGGCGCGGCGCGCATCGCTCGAATAATCGCGGCGTTTCCAGAACCAGTCAAACGCCTGCTCGAACAGCGTCAGGTCTTCGCGTCGTGTCACCAGCAAACAACGCGCCGCATCCTTGAACTCGGCGCGCTGGCTCGGGTCAATCACTTGCGTGGCATGCAAAAAATCGTGCGTTTGTGTGCCGCTGACATTCAGCCCCAAATGCCGCAGCAGGCGCGTAAACACCACAATGTTGTGGACCAGGTTGCCGCCCGCCGTATATTCGTCCAATTCTGCGCGCCATGGATTGGACGCATAACGGGCAGGGAGCGGTCCGAGCGTTTCCGGATTTTCCATTCGTCACAAGGGGAATAGTGCGCTAACGCGTCGCGCGATCATATCCCAACTCCCGGTAGCTTTGCGCCCGGCTCGTCAATTCCGACGCGACCCCTCCGCGCACCTGTTCGACATCATCCTGATATTTCAGAATCACGCCCAGCGTTTCATTCACCGTCTGCTCGTCCAACGCCGTTTGGTCCAGCGCCGCCAGCGCGCTTGCCCAGTCCAGCGTTTCCGCCACGCCGGGCATCTTGTACAGGTCGCGCGCCCGCAGTTCCTGAATAAACGCCACCACTTGTTCCGCAAGCCGTTCGTTCACCTGCGGCGCTCTGGCGCGTACGATTGCCAATTCCTTTTGGAAACTCGGATACTCGATCCAATAATAGATACAGCGCCGTTTCAATGCATCGTGCAGTTCGCGCGTGCGGTTCGAGGTGATCACTACAACGGGGGGGTGGACCGCTTTGAGCGTGCCCAATTCCGGAATCGTGATCTGCCAATCCGACAAGAGCTCGAGCAAATACGCCTCAAACTCGGTGTCGCTGCGGTCCACTTCGTCAATGAGCAGGACAGGCGCGCGCTCGCGCGATTCCTCGATCGCTTGCAAAAGGGGACGCTTGATCAAAAACTCGGCGCCAAAGATGTTGGGATGCGTGTGCGCCGCGCCATTTGTATCGTGAGCGCGCAGTTCCAGCAGCTGCCGCGCATAATTCCACTCGTACACGGCGTGGTTAATGTCCAGACCTTCATAGCACTGCAGGCGGATCAACTCGGTGTCGAGCACATCTGCGAGGACTTTGGCGATTTCGGTCTTGCCTACGCCCGCTTCGCCTTCCAGAAACAATGGTTTGTTGAGTTTGAGCGACAGAAATGCCGCCGTCACCAGCCCGCGGTCCGTTACATAATTTCGCGCCGCAAGTTGTTTGTCCAATTCTTGGATCGAAAGAGGAATCATTCAATTACCTGCCTGCTTACGGGTCTGTGTGCTTTGCAGATGAGTGTCAAAAGATTCTACCACTTTTTTGGAGCGCGGCTCCTTTCTCAGGCAATGCCCGGCGTGTCCGACTCGCACAATCGTTTGTCCGCCGCATACGGCACGATATCAATCACTTCGCCCGACCGAATCCGCTTCTGGACGTCTTGCCAAAATGCGGTATGGAACAAGTCCGCATGTTGTTCCATAAAGACCTTTTTCCAACGCGCTCCCAGTCCCAGCCACCTCCCAAATTCTTGGGGAAAAAAGTCATTTGCTTCGACATAGAACCATGCCTCGTCCGCCAGTTCGTCGTCCTCGTCGCGCGGCTCGGGCAGCGTCCTGAAATTCAGGTCCGTAATCAGACACAATTCGTCATAATCATACGAAATCACGCGCCCGTGCCGTGTCACACCAAAGTTCTTGAGCAGAATGTCGCCCGGGAAAATGTTGGCTTTTGCCAGGTCTTTGATCGCGCTCCCGTAATCAATCACCGCGCGCCGCACGGCATCGGGGTCCGCATGGCGCACATACAGATTCAGCGGCTCCAGCCGCCGCTCTACATACAGGTGCGAAATCACGACATGGTCCCCCTCGATCCGGACCGTGTCTCCCGCCTTTTCCAACAGCTCCTGGAGCAGGACGGGGGCAAAGCGCTCGCGATCAAAGGCGAGATGCTCAAACTCTTGCGCGTCGATCAACCGTCCCGCGCGGTCGTGTCGAAACACCAAATTGTATTTGGCTTTGACCTGTGCGTGCGTGGTCTGTTTTGGCTCGTCAAATTTGTCCTTGATGATCTTGAAGACTGCCTCGTACGACGGCAAGTGAAACACCAGCATCACCATCCCGCGCTCACCGGGCGCGATTTCAAAGTGGTCGTCCGACTGCGCCAGATGTCTCAAAAAATCGCGATAGAGCTCGGTCTTGCCGTGCTTGTGATAGCCGATCGAGGTATACAACTCGGCGATTCGTTTGCGCGGCATCAACGACTGTAAAAACCGCACCAGGTCAAAAGGGCGTTCTGCCTGGACCATAAAATACGAACGCGTAAACGAAAACAAAATACTGATATCGTCTTCGTCAATCAGCACCGCATCAACATACACCCCGCCCCCGCCGCCCGCGCGCTCGCCCGAGCTGTTTTGCAGCGCCAGAATCAGCGGCAGGGTGTGGGCGCCGCTGTACATTCGTCCCACCAGATACGCGCGCCGCCCCCGATAAAACACCTGCGTTACGATTTGCGCTCGCGTAATGACCAGCGGGGCGCGCCGTTCTCGCAGCTCGCTCTCGATCACCTTTGCCACGCGTTTCGCATCGCGCACCGCGTCCTCATAGGGAATCGCAAAGGCAAAGTCCGCCAGCACCCGTTCGACCAGCGCCATCGTCGAACTCGCTTGCGGATAACTCCTCACAATCGGGGCGCGCGATTCCGTCGGCGGGGCATCAAAATCCGTGTCCACAAACTCTATCTGGGCATTGACGCCGACCGTCGCAAAGATCCGCCGTGTCACGCTGTTGTAAAACGTTTCGGCAATTTCCCAATCCTCGCGGTCGGTCAACAGTCCGGAATACACAGCTTTGATTCCGACCCACACGGCATGTTCGTTCACGCGCTCACCCAACAGTTTGCGAATCGCCTGCACGGTGCTCCCCAGCACCTTGTTCCGCAGCTCGAGCCGTTCGGTCGAGTCTGCCAGCACCCCTTGCCAATCGCACTGTTCAAAACGCGTCCGCGCCCCGCGCGTAATTGCCTTGAACGAATTGTGATATTCGTCAAAGCCGCCCCGCAGCGTAGCTGCCCCCATATTCGCGAGGCGCGAATCCGACAAAGGTTGCGTCATGCGTAATGCCCCATTCTTCAGATTATATATCGCAAGCGGCGTATCTTGCATCACACTTAGGGTTCGTACAAGTATAACTTGCTTGCCGAAACGGAAACCAGTGTTAGTCTCTGGAACGCGAATCGGCGCGAATCGTTCGCCAAACTGCGGCTTGCACGAATCTCCACAAAATGCTTGGGACAAAATAAAATTCGCGTAAATTCGTAATGATTCGCGAGGATTCGCGTTTTCCAGTATCTGGCTCATTCAAGCAAATTCGGGAAATTGTAAATTTACGGGTCCTTTGTGTCAGATATGTTGTCAATCGCAAAAGTTCCCAGCCCCGGATTTGCAAACCGCTGGCGACCTCGCCGCTCTGCAAACAAAAAAGCGGCGTCAACTGGCGCCGCCCGATTCTATTCGATTATGCCTGCACCGTCTCAAACTGTGCTTGTTCCGTTGAACCTTCGAGCGCTTTGGTAGAGACGTTGGCGCCCGTGATCGCGGTCTGGACCTCGTCGAAATATCCCGCCCCCACAAAGCTTTGATGTTTCGCCGCTTTGTATCCAAACTCGCGTTCCATTTCAAATTCGCGTTCCTGGACCCGCGAATAAGCCAGCATCCCTTCGATATTGTATGCCTGCGCCAGCTCGAACATGCTCGCATTGAGCGTGTGGAATCCTGCCAGGGTCACAAATTGATACTTGTACCCCATCTCGCCCAATTTCTCCTGGAACGTGAGCATGGTCCTGCCGTCCAGATTCTTTTTCCAGTTAAAGGATGGCGAACAATTATACGCCAGCCATTTGCCCGGAACAGCTTCATGAATGGCTTGCGCAAATTCACGCGCCTCGCCCAGGTCGGGCTTGTTGGTCTCGCACCACACGAGGTCTGCGTATGGCGCATAGGCGCGCCCCTTGGCGATCGCCAGTTCCAACCCGCCCCGCACCCGGTAGAAACCCTCTATCGTCCGCTCGCCGGTGGCAAACTTGTCGTCTATCGGGTCGTTGATGGTGTGCATCAGGTGCGCCCCTTCTGCATCCGTCCGCGCGATAATCACGGTCGGGACCCCCATCACATCCGCTGCCAGACGCGCGGCGTTCAGTTTGGGCACAAACTCGTGCACTCCCACGAGCACCTTTCCGCCCATGTGCCCGCACTTTTTCAGCGCCGCCACCTGGTCTTCCAGATGAATGCCCGCCGTGCCCGCCTCGATCATTGCCTTGACCAGCTCAAACACATTCAACGTTCCGCCAAAACCTGCTTCCGCATCCGCGACCAGCGGCGCAAACCAGGTGGGCGCGGTCGCGCCGGCGTGGGGGTCGTTCAAGTGCTGAATCTGGTCCGCCCGCTGAAGCGCATTATTGATGCGTTTGATCAGTGTCGGAACACTGCTGACCGAATACAACGACTGGTCGGGATACATCTGGAGCGAATCGTTCGCATCACCCGCCACCTGCCACCCGCTGACATAGATGGATTTCAGCCCTGCCGACACCATCTCAACGGCTTGATTTCCCGTCACAGCTCCCAGCGCGCGCACAAACGGTTCGGTTTCCAACAGCTCCCACAACCGCTTTGCTCCCATTTCCGCAAGCGTATGGTGAATTTGGACCGAACCGCGCAGCTTGACGACCTCGCTGGCGGTATACGTGCGCTGAATCCCGCGCCATCGCGGATTCGTTTGCCAATCCCGTTCGAGCTTGAGGACCTGCTGATTGTACGACATGGTAAGGTATGCCGCGCTCGTTCACACGGAATCAGCCCGGTGAAAAACCGCGGATCGTGCTTGACAAAGGTGTGGACCCCGGCTCTGCCGGATTGCGGCAAACCGTGCCGCGCAAAGCAAGGCGTCCGTCTTGTGCGTTCTGCCGGATGTCAAAAATGGCTTTCCCAACCGGACAGCGATAACCTACTCCAAATACTGGTATGCGGGCAGCGTCAAAAAGTCCGACAGCTGGTCCGACGTCGCCAGTCGGTCGAATAACACCGTCGCTTCGGCAAGGCGTGATTTTGCGACGTTTGTCGCCCCCCATTGTCTCTTGATTTTTTCCACCTCCTCGTCAAAAATGACGCGATACAGGTCGTTGTCCACGGCGCGCCCATCATCCAGCACGCCGCCGTGATGCAGCCATTGCCACACCTGCGACCGTGAAATCTCTGCGGTCGCCGCGTCTTCCATCAGATTGTTGAGCGCCACCGCGCCATTTCCGCGCAGCCATGCCTCGGTGTATTGAATCCCCACACTGATATTGTTCCGCAGTCCCGCTTCGGTGATGGTTCCGTTTGGCACTCGGAAATCAATCAGCTGCTCTCCCGTCACACGCACGTCCTCGCGCATCTTTTCCTTTTGATGCGGTTTGGCTCCGAGCGCATTGTCAAACACCTCGCGCACGGGCGGCACCAGGTCGGGATGCGCGATCCACGTCCCGTCAAAGCCGTCTTTGGACTCGCGCAATTTGTCCTCGCGCACGCGCGCCAGCGCCGTTTCATTCACCGCCGCATCTTTGCGCGAGGGAATGAATGCAGCCATCCCGCCCATCGCGTGCGCCCCGCGCTTGTGGCACGTCCGCACCAACAATTCCGTGTACGCGCGCATAAATGGCACCGTCATCGTCACCTGCGAGCGATCGGGGAACAACACATCGCGCGCGCGGAACTTTTTGATGCATGAGAAAATATAGTCCCAGCGACCCGCATTCAAACCCGCAATGTGGTCGCGCAGCTCGTACAAAATCTCTTCCATCTCGAATGCGCCGAGAATCGTCTCGATCAGCACGGTGACCTTGATAGTCCCGATAGGCAAGCCCACATACTCTTGCGCCATGACAAACACATCATTCCACAACCGCGCTTCCAGGTGCGATTCCAGTTTAGGCAGATAGAAATACGGACCCGTCCCTCGGGCGAGCAAACGGTTTGCGTTCCGGAGAAAATAAAGCCCGAAATCAAACAATGACCCCGAGATCGGCGCGCCATCCACGCACAGGTGTTTTTCCTCCAGGTGCCATCCCCGCGGGCGCACCATCAACGTCGCCACCTTGTCGTTCAATTTGTATTCTTTTTCCGGGGTCGTAAGAGAAATTGTGCGCTCGATGGCGTCGGTCAGGTTCAACTGCCCTTGCAGCATGTTCGACCAGGTTGGCGCGTTGGCGTCCTCGAAATCCGCCATGAACATGTCGGCGCCGCTGTTGAGCGCATTGATCAACATTTTTTTGTCGGTTGGACCCGTGATTTCGATATGCCGTCTCTGCAAATCGGCGGGAATGGTTCCGACACGCCAGGCGGGGTCATTACGCACGGACGCGGTCTCGGCAAGAAACGTTGGATCGGCACCCGCGTCAATCATCGCCTGCCGTTCTGCCCGTCTTTGCAGCAGTTCAAGCCGCCGGGTGTTGAATTTGCGATGCAGCGCCTTGAGAAATTCGAGCGCCTCGGTCGTCAAGACTTTTTCTACCTCTTGGGTGATTGGCGCATTTATTTCTATGCCTTCGGGCACATTGGGATGACTCATAAAACTCCTTTGATTGCGACATGCGCGGACAGCTCAGTTTACCGCCACACGCCGACGGGTTTCGATTTGTTCCAGCGTCTTGTCCAGGTCATTCAGCGCCCTGCGAAGCGGGCGTGTGGTCGCGCGGCGGCGTTTTGCTTGCAAGTTCATCCGCTGCGGCGGTGCTCCGAGGATGCGCCGCAGGGCGCTTTGTGAATTGTCATCCTGCTGCAGCGCGCGCAGCTCTTGAAGCAGCGCCCGCCGCGTGATCTCGATGCCGTGCCGCCCCAGCAGATTCTGATAATACGCATAGTCCTCTGCAATATTCAGCGTTACGCTCTCGAACCCGTGTCGCGCCAAGAGCAGCCGCGCCGAATAGCGCATGGCGTTATAGAAAAACATCTTGTAATCGTGCTGCGACGGTTCGATCAAAATAATGTCCACCTCGGGGCGCGAACGCCGCAGCTGTTTGATGTGATAATGCAGCGCGCTGTGCGCCTGGATCCGCGTGATCTGCTGCGCGATAAAAGCCACACCTTTTTCAGAAAGATACGACCCATCCGGACCCAGAATCGGAATGTTGCTGTGTTCGCTGTTGTCCAGCGGCACCAGCGGATTGATACATACGATCAATTTCGCCCCGTGCTCGACCGCGATATCCAGTGAAGCGTTGCCGCGCGCGGCTCCGTCCACATACTCGTGACCCCCGATCCGCACCGGTCTGTAGAGCACAGGCACCGCCGACGATGCGGCAACGGCGCGTGGGATGGGCACGTCTGCATGTTGTTCTTTTGAAAAGACGGCGCGATGCCCATTGTCCAGATCGGTGGCGATGATATACAACTCGCGTTCCAGGTCTTGAAAATGGGTGCTCTTGCCCTGAATCCTTAACACGCGTTCGAGGTAGTGTTCCAGCGATCTGTTATCATACATGCCGGAGGGCAGGGCATCGAGTAACAGCCAGAGCACGTCGAAAAATGTCATGTCGCTCGCGTGCCGCAAATAATGCGAGGTTGCTCCGAGCAGCGTGCGCGGGATTTTGATGCCCCAGCGGAGCAAGTCTTTGCGATTCAGCCCGAACAAATCGCTGCGGCTCAGGGGCGGGACCGTCGCATGTTCGCCCGCCAGCGCGTCCATGATTTCGTGGGGATTGGTACCCTGCGACAAGAGACTAGAGACCAGCGCACCCGCGCTTGTGCCGACATAAATATCAAAATCAGTGACCGAACGATCAACCAGCAGGTCGTCAATGGCGCGCAGCGCGCCGATTTCATACACCGCGCCCGTCAATCCGCCGCCGGCGAGCACCAGCGCTGTTTTCGAACGGGCATAGCGATTTGTAGCAGACATTTATGCATCCTCGTTGTGCCAACCCGCATAATTGCAGACGCACCATCGCGTACCCTCAGTGTAATCCCAAAACCGCTTTTTGACAACACCTTTATGACGCACTGCGTCATACCCTGGTCCCCCGTCATGTCCTCGGCGATGATTGGTTTTGCTTGTTTGGGAGTGATAGAATCAAGTAGTTTGATTGGGCATTCTGTCCATCTTTGTCAGGAGGCGCCTCGCTGCGCTCAAGCATCATCTATACTTTATGCCGGGTCTCCGTCCCGGCGCGCGCGCGGGGTACCTCCTGTCAACTTTTTGCGCGGCATGAGGGGTGATTGGTGCACTGTCTTGATTATTCGCGTGATCATCGCAAAACAATCCTGATTGTCGGAAGTGGGCGCAGCGGCACGACCTGGCTCGCCAACGTCGTCAACTACAAAAATGAATACCGCGATGTCTTTGAACCCTTTCATCCGGTACGGGTGCCCATCGCGCACAATTTGCGATACAATGTTTATTTGCGCCCCGACGACCCGCATCCGGAATTTCAAGCGTTGGCGCGTCCCCTGTTGACCGGCGCCTTTCAAAATGATTGGACCAACCGCAACAATCGCCGCCGCATCGCAGACAAACGCATCGTCAAAGAAATCCGTCTTCATCATTCGCTCAAGTGGATTGCGGCACATTTCCCCCAAATGCCCATCGTTCTGGTTTTGCGGCATCCGCTGGCTGTTGCCGAGTCTCGTCGCGCCCTCAACTGGCCCTCCCGGATCGAGATTTTTCTGGAGCGACCCGAGCTTGTAGCAGATTATCTCGAGCCCTTTGTTCCCCATATCCAAAGGGCGCTGCCGTTCCCCGAACAATCTTTTGAACGCGATATTTTTTTCTGGTGCATCGAAAATTACGTGCCGCTCCAACAGTTTCGACCCGGCGAAATTCATCTCGCGTATTACGAGGACCTGGTTCTCGATCCGGCTTTTGCAATTCGCCTGCTCTTTCAATTCCTGAACAAACCCTTTGAGCCGCGCGTCCTTGAGGTCATTGAAACACCCTCATCCCAAACCCGTTCCGACAGTTCCGTCCACTCCAGGACCTCCAAACTTGACCGCTGGGAGCGCGCCTTTACTCCCGCCCAAATCGCATTTGCCCTCGACACCCTGCGCCTCTTTGGTCTCGACCGCTTGTACACCGACGCGCTCACTCCGCATCACCCGGCTTGACATTCCTCCCATTTCGCATAAAATCGCCGCAAATGGTTCTCCAATTCGGTCCGTCCCACATCCTGCGCACTGCGCCTTCTTTGGCGCATCATCATCATCATGGATTCGGGGTGAGCTCGAGTTGGAAACTCGCGCGCAGTTGATTGTTTCTGCCGCGAGCGACCATTCAGAACTCGAATCACCCCAAGGGCTGTCGTTTTTCGACACGCCCTTTTTTATTTTCATGTTGAAACCGTCCTTTATCGAACGCCAGCTCCCGCACGGCGTCGCCGACCTCTATTTTCAGGATGCGGCGCGCAAAACGCGCGCCGAAACCCTCTTGCGCGACACCTTTGCCGGGTCCGGCTATTCGCAGGTCATTCCGCCCACTTTTGAATATTACGAGGCGCTCGCCGCTCAAGCCAGCCCGCAGGTCCGCGAAGAAATCTATCGTTTCCCTGACCGCGACGGTAGGATGCTCGCCCTCCGCGCCGACCCCACCATTCCCATCGCGCGCCTATTCAGCACCAAGTTGTCCGACCGCCCCCTGCCTTTGCGTCTCTTTTACATTGCCAACGTCTTTCGTCACACCGAGCCAAAAGCATCCCTTCGCCGCGAATTTACACAGGCGGGCGTCGAACTCATCGGCGCGGGCACACCCCGGGCGGACGCCGAAGTGATTGCCCTTGCCGTAAATGCCCTCCGCGCAATCGGCGTCCGCGAATTTCGGCTCCGTCTCGGCGCCATGGACATTCTCGATGCCCTTTTGACTCGCCTTGGGCTGAACGATACGCAGCTCGACCTCATCAAAAGCGCGCTCGAACGCAAAAACGAACGCGCGCTCGACGAACTGCTGCGCGATGCGCCGATGACAAAAGAGACGCGGCACGCGCTCGGCGTTCTGCCCTCTCTTGCCGGAGGTGGGGAGGTCCTTGAACGGGCGCGAGACGAATGTTGCATCAATGACCACGCGCGCTTTGCGGTTGAGCGTTTGACAGAGGTCTGGGAGTTTCTCGATGCCCTCCGCGTCACCGATGCAATCACGCTCGATCTCGGCATGGTGCGCGGCATGGCATATTACACGGGCATCGTGTTCGAGGGGTTTGCGCGCGGCATTGGGTTCTCGATTCTCAGCGGCGGGCGCTATGACAATCTGCTCGCGCACTTTGGCGCGGCGCGTCCCGCCTGTGGCTTTGCTGTCGGCATCGAACGCATCCTCGCCGCGCTCGCTTTGCAGGGCGATTCCGATTTTTCCCTCGCCCCCGAAATCATCGCCGAAATGGGGAGCGTCTCGAATACAGCTCGCGTCGAGACCGCGCGCGCGGGCGGCGCGCGTGTCGAATGGTCTCTGCAAGACCGGACCCGCGCCGAACTGCTCGCATATGCCCGCGAACGCGGCGCCCGCGCCGTTTGGTTCAAGGATGGGTCCGAGGAGCGGACCGCATGAGCGTGTTTACAATTGCTCTGCCCAAGGGGCGACTGCTCAACCCTGCGCTCGACGTGCTGGTCGCGCTCGGCTATGACGTTTCCGAAATTCGCGGCGGCACGCGCAAACTGATCATCAATGATGCCGCGCACGACGCGCGCTTTTTGCTGCTCAAGCCCTTTGACGTCGTCACGTTTGTCGAATATGGCGCGGCAGATATCGGAATTGTTGGTCAGGACGTGTTGCTCGAACAAGAGAGCGATGTGTTCGAACCGCTCGCCCTGGATTTTGGTCACTGTCGCATCGTTCTCGCCGCCCGCCGCGAACGCGCCGCGACTGATTGGCGGCTTGCCACGTCCCTCCGCATCGCATCCAAATACCCGCGCATCACGCGCAAGTTTTTTGTCGAGCGCGGTTGGTCTGCCGAAATCATCCCGCTCAACGGGTCCGTCGAAATCGCGCCCGCGCTCGGTCTTGCCGATCTGCTGGTTGACATTGTGGACACGGGGCGCACTCTGCACGATAACGGCTTGGTCGAAATCGAAACCCTTTGCGCGTCGCAAGCCGCGCTCATCGTCAATCGCGCCAGCCATGCCCTCCGCCTGCACGAGATCCGGCGCCTGCTCAACCAACTCGCAAAACAATGACAAAAATCCCCATTCTCACCGGTCTGACGGCGGCGCGCGAGAAATTGGAACGCCGCCGCGCCCTGACTGACAAACAGGTCTCACCCGAGACCGCCGCGCGCATTCAAAAAATTTTTGACGAATCGCTTTCGCCCGATGCGGCGGTCGCGCGTATCCTCGACGATGTCCGCGACCGCGGCGACGCGGCAGTTTCCAAATGGAACGAAAAGATTGATGGCGTCGCGCGCTCTGATTTTTCCGTTTCGCAGGACGAAATCGAGACGGCATATCTCGAAACCCCCGCATCCGTCCGCGAGGCGCTCCACGCTGCCGCCCGGCGCATCCGTTGGTTTCACGAAAAACAAAAGCCCCGCTCGTGGCTCGAATGGACGCCGCAGGGTGGCGCTCTGGGGCAGGTCATCCAACCGTTGGAGCGCGTGGGCATTTATGTTCCGGGCGGCAGCGCGCCCCTGCCTTCGTCCCTGCTCATGAGCGCGATTCCCGCTCAGGTGGCGGGCGTATCGGAAATCATTCTCATGTCCCCCCCCTCACGCTCGGGCAAGATCGCGCCCGTCATTCTCGCCGCCGCGCGCGTCGCGGGGGTTTCTCGCGTCTTTGCCCTCGGCGGCGCGCAAGCCGTCGGCGCGCTCGCGTTCGGCACTGCTTCCGTCCCAAAAGTGGACAAGATTCTTGGCGCGGGCGGACTCTTTACCACCCTCGCCAAACGTCAGGTCTTTGGCATGGTCGGCATTGACGGACTTTACGGTCCCACCGAAACCGTCCTCATCGCCGACGACTCGGCAAATCCCAAATACGCCGCCGCCGATTTGCTCGCACAAGCCGAGCATGATGTGCTTGCCACAGCTCTCTTGCTCACCATTTCTGACGCGCTCGCCCGAGCCGTCGCAAACGAAATTGATGCCCAACTCGAAACGCTTTCGCGTCGTGACATTATCAAACAATCGCTTGCGAATCAGGGCGCGATCTGTGTGCTCGACTCGCTCGACGATTGTCTTGAAATTGCCAACGCCTATGCGCCCGAGCATTTGTGTCTCTTGACTCGTGACGCATGGGACCTCGTCCCGCGCGTGCGCAACGCCGGCGGCATCTTTGTCGGCGAACAATCGTCCGAAGCGCTCGGCGACTATGTGCTCGGTCCCAGTCACATCATGCCCACCGGCGGCACGGCGCGTTTTGCATCGCCGTTGAACGTAAACGATTTTGTAAAAATCACCAGCGTCTTGTACGCCAGCGCGCGAGAAGCACAGGCGCTCGGTCAGGTCGGACAGGTCCTTGCCAACGGCGAAGAACTGACCGCCCACGCCAACGCATTGGCTCAGCGGCTTGGGCGGTGAGCGCTGATGACCTTTCTTTTCTCAATTCGCAATGATTTGCGAGGATTCGCGTTTTCCAACGCCGGACAAGCGTACTTTCCGCACAAATAGCGAGCCACCATGAAAAATTTTCTGCGCGCCGATTTGGCATTGCTCCCCGAGTACACGCCCGCGCACGTCGCCGACCCGCGCCGCGTCATCAAACTCGACTCGAACGAAAACGCCTACGGTCCCTCGCCGCGCGTCCTCGCCGCGTTGGGCGACGAACGGACCTGGCACTTTTATTCCGGGCAGGATGACGTCGCCAAACAGCTCGCGGTATACGCAGGTGTCGCGCCCGAAAACCTCGTGCTCACCAATGGCGGTGACGAGTCCATTGACCTTGTGCTGCGCGCCGTACTGGAGCAGGGGGACGCGGTCGTTGATGCCCCGCCGTCTTTTGAAATGTATCGCATCTCGGTCATTGCCAATCGCGGGCGCGTGCTCGATGTGCCGCGCGGCGAAACCTTCGCTCTCGATACGGAAGCCGTGATTCGCGCCGCACAGTCCGAAAACGTTCGCGCAATCTGCCTCGCGTCGCCCAACAACCCCGATGGTCAACTCTTGCCGCGCTCCGACCTCTCGCGCATCCTTGATTTGGGCGTTCTCGTCATGCTCGACGAGGCCTATTACGAATATTCGGGCGAAACTGCCGTGGGTCTCATCGCGCAATACCCAAACCTCGTCATTGTCCGCACCTTTAGCAAATGGGCGGCGCTCGCCGGTCTGCGTATCGGCTATGTCATCGCCGCTCCCGCGTTCATTCAGGGGTTACACAAGTTGCGCGCGCCATATAATGTGAATCTTGCCGGTCTCGTCGCCGTTCGTGAATCGCTCCACGACGCCGCGTATTTGCTCGACAACGTCCGCACAACAATCGCCGAACGCGGACGGATGCGCCTTGAACTCGCTCAACTCGGCTGGCTCGAACCCATCCCGAGCAAAACCAATTTTCTGCTCATCCGTGTGCGCGACCGTGACCCGCAGATGGTCAAACAACAGCTCGCCGAAAAAAATATTCTCATCCGCGCCTTTCGCTCACCGCGCCTGAAAAACTATATCCGTATCAGCATCGGCACGCCTGAACAGAATGGGCTTGTGCTTGATGCCCTGCACGCATCCTATTCTGTGTAGCTTGATTGACTAACACATGGAAACGCGAATTTCGCCAAACTGCGGCTTGGCACGAATCTTTGTTACGCTTTGTGTAACGACGAATAAAGATCAAAATTAGCCCAAATTCGCGCAGATTCGCGTTTTCCTCCGAGTTGTCAAGACAGAGTTTGTCAGCTCATTTAGGCTAGTTGGAATAACATGTCCAGAACCGTCACTCTTGACCGCAAGACCAACGAAACTGATATCCAACTCACCCTCGATCTCGACGGCAGCGGCGTTGCCGACATCGGGACGGGCGTCGGTTTTCTCGACCACATGCTCCATCACGTCGCCGTGCATGGCTTGTTCGATCTCACCGTCCACGCCGCGGGCGACCTCTACATTGACGCCCACCACACGATCGAGGACGTCGCCATCGTGCTCGGCGATGCGCTCGACCGCGCGCTCGGTGATCGGCGCGGCATCACCCGCATCGGTCACAGTTACGTGCCGATGGACGAAGCCCTCGCGCGCGTCGTCGTTGACCTCAGCGGGCGCGGCTATGGTGTCTTTGAAGGCGCGTTCAGCACGCCCGCCATCGGCGCGTTTCCGACCTCGCTGATTTCCCATTTTTTCGAGACGCTCGCCGTTCGCGGAAAAATGAATCTGCATGCCGCCGTGATCTATGGTCGCGACGACCATCACAAGGCAGAGGCGTTGTTCAAAGCTCTCGGTCGCGCGCTCGATCTGGCGGTCAAACCCGACCCGCGCCGCGCCGAGACGTCAACCAAAGGAACGTTAAAAGCATGACCGACGATGAATGACCAATGACCAATAGCGACTCTTTGGCGTCAAGCCAAACGAATCGTCCTTTGTCTCCGGTTGTGCATTTGGCATTGTGCATTCGTCATTCGTCATTCGTCATTCGTCTTGTCTCCCATCCATGATCGCCATCATTGATTACGGCATGTCCAACCTGCGTAGTGTGCGCCATGCCTTTGAATATCTCGGCGCCGATGCCCGCATCATTGACTCGCCCGCCGCCATCAAAAACGCCGCCGCCCTGGTCCTTCCCGGCGACGGCGCGTTTGGTCCTGCGATGGAGAATCTGCGCAACTGCGGCTGGCTGGAACCGCTTGAATCCGCCATTCGCGGCGGTTTGCCCTTTCTCGGCATCTGTCTCGGCATGCAGCTCCTCTTTGAAACTTCCGACGAAATGGGCGCTCATCGTGGTCTCGGCATCCTGCCCGGCAGCGTCAAACGCTTTCCCGCGACGGCGGGCAAAATCCCCCAGATCGGTTGGAATCAACTCAACGTCCGCGAATCATCCAAATTCCTGGCAGGCATTCCCGACGGCGCCTATACCTATTTCGTCCATTCCTATTACTGTCACCCCGACGATCCGACTATCGTCGCCGCCACCACCGATTACGGCATCCGATACGCTTCCGTCGCCGAACAAGACAACGTCTGGGGCGCACAATTCCATCCCGAAAAAAGCGGCGACACCGGTCTCAAAATGCTCATGAACTTTTTGGCGATTGACTGATCTATCCAAATTCGAAAATCGAAATTCGAAAATTATCAATCACCAATCACCAATCACCAATCACCAATCACCAATCACCAATCACCAATCACCAATCACCAATTCCCCATCCGCCATGTTCACTCTCTTTCCCGCCCTTGACCTCCGTTCCGGTCGCGTCGTCCGTCTTGTTCAGGGACGCGCCGAAAATGAAATCGTCTATTCCGACGATCCCGCCGAAATGGCGCGCCATTGGACGGGGCAGGGCGCAGCGTGGCTGCATGTCGTCAATCTCGATGGCGCGTTCGGCGACGCCGACACACAAAATACTGCCGCGCTCGCAAACATTCTCGCCGCAGTGAAAGCGCCCGTGCAGTTCGGCGGCGGCGTGCGCACGCTCGAATCCATGCGCCGCGCGTTCGGTCTCGGCGTCACCCGCATTGTGCTTGGCACGCTCGCCGTCGAAAATCCCGACATCGTCGCGCAAGCTCTTCAAGAATTTGGCGCAGAGCGCATCATTGTCGCTGTCGAATCGCGCGACGGGATCATTGCCTCGCGCGGCTGGGTCGCCTCGTCGGGACGCGATGCTGTAGAATTTGGCAGACAAATGCGCGCTCTCGGTCTCATTCGCGCCCTCGTCACCGACATTGCGCGCGACGGCATGTTGCAGGGCATTGATACCCGGGCAATGGCGAATTACGCGCAAGCGACTGGCCTTCAAATCATCGCCGCGGGCGGAGTCGCTACCCTGGAGGACATTGACAATCTCGTCGCCGTATCCGATCAAGGGGTAGAGGGCGTCAACATCGGACAGGCGCTTTACACCAATGCCTTTACCCTAAAACAAGCTCTCGCCCGCGTCGCCGCGGTCGAATCAACTCTCGACGCTGCCCCGCGCACTCGCAAACCGCGCTACTGCGAAGGTTAGATAAAACCCGGCTTTGAAAATTCGACACGGCTTGTCAGTGTCAAATTTTCACACAACACATCACACCACACATGCTTGCAAAACGAATCATTCCTTGTCTCGATGTAAAAAACGGGCGCGTCGTCAAGGGCATCAACTTTGTCGGCTTGCGCGATGCGGGCGACCCCATCGAACAGGGCAAGTGGTATGCCGAGAACGGCGCCGACGAAATCACTTTTCTCGACATCACCGCGTCTCTCGAATCGCGCGGCACTCTATTGCGCATGGTCGAGCGCGTCGCCGACACCATCTTTATCCCGTTCACTGTCGGCGGCGGCGTCCGCAGCGCGGATGATTTTCGCGACCTGTTGCGCGCGGGCGCCGACAAAGCCAGCATCAATACTGCTGCCGTTGATCACCCGGAAATCATCACCGAGTGCGCCGAAAAATTCGGCAGTCAGTGCGTCGTCGTTGCGATTGACGCCAAATTCGAGTCCGACGGCAAATTCCGCGTCTATACCCACGGCGGACGCCGCCCCACCGCGCGTGACGCGATCGCATGGGCGCGCGAGGTAGAGCACAGCGGCGCGGGAGAAATTCTCCTCACCAGCATTGACCGCGATGGCACGCACAACGGGTATCATCTCGAGCTGACCCGCGCGATTGCGGATGCGGTCAACATTCCCGTCATTGCCTCGGGCGGCGCAGGCGAGCTCGCCCATTTCTACGACGCTCTTCAAATCGCCGACGCCGTCCTCGCCGCCTCCCTTTTTCACGACCGCGTCATGAGCATCCATCAGGTCAAAGACTATCTCGCCCAACGCAGTCTCCCTATCCGTACCCGGTCCCCTCACCCGTTGGGAGAGGGGTAGGGAGTGAGAGGTAAAACAACCATGAACCAGGAAATCAAATTCGACGCCGACGGGCTTGTTCCCGCCATCATTCAAGACGCCAACACCAAACAGGTCCTCATGTTCGCATACATGAACGCCGACGCCCTGCGCGCGACCATCGAGACAGGATATGCCACCTTTTGGAGCCGCCGCCGCCAAAAACTCTGGCGCAAAGGCGAGACCTCGGGCAATGTCCTCCACGTCCGTGAACTCTATTATGACTGCGACGGCGACGCGCTCCTCGTCCTCTGCGACCCCGCCGGACCCGCCTGTCACACCGGCGAAATCACCTGTTTCTATCGCGCCCTCAGCCGCCCATCCCACACACCCTAGCGACAAACCGCCATACGTCATTCGTCATTCATCATTCGCCAATCGCCAATCGCCAATCGAAAATCAAAAATCGAAAATCCGCAATCATCAATCATCAATCCCACCATGTCCCAAACTATCCAATCCCTCTACCAAACCATCCTGTCCCGCACAACCGACCCCACCCCCGCCACCAA
>JADZCJ010000080.1 GCA_020851635.1 Anaerolineae bacterium
CGCCCCCCCATTGACGCCCCCCCCAATTCCCATAGAATGATGCCCACGTCAGGGTCAATTCCGCATGAGCGCAATCCCAGAGCTCCTCACCAAATTCTCCCAGGCGCACGGCGCCTCCGGCTATGAAGATCAGGTCCGCGCGCTCGTCGTGCGCGAATTCAACAAACTCGTAGACCGCGTCAACATCACCCCGCTCGGTTCTGTCATTGGCATCAAAGAGGCAAACGTCAAGCGTGGCGCGCGGCGCAATGAACAGGCGCGCAATGCGGCGCAGACCCCGCGCGTCCTCGTCGAAGCTCACATGGACGAAATCGGGCTGCTCGTCACCGACATTCAGGACGGTTTTATTCGTTTTGACGAAATCGGCATGTTCGACCCGCGCGTTCTGCCGTCACAAAATGTTCTCGTGCACGGGCGCAAGATCCTGCCGGGGGTCATTGGCGCGCGCCCGCCGCACGTCCTCACCGCCGCGGAACGCACCAGGTCTATTCCACTGCGCGATTTGTTTATTGATGTCGGCATGTCGGATGCAAGCGTGCGCGAGCTCGTCAGCGTTGGCGATTTCATCACGCTCGATCGGGATGTGATTTCACTGCAGAACGATTTTGTCGCGGGCAAGGCATTTGACGACCGCTGCTGCCTCGTCGCCCTGCTGGAAATGCTGCGCGCGCTTCAGAACATGGAACATGCGTGGGATGTGTATGCGGTTGCCAATGTGAACGAAGAGGACAGCGCGGTCTATGTCGGAGCGCTCACTTCAACGCGGGCGATCCAACCCGATATTGTCATCTGTCTCGACGTCACACATGCGCACCAACCCGGACTGAACGACGATGCCGCGCCGCTTGCCCGGCAGGGTCCATGTATTGCGCGCGGCGCCAATGTGCATCCCGTCGTCTTTGAGAAATTGCGCCAGGCGGCGCTGCGCGGAGCGATCCCGCATCAAATCACCGTCTATGGTGATGATACCGAGACGAACGCGTGGATGATGCAGGTGACGGACGAGGGGGTGCCGACCGGTCTCGTCGAGATTCCGCTGCGCTATATGCACACATCTGTCGAAACCATCCACCTCGACGACGTTGCCAGGATGGCGGAACTGCTGAGCACCTTTGTCGTCGCACTCGAGAGCCAGGACGCGCTTGCCTTTCAAGGGGAAACCTTTGTCCGCGTGCCTTTGACCCGTATCGCGCGGCGTGCGCCCAAGCGAAAAACGCTGCCACATAAATACAAAAAGACTGCGCCAAAAACGAAACCGCACCGCAAGATCGCTGCGATTTCAAGAGCGCGCGCCAGAAACACAAAACCAAAACGCAAGAGATGAGGACGAGGGAAAAAAGAGACCTCACGACAGGGCGTAAGCAAAACAAGGGATCAAAAATAAAGCTAGAGACGTTGCGATGCTGCTAGAGAAACTTTCAAATGCCCGCGGGGTTTCGGGGGATGAATCCGCTGTGCGCGCGATCATTGCCGAACAACTGCAAAAGTACGCAGACGAGTATCGCATTGATGCGCTGGGCAACCTGATCGCCTGCAAGCGTGCCGCGCGCAGAGCCGGCGCGCGGGTCAAGGTCTTGATTGCGGCGCACATGGACGAAATCGGCTTGCTCGTCACACACGTTGACCGCGAGGGTTTGATCCAGTTCGACAAGGTCGGCGGCATTGACGACCGCATCTTGCCGGGCAAATCAGTGCTTGTGGGGGCGAGCTGTATCGCCGGCGTCATCGGGTTCAAGCCCCGCCACCGTTCCTCTGAAAGCGAACGCAAAAAGGTGATCGCCCACACCGACCTGCGGATTGATATTGGTGCAACCTCGCGGGAGGATGCCGCCCGCGTCGTTGCTCCCGGCGATTATGTCACCTTTTCCACTATATACGCGCCGTTTGGCAAAAATTGCGTGCGCGGCAAGGCGTTGGATGATCGCGCGGGCTGTGCCCTGCTCCTCGAGCTCGTCCGCGACACGTATCCGTTCGAGCTATATGCCGGTTTCACCACGCAGGAAGAGATCGGACTACGCGGGGCGCGCGTGGCGGGCTATTCCGTCGCGCCGGACATTGCGCTGGTGCTGGAAGCGACGATTTGTGATGATTCTCCCAAAACGCGCGAACAATCGCCCACCACGCGGTTGGGCGCAGGACCCGCGCTGACGCTTGCGGACCGTCGCCTGCTCGCTGACAAAGGACTCGTGCGACTGTTTACAGATACGGCGCGCGAGCACAAAATCCCGCTTCAATTCAAACAACCTTTGGTCGGCAGCACCGATGCGGGAATTTTGCATCGCGTGCGCGCCGGAGTGCCGAGCGCAGTCCTCTCACTGCCGGCGCGCTATATCCACTCTCCCGCCGCCATTATCTCGCTTGACGACTATAACAACGCGCTCAGACTTTTGCGCGCGACCTTGCCGCGCCTTGCAAACGGAATCAACCACCATGGCTAGACAAACCAGCGCCCGCGAACGGCAAACCACACATTTTCCCGCGTTTGAGACCGATGCGCCCATAGATCACGCGGCGTCGCTCGATCCTTTTCAAGCGCTGGTCAAACGACTCTCGGAATGTTACGGTCCTTCGGGCAGCGAAGAACAAATCCGCGACCTCGTCCGCGACGAAATCAAGAATTTTGTGGACCAGGTGCGCGTGGATGCTCTCGGCAATCTGATCGCCCAGCGTCGCGGCTCGGGCAGTCATCGCAAGAAAATCATGCTCGCCGCCCATCTCGATGAGCTGGGTCTGATGGTCACCTTTATTGACGGACGCGGCTTTTGCCGCTTTGGCGCGCTCGGTCATGTCAAACCGCTGACGCTGCTCGGCGCCCGTGTGCGATTCGGGAACGGCACGATGGGTGTGATTGGGTGCGAAGCGAATCACGCCGCGTCGGACGAGATTGACATGGACGCCCTATTTTTGGATTTGGGCGTGACCGCGTCGAGCAGCCCTTCCGTTCAGATTGGAGATAGCGCGTGTTTTGTGCGCGAATTTGTCGAGACGGGGGATCTTTTGGTGGGCAAAGCATTGGACGACCGCGCGGGCTGTGCGGTGCTTGTCGAAACACTGCGCCAACTGCGGAAATCACCCCACGATCTCTACTTTGCGTTCACCGTTCAACAAAAAGTGGGCGCGCGCGGCGCGGGGGCAGCCGCGTTTGCGATTCAACCGGATGCGGCTTTTGTGGTTGACACCGCGGCGACAAACGACACACCCGGCGCGGCATCCGGTGGCGTCGCGTTGAGCCAAGGACCCGTCATCAAGATTCGGGACCAGGGCGCGCTCACGAGTCCGTCCGCCCGTCAAATGCTGCAGCACGCAGCTCGCGAGGCGCATGTTTCGATACAACTCGATGTCAAACCGCGCAGCAATGGCGACAGCATGCCAATTCAAGCGTCACGTCAAGGTGTTCCGACCGCCGCGCTCGCCCTGCCCATTCGCCATCACAACACCACTTCTGAAATGATCCACCGGGCGGACGCCGAAAATACAGTCAAACTGCTGCTCGCGCTTTTGAGCAAGCCGATCTAGCAGGTTGTCACAGTGAGCTTATTTGTAACTATAATTTGATTTCACTCCGACAACCTGCTGGTAGCGCAACAACATGAGATTGCGGAGCTGAGTGTCGAGTTTTGTAACTCGCGTGCCATCACTCGGCTCGGCAATTTCATCATGTTGTTGCGCTAGTAGCGCAACAACATGAGATTGCGGAGCTGAGCGTCGAGTTTTGTAACTCGCGTGCCATCACTTGGCTCGGCAATTTCATCATGTTGTTGCGCTAGTCCTTTTCTCCCATTGAGGAAATGACAAGGTGCGGCTACAATCGCGCTGTAATTGTTCTGCAAGCAAGACAACATTCGCACCTTAAGATACTCGGATAAAGGCAAAAACGACCAAAGTCGTTGACGCAAAGCCACGGGACCTAAAACACATTACTATCTGTCATGGTAGCCCGGCTGCCAAAGAGTCATATTCCAAACAATGATCTGCGTTTGGAATGAGGTTTCAGTCATTAAACCCGCTTTTTGGCTTCCGAAAGCGGGTATCTTTTTTTCATCAGGTAGCAAATGGGTCTGCTTCCCCCCCCGGAGCAGCCCATCGCGGGTTATTGCGCGGCCGGGCGCAATAACCCGCTGCTTTTTTTGTACAGCCACAACAAAAAAAAAGACCCTGACGACACTCGTCAGAGTCTTTGATCTTTTGTCGTTCGACGCACCGTCCCAACAGTCCCATCCACCTCGATCCATTCTCCATCTCGTATCAGCTCTGTGATCCCGGCAATTCCCGCGACTGCAGGCAGCCGATACTCGCGCGCGATCACCGCGCCATGCGAGAGGACTCCGCCGCGCTCCATCACCAACGCCCTCAGGCGCCCAAATACCGGCGTCCATGCGGGGTCGGTCGAAGGGGTTACCAGAATTTCCCCCGCGCTCACGCGCCCCAGGTCGCGCGGGTCCTGGACGACGCGCGCCCTGCCCCGCGCGCTGCCTGCGCTCACACCGCGCCCTCGCCACATATCATGCGCGTTCGGTTGCGTTTGACGCTCCGATGCCACTGCCGCATCGCCGAGCAGAAAAAATGGATACGCTGTGGCGCGCGCGTTTCGGTCCCGCGCAGCAAAAGTTTGCCATTCGCGTTTGCGCTCGCGGACCGCTCGCGTCAATTCGGCGGGTTCCAGCTCAATTTGATAGTACCGGATGATTTCTGCTTGCAGCGCATAGAAAATATCAGAGCGTTGTTCGATGATGCCGCGTGCAGCCAGGTCGGTCCCCAGAATCAAGAACGCTCGCCGCGTGACGGCGAGTGATTTTTGCCAATAGTAACGTTGGTCTTCGCGCAATTGCGCATACTTGCGCGCCAGGGCGATCAAGGGTTTGAGGACAATCTCTTTGAACCGGGACGCATGTGTGGCGTCGCTGTCCGTATCAACGACTTGGGATTCACCATTTGTGTCAGCGCCCGCCAGCAAGACAAGCAGTTGCGTCGGGTCGTCGCGGAAAGTGGGCTGGGCAAGGTCCAGCGAAAACGAGCGGTGACCATGCCGTCTCAAAAAGCGCGCCAGCGCGTCAGCAGTTCGCGACTCGGCGGGGTCCAGCATTTCGCCCGCCGCAATTCGCGCAAGCAAGCGCGCATCCACCGGCGGGTGCAAGTGTGCCAGCGCAGCCAATTCTTCATTCACTTCGCGCGTCTTGTTGGGCGCGCCACTGATCCATGTTTGCGCTCGCGCGCCCGCCAAATCGAACAAGACCTTGTATGTCAAATCGGCATATGTGAGCGACCAGCGATGTATATGCAGCAGCCCGGCATCCAATTGATGCGTCGCCTCAACCACTGCCAGCACCTCGAACGCGTCCGTCGCCTTATCCAACCGCGCGCTCAACTGCCCGAGTCTGGCGTCGTGGTATCTCGTATAGCGGTCCCAGCCAAGATAATTTAGCGGTGTTGTCACAACCGGATCGCGCAGCAAATGATACGCCAGCGAGAACAAAAAACGCGGTTGTAACACCGACCGCGGATACGGCGCGCGCTTGCGGTATCCGACATCGCCCCCGGGAAAATAGCGCACCGCGTCGGTCGGCAACAACAAGTCCGGAAAGGGTTTGTAAAAAATCTGGAAAATCCGCGCATTGATATACGGGTGCCCATTCCAAAGCCGGGTCGCAGGAATTGTCTCGGCTTCCGGAAAACCCATAACCCGCAGCGGGTCGCGGAGAGCTAATCGCTCAAACAACGCGCCGACAAACGACCAGCCCAACGGCGAAACAACCGTCGTAAAGCGCTCGTTCAAAAAGCCGGCGGTCCACAAGATCGCATGTTCGTTTTGCACGCATAAATTATATGCGCGTGTGTTGAAAATGGCGTTTGTGCACGCTCGTGATTGTTCTATAATGTTTTTCGCAATTGATCTCAATTCATCATTTCAAGGAGCGGCATGAAAGAAATTCACGGAGTAATGCCCCCCATTGCGACGCCTTTTGATGGGGAGGGGAATGTTTCGACCGAACATTTGGCGGGCAATCTGGCGAAATTGCTCGAAACGGGGCTGCACGGGTTTGTGGTTCTCGGCTCGAACGGCGAGTACCCGCTGCTGAGCAAACAAGAAAAAATCACTGTGCTCGAGACCGCGCGCGAGGCGATTCCCCGGGACCGGCTGCTGATTGCAGGCACGGGAGGAGATTCGACGCGCGAAACCATTGACTTGACCAGGCGCGCGGCTGACCTGGGCGCGGACGCGGCATTGATTGTGACTCCGCACTATTTTCGTCCCGCCATGACGGCAGCCGCATTGAAACAGCATTATTTGTCCGTTGCGGACGCGTCGCCGATCCCGATCCTGGTCTATAACGTGCCGGTGTATACGAATGTGGAGATTGATGCCGGCACAGTGGTCGAGCTTGCCCGTCACGGCAATATCGTCGGAATCAAGGACAGCTCGGCAAACTTTATGCGAATGGGCGAAGTAATCCGGTTTGCGCCGCCAACATTTTCTACTCTGGTCGGCACGGGCGGCGCGCTCTTTCCCGCGCTGTCCATCGGGGCAAAAGGCGCGGTGCCCGCTTTGGGCAATATCGCGCCGCGCGAATGTGTAAAAATCTATGATTTGTTTCAGCAGGGCGAATTGAGCCGGGCGCGGGATTTGCAGCTGCGTATGATCCGTCCAAACGCGGCTGTAACGTCCAGGTGGGGTGTCGCGGGACTCAAGGCGGCAATGGACGAGCTGGGGTATTACGGCGGCGCGCCGCGCTCGCCTCTCCTTTCGCTGGGCGAAAGCGACCGTCAAAAGATTCGCGACATTTTGCGTGAGGCGGAACTGCTGTAGGACAGCGGCAAAGGTTGTTATTTCGGGACGAGCCCCAAGACGGCGCCGAACGCTTGACTTTGCCGTCTGACCTTGATGTGTCCTGTTGAGGATGCCTATCCAAACTGGATGACCTGCCGCACCGCCTCACCTTTTGCCAGAGCATCAAAAGACGGGTTTATTTCATCGAGGGTAATCACGCGGGTGAGCAGCAGGTCTACGGGCAGCAGTCCGGCTTGATAAAGTGCAATATAGCGCGGGATATCGCGACGCGGCACAGCCGAACCCATATACGAACCTTTCACGGTGCGTTCTTCGGCAACCAGACTCACCGCCGAAATAGTAAACTGTTTGCTCGGATGCGGCAGCCCGATGGTGACAGTCATGCCGCCGCGTCGGGTTGCCTGATAGGATTGAACGAGTGCCCGCTCATTACCAACGCTCTCAAAGCAATAGTGCGCTCCGCCGGCTGTGAGGTCTTGCACTGCCTGCACCGGGTCGTCATCCCCGGCATTGACCGTGTGCGTCGCGCCGAGTTTGCGCGCAAGTTCGAGTTTTGATTCGAACAGGTCAACGGCGACAATCGGATATGCGCCCAAAGCGCGCGCCCCCAGCACCGCACTCAAACCCACTCCGCCCAGACCAAAGACCGCCACGCTCGTCCCCGGCTCGACGCGCGCCGTGTTCACCACTGCACCCACGCCCGTCATTACTGCGCAGCCAAACACCGCCGCAACTTGCAGCGACAGACCCGGGTCAATTTTGACCAGCGATTCTTGCGCGGCAACGGTGAATTCCGAAAAGCCGGAAACGCCGAGATGGTGATTCAGCGTCTGCCCTGCGGCGTTCTTGAAATGACGACTTGCGCCCAGCAAAGTGCCCGCGGCATTTGCCCTTGCGCCGTTCTCGCATAACGCCGGGCGACCCGTGGCGCACGCGAGACAGTGTCCGCAGACCGGCACGAACGAAAAGACTATGTGATCGCCGACTGTCAGATCACGCACGCCGGGACCCAGCTCGCGCACAACCCCGCTTGCCTCGTGACCCATCACCATTGGCATCACGCGCGGGCGCGAGCCGTCAATCACCGAGAGATCAGAGTGACATAACCCGGCGCCGGCAATTTCGACCAATACCTGACCCGCACCGGGACCGCTCAGCTCTAGCTCTTCGATCACGAGCGGGCGCGAGTCGGCATAGGGTCTGGGGTGTTCCATTTTGTAAAGGACGGCGGCTCTTGTTTTCATCCGGCTATACTCTATGCGTCGGCTCTGCCGCGACAGCGCGCACAGATTCCGTCTTCAGAGTCCATGCATGGCATGGGATGTCGCTTTTCTCAGCGCAGAAAAGTCATTTGCTGGGTCGTTTCCAGAGCGCGCGCATACCAGGACGCGGGGGTCACGTTAAAATACAAGACAAAACCGCCCAACACGATCAAGAGCAGAATGCCCGCCGCCGTGCGCCATTCGCGAGAGACGCCGCCAAATACCCGGCGCAGAGGTGATGGCAAGCTTTCGACCATGCGCGCAAAAAAATCGGAAACGCGGCGGCGCGCGGACGATCGGGCACGCGCGAGCAGCGGCATTTGAAAATCCGGAATGCTCGCAGGTGGCACAAATTCCTCTTCCCAGTCCGGTTGTGGACCGAGTTGGTCCAGCCAGCTCAAAATAAACCGCGCCGCTCCAATCAGCACACCCGCAGTCGCCAGCATGGCAAGATAAAAAAGGCGCATGTCGGTCGCTTCGAGTTCGAGCAAAAGATTCCACCGCGTTGCCAACACGATTCCCGGCGCAATCCCCGCAAGCATCATGGCTCCCAAAATAAAGACCGGAATTGCCACATAGTTCAGCAGGCGGTTTTCGATCTCGCGGGCAACCGTGATGCTTGCAGCCATCAGGGTCAGCCCCAGTGCGCGCGCAAACATCTCCAGCACCGCGTTTGTTATCCCTTCCAGAGAATTCCGCCCCAAATCCATAAAGACAAAACCGAGCGCCAAGAGCGCGGCAAAACTCATCAATCGGGCGGCGCGCCGTTCCAACGCGCATAACGCGCCGCCGACAAGAATGGCGGAAATCCCGCCAACCTGAAAGATCGTCGTGAGGTTCGAGAGCTCGTTCAAACGAGGGTATTGTCCGATGAGCTCGTACAACAGCCACAATCCAATGGGCTGTCCCAGACCCAGCAGCACGGCAATAATCGGAAGGGGAGTTTCATCCGCCATAGGACCCAACCACAACATAAAAGGCACCATGGCGAGCAGCAGACCCAACCCCCATGCCAGGAACAAAATGGACGTCTCTAGCAGCGAGATCTGGTCGGGCGTGAGCGGATAGAGCTGCGCAAAGCGATGACCGAGGAGCAAGAGCGCGCTGGCAATAATGATGAGCACCAGAAAATATGCCGCGCCGCCAACACGCCGCATGCGCCGCGGCTCCATCGCAATAACCATGACCGCCAACCCCGCAGCCCATGCAAAGACACCCACGACAAAATCATCCACCAGCAGCGCGACCAACCAGACGATCCAACTCCAGAACAAAAAGCCCAGCGTGCGACGGGTCTCACCGAACGAGGTGGCAATTGCGAGGGCGCCCGAAAGCGCCATAGCGGCGAGCATGTAATCGCGCGAGAGTGGTTGAAATGTGAATGACAATCCCAAAAGATCAAACTTGCCGATTGAGGCGTTCTGGACGGACCAAACCAAAACGATCGTTGCGCCCACACTCGCCACAAACGCAAAGGGGCGCCAATAACGCGCGACATGCACGACCACCGCGCTGACGGTCAGCGTAACCAGCAAGAGAGGTAAGCCCACGATTTGCCCTATGCCTCGCCGCGTCGTCGTCCCTCCGACTGGGTGGGGACGGTAGCAATATGAGAGACTGCGAGCGCAATCACCAGATCCGAAATGACGAGCAGAGCATAAATCAAGAGCGAATTATCAATCGAGAGGTAGATGACGCCAAAGCCCGAGGTAAAAAAAAGCAAACTCATGCCGAGCTTGAGGGCATCACGCGTGAGTGCGATGGTCATCAATCCGCCCAGGGCAAGCCACAACCCAATGACCCAAAACGGCGTTGGCGCACTCAGCAGAACAAACTGCCCGCTCAATGCAATCACACTCAGGATCACGAGCACAAACGCAACCATTCTAAACGGCAGATTCATCCAAAACACGCCGCGCGCGGGTTCATCAGACCATTGGATCCGCGCGCGAGCTTGTGACTGGCGTCGCGGCCGCGCATCCGCCCGCCGCGCGGTGACAAAAAACATGACTGCCACGAGGCAGCCCGCAATCAGTCGGACGGCGGCAATCTGGAGCGGAATCAGGGCAGAGAGCAAGATCGCGACAAAAAAATACTGCGCGGCGAGGGCAGCGAGAGAGAGCCGCCAATCCGGGATGAGCATTACGACAAGAACGCTCACAAAAAGTCCCGCCAAGAGTTCGATTGCCGAAACTGCCGCAAAGGCGCGCGCAAGATCATCCAGCGAAGGCATAAGAGGTCAGTTGTTGGAAACGTCGTCCGTCCGCCCGATTACAAAGACCGCCGAGTTGAATTGGTCGGGGGGCGCAAACGCCGGCAATTTCGGGCGAGTCGAAAGAGAATCAAAAGAGCTCGCCGCGTCACACTCTGCGACCGCCCGGGCATCGAGGGTGGCGATCATGGTCAAACTCGCTCCGGGTTTCAAACCGGCGCGGAACAAGCCCGGCACAAACAAATCGGTTTGTGCGCCGCCCGCCGCGCGCAGGCGAAAACGCCAGTACCACAAGTCCAGCGGCGTAAACACGGCGTCATGTTCGAGCAAAATTCGATAGGTCACGGCGTTGTCGTTGGCGAGCACCTCAAACCCGGAGGGCAGCGGCTGAATCTGAAAGCGCCGCTCCGGATCTCCGGTGGTCAGCTCCAAATTTGAACGATAGTCACAAAAGGGGAGCAGCGTCAACTGCATGGGCTCGGATTGTTCTGCAAGCGTATAGCGGATATATGTTGTGCGCGCGTTCTGAGCCATCCAGACCGCTTTGGTCAACTGAAACCGCCCCGCCTCAAAAGTGAATTGGGCGAGGTTCCCGTCCAGCTCGACGCGCTGCAGATACAAAAATCCGTCGGGACTGATGACATTGTCCTTGTATTCGTTGGTGCCCAACTTGTACACCTGTCCGCCGACTTCGACCTCTTCGTCAATTTTGGCAAGAGTGACCACAGGGTGCGCCGAATCCGCAAGGCGCGTAACAAGCAAACCGTGTTCTGTGCGTGTCAATGCTCCGGCAATCGAGGCGGCGGCATAACTGTCTCGATGGTTGGACAACATCCATTCATATGACAGGACCTTGTCAACGTTGCGGCAAATTTCGCGAGGAATAACGACCATTCAATCTATCCAGTGGGCAAGCGGATAGAGAGTATAGCATATTCCCCATTCCCTGCTAAAATAGCGCCGATGGCGCGCGTTTATCTGGCGTTGGGGACAAATCTGGGAGACCGGATGCAGAATCTGCAAGAGGCAATCCGGCGTATCGGGGCAGCTGTGCGGGTGAGCGAAATGTCGTCCGTCTACGAGACCGAGCCGTGGGGCGTTGCGTCACAACCGCAATTCTTGAATCTGGTGGTTGCGGGAGAAACCGAACTCGAGCCGACTGCGCTGCTGGAGACGCTCAAGCGCATTGAAAAAGACATGGGACGGCGCGATGAGGTGCGGTACGGACCGCGTGTGATTGACCTTGATATTTTGTTTTATGATGACCAATTGATTCGCAACCCAAACCTCGAAATTCCTCACCCCCGCCTCGCGCAACGCCGTTTCGTCCTCGTCCCCCTTGCGGAAATCGCCCCGCGGCTCGTGCATCCCCGCTTGAACCGAACCATACAGGACCTGCTCGCTCAACTTGCAGACACAGATGACGTCCGCCTCTTTCAAAGGTCGGAATCCATCAACCTTTTTCTTGCGAAAAATAGTTGAACCAATAGAGAAATTGCGCCATCGTCCATTCGCCGCGAATGCGGATGCGCCGCAATTCCAAGAGTTCCGCATTTGTCTGTAGTGCGCCCTGCTTGGTCGTCACCGCCGCAATATAGCCCAGCTCTTGCAAGAGTTCAAGGGTGGTTTGATCGTAACTGCCCGACGGGTATGAAAAAATGGGTGTCCAGTTGGGCAGGTGGTCCACCATCAACTGGTGTCCCTGGCGGATTTCGGTCTCTTGGGTGGCGGGGCGCGCCGCGCCCAGATTGAACCGATGGGTCAACGAATGTGCGCCCATCTCCATGCCGTTTTCATACATTTCCACAAGCTGTTCCCAACGCAAATAGCCGGGTGAGCCATAATTGGTCGGCGCGCCGATGATAAAGAACGTCCCACGAAACCCAAAGTCTTGAAGCGTCGGAAAAACGTTGAAATAACTGTCGTCATAGCCGTCGTCAAAGGTCAGCACGACCGGTTTTTCCGGCAGAGGCGCGCCCGTTTGCAAATGATTCACCAATTCGGCGATGTGAATGGTCGTATACCCCTGGTCAGCGAGGAATTTCATCTGCTCTTCAAAGTGCGCCTGCGAGACCGTGAGCGATTTGCGGACCGCGTCGGCATCGGCAGGCAGGTCACCGACATGGTGATACATCAAAATCGGGACCCGCGCCTCCCGACGGCTCGGGGTCGGTTCCACGGTCGGCGAGGGTTCGACAGACAGCGAGGTCGCGGTAGGTAGCGGCGTTTCGGTCGGCGCACTTGTCGGGACCAATGTGCTCGTCGGCGCAAGAGTTGGGGTGCGTGTGGCAAGCGCAGTGTGGGTCGGGGTGTAGGTGGGGAGCGGCGCCCTGGTAAAAGAGCGCGTCGCGGTGACAGTGGGCGTGAACGTGGGCAGAGCCAAAAGCGCAATCCGGCTCACGGGTGCATCAAGTTGGGTGAATCCAAAAAAACCCAAAACGGCAGCTGCAACAGCTAACAAAAAGGGGCTCCGCAGCGCGCGACGCTGTTTGCCCCGATTTCGATACAGAGACACGACGATCGATTCTAGCACAACTCGCTGCAAAACCCGAAACTGGGTTTTCTAGCGGGCGTTCGCTGCCGCTTGTTCGAGTTTTAGCGAGAGGACCTGCGACACCCCGTCCTCACCCATCGAAACACCATAGATGGCGCGCGCCCCTTCCATCGTGACGCGGTTGTGGGTGATGACAATGAACTGGGATGCATGCGCCAATTCCTGGAGACCTTCGCGAAAACGTCCCACGTTAGCTTCATCGAGCGCGGCATCCACCTCGTCCATCACACAGAACGGGGTCGGGCTGACTTTGAGGATCGAAAAGATGAGCGCGGCAGCCGTCAGCGCGCGTTCGCCGCCCGAGAGCAGCACGAGCTGTGCCGCGCGTTTCCCGGGTGGGCGCGCCGTGATCTCGATGCCGCTGTGAATCACATCGGCGGGGTCGGTCAGTTCCAGGCGCGCCGACCCGCCGCCAAAAAGCATCGAGAAATACGCTCGGAACTGCGTATTGATCGCGTCAAAGGTTTCCTGGAACTTGCTTTTCATCATCGTATCGAGTTCATGCGTCGCCTGCTGTAATTTCTCGATCGCTTGTGTGAGGTCGAGTGCCTGCTCTGTGAGAAAAGAATGACGTTCCTTGAGTTCGGCATATTCTTGCGGCGCGTTAGGATTGACATTGCCGATATAACGCATCTGATTCTTGAGACGGCGAATCTCCTTTTCAAAACCGTCCGGCAGTGCGTCCACTTGCGGCAGTGTAATCAACTCTTGCGCTGGCGCCTCCGCTCCTTCTGTCGCGCCCGCAGCCAATCCTTCGGCGGTTGACTCTTCGGGCATTCCCGCTGTCAAAGGTGGGCGGACCGCAAGACGCAGCCGCAATTGGCGCGGCATTGCCGAGTCCAATTCGACAGGTCCCAAATCGTCTTCGATCTCTTGTTCGAGCCGGGCGATTTCCGCTCGCCGCCGCTCTGCTTCCAGCAGGGCGCGATTGTGCAGCTCTTCAGCAACCGTCAATTCGCTTCGCAATTCCGCTTCGCGCTCTTCGAGCTCGGTCTGCAATCTTTCGCTCAAATTCAACGCGGTCTCGTCCGGAAGCGCCAGCTCATTCAACGCGTGCAACTCTGCCCGCATCTCCGCTACCTGTAGGTGCGCTGCTTGGCGCGCGGCGGCAATCTCAACAATCTGGGCGGCAAAGGTCGCTGCGCGCGCGGTCTTGGACTCTTGGTCGCGCAGGATGCGGTCACGCTCGCGCGTCAGACGCTCCTGGGTCTGCAAGTATTCGCGCTGAACGCGTTCGCGCTCGCGCTCCAGCTCACGACGCTTTTCCAATTCGCGCTCGCGCGCCCGTTCGCGCTCGCGTTCGAGGTCGCGCGTGCGGTCGCGGACGAGCCGCTCGCGCTGGGCGACCAGCTGTTCATTTTCGCGGCGGATTCGTTCGCGCTCGCGCGCAATCTTTTCGCGTTCGCGCTGGAGTTGATCGCGCGCCCGTTCGCGTTCACGCTCGCGCTCGCGCTGGGCACGCTCGCGCTCTTTGATACGCTCGCGCTCGGCGCGTTCGGCTTCGCGATGAACATTGATTTCTGCCTGCCGGGCAGTCTGCACATCGCGTTCGGCGAGCGTCAGCGCCGTGCGCGCCTGGTTCGCCTCGCCACGGGCACGTTCCATCAAGCGTTCGCGCTCGCGCAGCTCGCGTTCGCGGCGGGCGAGTTCATCCGCCTGCGCGGCGAGGCCTGCGACCGAGGCAAGCGCCGACTCATACAGGGGCAGTTTTTCCCGCAGCAGAATCAAGTGCGCGGCAAGGTCAGGCGGGGGTGCGTCATTATTCAAGGGCTGAAAAGACGCGACGAGAGATTCGGGCAGGGGTTCAAATTCTTCAAGCCGCAGGAGCGCAAGCCGCTGTTTGGCGATGGAGCGCGCGCGCTGGTGCTCGGTCTGCGCGCGCTCTTCGACCAGTTTGACCGATGCGCGCTCGTATTTCGCCTGCTCCTCCGTTTCCAATTCCTGCTGCAAGGGCACAAGCCGTTCGGCTTCGGCGCGCCACTGCGCTTCCATCGCTTGCTCGGTTTCTCCCAATTGCCTTTCATTTGCGTCTTGCGCGGCGTCGAGGTCATCATACCGAGCCAGCTGCGCTTGCAGTGTCGAGAGTTGCTGTTCCAGAGCTGCTTGCTCGCGCTCGTTTTGCTCGCGCATTACCTGCTCGACCACCTCGTCAATGTTGGCGGGTTCCGCGAGAGCCAGAGTCTCTTCCGGCGGGACGAGGTTTTCAAGCGCGGCAACGGCGCCTTGAAGCGAGCGCGCCGCAAGTTCAAGCTCATGATGCGCATCCTCTCGCTGGGTCTCGGCAAAGCGGACGCGTTCCTGCAGGACAGCCAATTCGCGTTCGCGCGCTGCAAATTCCATTTCGCGCTGCTGCTGCGCACGACGATATTCCGCCAGTTTGACGCGCAGGGTTTGAGCCGTGCGGCGCGCTTCGGTCAACTGCGCGGCAAGGTCCTGCATGGCGCCGCGCACCGTGTTGAGGTTCTCGCGCGTTTCGCTCTCCTGGACTGACGCGGCAATAAAACCCTCCTGCGCCTGCGCCCAGTTGAACGCATACCACTGTTTGAGATGCTGATTTAGCGCGGTCGCCACCGACTCGTATTTGCCTGCGCGGTCCGCCTGCCGCGCCAGCGACGGAAGGCGCGGCGCAATTTCGTTGATAATGTCGTTGACGCGAATAAGGTTCTGCTGGGTTTCTTCGAGCTTTTCGAGCGCCAGTCCTTTTTTATTTTGATACAGTCCGATGCCCGCCGCTTCTTCAAAGAGTAACCGTCGTTCTTCGGCGCGCAGCGACAACGCCTGGTCCACCAACCCCTGTCCGATCACCGCATATGTCAGCCGCGCCAGACCCCATCGCTGCAACAGTTCATGCACGTCACGCAAACGGACACGCTGACGATTGATGAGGTATTCATTCTCACCGCTCCGATACGCGCGCCGCAGAATCGTCACTTCGCTGGGGCGGGCGCGGAGAATCTCCTCGACAATGGAGGCGCGAGGCGGGGTGGGCGGAGAAGGAAATGTAGCGACCGGTGAGGAAGGACCGGAGAGTGGCGCTTGGAGCCGGACCTCCGGCTGCTCGGGTCCATCGCCGTTGGATGAAGGTTGTTGGGCGGGTTCGGGGTCTTGTTCCAGGGAAAAGGGATTTTCGAGGGTGAGCGCCACCTCCGCCATGCCCATCTTGGGACGCGTCGAACTACCGGTGAAAATCAAGTCTTCGGTCTTTTTGGTGCGTAGATTCGATGGGGACTGTTCGCCGAGCGCCCAGCGGATCGCGTCGGCAATGTTGGACTTGCCACAGCCGTTAGGACCGACAATGGCGGTGATACCGTCCTGAAAAGAAAATTCGGTAGGGTTGGCGAACGTCTTGAAACCGTGAACGCGGACCGTTTTTAGGCGCATGTTAGGGACGAGTATATGCGAAAGAGACCGAACGTCAATGCATTAGCAGTTGTCAACTTGACTCGGCATTCGCCGCCGGAGAATCGAGTACCTTGTGAACTCGCCCGACCTTGCCATCTGTCAACATTACTTTGATGCCGCGCGGGTGATTGGCGCCGGGCGTGAGAATGCGCGCGACGATCCCTTCGGTAAGAACCCCGCTGCGTTGGTTGTGTTTTTCGACGACCTGCACCCGCGCGCCGGGCTTGATGTCGCTTCGTTTGGTGACGCTCATGAATAGAGTCCGGGCGAGCACGAGGCATCGCTCCTACGAATCCAATTTGATCGCAACCATTTGAATGTTTGTCATTTCTTCCATGGCGAACTTGACGCCTTCGCGACCCAGCCCGCTGTTCCGATTGCCGCCATAAGGCATGTGGTCGGCGCGGAAACTGGGCACATCATTGATGATGACCCCTCCAAAATTCAGGCGCTTGATCGCTTGAAAGACGCGGTTGATATCGCGCGTGAAAACAGATGCTTGCAGCCCGAATGAGGTCTTGTCCGCCTGTGCGAGCGCGTCTTCAAACGAATCGGCGCGAATGACCGAGGCGACGGGACCAAACACCTCTTCAGCAACGACCTTCATCTCGGGCGTCGCGCCCACAATGACCGTCGGATAATATACATTGCCATCGCGTTTGCCGCCCGTCAAAATTTGCGCGCCCCCGGCAGATGCCTCGTTCACCCATTGAGACACGCGCTCGACTTCGCTCTTGGCAATCATCGGACCTACATCCACGCGTTCATCCAGCGGGTCGCCGACTATGAGGGCGTCGGTCGCGGCGACGAATTTTTCGGTCAACGGCTCGTATACCTGCGGCGCGCCATAGATGCGCTGGGTGCTAATACAGACCTGACCGCTGTTATAGAAGGCGCTGACAGCGGCTTTTTTTGCGACCACATCCAAATCGGCGTCGGGCGCGACAATGATCGGCGCAGTGTTGCCCAATTCGAGCGTCACCTTTTTGATGCCAGCCACCGAGAGAATGCGTTGTCCGACGGGAACGCTGCCCGTGAACGTGATTTTCTGGATGCGCGGGTCGCGCACCAGCCACTCACCAACCGTGCTGCCGCTGCCGTTGACCAGATTGATTGCGCCCGGAGGCAGACCGGCTGCTTCCAAACATTCACACAACTTGACCGAGGACAAGGGTGTGGCGGCGGCAGGTTTGAGCACAAGCGAGTTGCCCGCAGCCAGCGCGGGCGCGACCTTGTGCGCGACGAGGTTGAGCGGAAAGTTGAACGGGGTAATGGCGGCAACGACGCCGACAGGACGCCGCTGATAAAACCCAAAATAACCTTCTCCCGAAGGCGCCGCATCGAGCGGAACAGTCTCGCCGTGCAATCGTTTGGCTTCCTCGCCCGCGATCGTGAACGTGCTAACGGCGCGGTCCACTTCGATGCGCGCAAATTTCAACGCTTTGCCCGCTTCGGCGGCGATGGTTTGCGCGATCTCTTGACGTCGTTCGGTCAAGAGCTGCGCGGTGCGAAACAAAATCGCCGCGCGTTTGTGCGCGGGCAGATCTGCCATGACCTGCGTGGCGCGTTCGGCTGCGGCAATCGCCTTGTCCACCAAATCCGAATCGGTGAGAGCCAGTGTGCCGATCAGCGAATCATCATATTTGTTATAGACGGGCGCGGTCTCGTTTGTGTCAATCCACTTGCCATTGATATAAAGTTTGTAATCCACATTGACCTCGTTCGAAAGAATATGACAATTATATGCGGAATTGGGCAAAAGCGCAGATAAATCGCGGCGAGAGGTCAACGCTTGACGGCTTGACCGGGGCACAAAAAAATCCCAAGCCGAACGGCTTGGGATTTCGTTGCGTTATTGCATTCCGGTACTGGAACACACCAATTCCGTGCCGCTGCTGCCAACGATACAAGCGGTGACACTGCTCATACCCTGCGGATACGGCTCAAATTGCAGATTGCCGTTGACCTCGGAATTGGGTCTGATGTTTGTCGCATTGGACATGCCAACCTGTCCTCCCGACGAGTTGAATGCGCGCGCTTGAAGGTGTGCGGGCGCATCCTGGCCATCCCAGAAATAAATTACATTGATAACCAGCCGGTTAGCATTGGTCAAGCCGCCGTTCTTGCTGATGCCGGTAATCCTGCTGCCCGACGATGGGGGCGGAGGCGGAGGCGGATTGGTTACGGTGACCGTAACTTGCGCCTGCACAGAATTTGCCTGACACCACGCGGTGAGATAGTACGTGGTCGTTTGAGTCGGGTTGACTTGAACAGAACCCGGCGCGGGCACGCCCGAGCCACCTTGTGTTTGAGACGAGAGCTGAACAGATTGAGCGTTCAACACGGCGCCCCAGGCAAGAGTGGATGACTGACCGGCTTGGATCGTTGGCGGGTTTGCGGTAAAGCCGTTCAACTGCGGCGCACCATTACACCCGGGCGCGCTGTTGACCGTCACCACGATGGGCAGCGATGTTTCGACCCCGCCACAGGCGCCGACGATGAAATAGGTCGAAGTCTGAGTCGGATTGACTTGCTTGGAACCGGGCGTGCCGATGCCCTCGCGCTGCCCGTTGGGATATTGCAGGAACGCGGCGTTTGCGTTGCCCACCAGACCCCAAAACAACGTGGTCACCTGCCCCACGCTGATCACGGACGGATTGGCATAGGCAAATTGAATCGAGGGCGCGCCGCTGCAACCCTGTGCGGTGGGTGCAGCATTGTTGATGCTTGTCACGTTCTCGACAACGGGAGCCGCACTCGGTATACTTGATGTTTCGTGAACGAGCGGCGCGGCGCTTGCCACTTGGCTCGACGACGCGCCCAAGAGCAGCAAACCCGCCAAAAGGAACAAGTATGCTAGATGTTTCATGGTGGGTTTTCTCATTCTTTCGGATATGAGGCGGGGACCTTGGTCAGGTCAACGTCATATTCCCAAACCGGACCATATTGACCGGCCCAACCGGCGTCTTGCGACGAGAGATTTTGCTGGGGTCCGATAAGGTAAGGTTTGACCAATTGGAGATTCTCCGGGTTGTACATGAACGCGCCGGGGACATCTTGGATCAACAGGTCTTCGGCGAGTTGATAGAGCACAATCGCCTTGTCGAAATCGCTTTCTGCATCCGCTTGAGCCAGAATCTGGTCAAGAAACAGGTTGCAGTACCCATAGCGCGCCGAAAATGCGCCGCAGGTCCAGTAGGTCGAGAGCCAGTTTTGCGGATGCGGATAATCCTGTACCCAGCGTTGGAGCGACATTTGTGGATTCGTGCTCACATCCTTGGTCAACGATGTAAATTCAGTCCCCGCCACCGGGTTGGGGAGAATGGGGCAGCCAAGCACTTGCGTCAGGTTGGCGGTGATGGTATCCGCGCGGTGTTTGTTGATGGGCGAATCGGGATAAGTGAACTTGATTTCGCCCAATTTGGCGCAATCCACTTTGGGATTCTCGGCAGTGCTGTCGGCGGCGGCATAGCCGTTGCTGACAAGCATGTTGACCGCCGCAGAAGCGTCGCTGTCGGGTACTCCCGGTTCGGACGCTTGATTGCCCGGCACATCCGGGGGAATCCAGCGGGTATACGGTCTGCCAACGCCATCGAGTTCCGACTCGATGAACGCGCGTCGGTCAATCGCCTGGGAAAAGGCGATGCGCACGTTGCGGTCATCGAATGGTTTGCGCGTGTTGTTGAATGCCAACGCGACCGTCTGCGCGGCAGGATACTTTAGGAATTCGCTCACGATGTTGGTGTCGGAAATCACCATCGGCGCCTGTTCGGGCGCAAGACTGGCGTTGATATCCAGTTCTCCGGCTTGATATGCCTGCAGCACGGCTTGATTGTCGGGATCGTACGAGACCTCTATGCGGTCCAACTTGGGGCGACCGCGCCAATAGTTTTCGTTGGCTTGAAAAGTTATCTTTTCCGTGATGCTGAGAGGATTCGTTTCAGTCAGTGATTCTGTGCCACTGATGGATGCAAATTTGAACGGACCGTTGCCATTGTGCCCCTCGGGAGTCTGCCACCAATTTTCGGGGTTCGCTTCCACTGCCGCGCGCTCGACCGGATAAAAGACCGGCATGGATGCGATATACAGCCAATACGAGGCGACGGGCTTGACAAAAGTCAATTCGAGCGTGGAATCATCCAGCGCCTGAACACCATAATTTGCAAAAGCCGCCTCAATTTCATCCGCCGGCGCATCCGGCGCGAGGGCAGCGAGTTCTCGCGCGCCATAGAGATCAAACAGCAGCGAGACATATTGCTTGCCCGGCACTGTCGGATCAACCGCGCGGCGCAAGGCATATTCAAAATCATGCGCCGTAATGGGTGTGCCATCCGCGCGCGTCAGTCCATCACGAATGTGGACATTGACGACCAAACCATCCTCCGAGACTGTCCAGCGGTCGGCGGCGGCGGGCGTCGCTTGTCCATTTGCGTCAATTCTGGTAAGCCCTTCATAGGCAAGCGAAAGAGCTGCAATTTCGTTGACAAATGATGCTTTTTGCGGGTCCAGAATGTCGGGATAAATGTCTTCGCCGATACGCAGGACTTTGAAACCCGCCACTGTATCAGTCTGCACAGCCGAGGCGCCGAGCGCGTTCGGGGCAAACGCCGGGGCAGGCGGCAATGTTTGCGCCGAAGTTTCAAAAATCGGCATGGCAAAGGCGATCAACGCCAGCGTCAGAGCGCAAGAGACCAGCTCTATTGCCACGAGATTCAAATCAATTTGTTGCTTTCCTTGCACGATGTTCCTCCTTAGAGTAGTTATCTAGCCGGGTCAGGGCGTAACAGATGGATTCGGATTTTCATCAC
>JADZCJ010000081.1 GCA_020851635.1 Anaerolineae bacterium
CAGACTATCCAAAACTGACCATCCCAAATATTTCAATTTCCACGTTGAGATTCATTCACCAAGTGGTGATTTCCACTGGTACATTTTAGCCGAGTACGCTTGGTACATTTTAGCTGAAGATTGACAGGGGTAGAGCTATCGTTGCGCACCCCAGAAGATATTCCGCTGAATACATTGCGCGATCTGCTCCAAACTCATCAGCTGGCGTTGTCGGCTATCGCGACGGGGCAGGGTTGTCTGCAAGATGAGGCATGTTTGTGCGCGTCAGATCAGGCAAATCGCAGGCTCGCGATTCAACGCCTTCACGGGCACATCGAGCTCGCAGCCCAATTTGGGGCAGCGGTCATCATTGGCGGGATTCGGGGCACATTGACCGGAAAACATGAAGAACAAGCAGAAACACGCAAAGCATTTGTTTCGGCAGTCCACGAGTGCGCCCGCTTTGCGCAAGCGCGTGGTGTCACTATTCTTGTCGAACCAATTAACCATTACGAAACAAACCTCATCAACTCGGCTTTCGACGGACTGGCGTTGCTAGGAGAACTTCAAGAACCTTCTGTCAAACTGCTGCTTGACACCTATCATATGAACATCGAAGACCGCGATCTCAGCGCCTCAATTCAGACAGCCGGCAAGCAGCTCGGCTATGTTCATTTGGTGGACAGCAACCGCCGTGCGCCGGGGCAAGGACATTTAGAGTATCATCCGATTCTGCAAACACTCGCGGGTATAAACTATGCCGGTTGGATTACCGCGGAAATTCTGCCGCTTCCCAATGACACGACCGCCTTGCAAGATGCCGCGCGTTTCTTCCGCGTATTAAAAAGGCGCGCCATGGAAAGCGTGGCTGCATCATGATTCGAAAAGTTGACTTGGCTGTTTTCGACCGCGTGGCATACGAACTCGTCAATGATGAAATCGTGCGCTTTACCCAAGAGTTTGTTCGCATCAATAGTGTGAACCCGAACCTTGCGCCTGGTGCGGATGAATCGCAAGCGGCAGGATTCATTGCAAGCGCGTGTGACAAGGCAGGTTTGCAAGTTCAGCTCACCGAGATCGCGTCCGATCGTCCGAATGTGGTCTGCACGTTACCGGGTAAGACTGACCGAATCGGACTCCTTTTTCTGGGACATACCGATACGGTGCCCTTTCTCGGAATGGAAAATCCACTGAGCGGCGAGGTGAGTGGTAATTACTTATGGGGACGCGGCAGCGTAGATATGAAAGGCGGAGTCGCGGCGGCTGTACAGGCAGTGTTGGCTTTGGCACGCGCGGGGGTCGAGTTGGAAAAAGGTGTGGCAGTCGCGGTGACGATTGACGAAGAGTCGGAACATCGCGGCGCGTTTGCGTTGGCACAACAAGGGTTTCACGCCGACTACTGCATCGTCCCGGAACCATCTGCGAACCAGATTCTGCTCGGCTGCAAAGGAACCGCCCCAATTCGTATTGATGTAGCAGGCATCCTCGCCCACGCTTCTAATCCGTGGCTCGGTGTGAGCGCAATCCAAAAAGCAGCGAACCTCATTTCCGAATTGTACGCCATGCCCATGAAAGAGTTTACGGTTAGCGAACTTGGATTAACACTTCGCGGGACAATGAATGTGGGAGTCATTCAGGGCGGCACTGCCTACAACAATGTCGCCGATAAATGTTCTCTTTATCTGGATCGTCGCATGGTTCCTGGTGAAACACAAGAGAGCTGTCTCGCTGAGGTGCGCTCGGTGCTGAGCGCCCTCACAACGAATGACCCCCAGTTTCGAGCGATGGCTGAAACGTCCCGCCCAGATTGGCATTGGCAGCCGATCATGCAACGCGGGTTGAATCCTGCGTTTACCTCGGGTTCAAGTCCCATCGCGCAAGCGGTTCGGTTCGCGCATCAAGAGATTTGCGGCGAACCGGCAGTCTTTGGTTACACCAACGGCTATATGGATATGGACTTTATGGTGAATGACCTCGGAATTCCGAGCATTAATTATGGTCCGGGTGAGCCGGGTATGTCGCACACAGCACATGAACGATTACGGATTGACCAATTGGTTACCGCTACGCGTGTGTTTGCATTGGCTGCCTTGCAGCTCGCACTCTAGCAGGTTCCAGTATCAACCCATTCGGGAGGAGAGAGATGCGCAAAATTCTGATCAAGAACGGTCTCGTCGTCACAATTGACCCGCAAGACCGAATTATCCGCAACGGCAGTATTTATATTGAGGACGACCGCATCAAAGAGGTCGGACCTGCATCACAGATTGGCGATAAAGACGGTGTAGATGTAATTGATGCAAAAGGCAAAATAGTGTTGCCTGGGTTTATAAGTTGCCACAACCATCTGTATAGTGCAGTTGTGCGGAGCATCCCCTATTCCGGCTTTGAAAAGGAGGACTTTTCTTTTTACGGTTGGATGGAACGCTTCTGGCTTCCGCTGCTCGAAGACCGGGTGACGCATGAACAGCTTTACATTGGCACCAAAGCCAATTTGTTGGAGCACATTCGCAGCGGCATCACAACAACCAGTGACACCGCCGAAGGCCCCTATGCGCTCCCGGGTGTGCTGGATGCAGTAGACCAAGGCGCAATGGAATCTGGTGCACGCGCCGTGCTTTCGTTTGAAACCACCGGGCGCGTGACAGACCAAAACGCGCAGCTCGGGATTGATGAGAACGTCAAATTCTACAAAAAAGCCAAAGCGCGGAATGGACGGGTGACCAGCCGCATCGGTGTGCATACAACATACACCACTACGCCAGAGCTATTAAAGCAAGTCCGCGCTGTAGCGGATGATCTGGGCGCAGGTGTAATGATGCACCACCTCGATGATCGCTGGCACAACTTTGACACGACAAAACGTTTCGGCAAACGCCCTACGCGCTATCTCGAAGACATCGGTTTCTTGCGTCCCGACCTCGTCCTATTCCACTGCAGTTACATTGATCCAATCGAAGACCCTGCCATCTTTAAAAAGTATGATGTCAAGGTCGCGCACCAAGCCGAGTCGAACGCAATCTTTGGTTTCTGGCCCAATATGATTCCACTCCTCAAGGCGGGTGTGACGGTGGGTTTTGGCACGGATGGTATGACGCATTCTATGTTTGAAGTCATGCGCACCGGTCAAATCATTCACCGCATTCGTTACGAGAACCTTGAGCTCTTTCCTGACTATGACGTACTGAAAATGGCGACCATTGAAGCCGCGAAAGTGATGCAATTGGAAAAGGAAATCGGGTCGCTCGAACCAGGTAAGAAAGCGGACATCACATTGCTGCGTGACCGTTCGACCGTGCCGCTTTTCGAAGACAATGTTGCAAATTACATCGTGGGCACGTGCGAACGCCATGATGTCGATACCATTCTCATTGATGGTGATGTAGTGCTCAAGCATGGCGAGTTCCAAAATGTAGACGAGGAAGAGACGCTCGCCAAATGCCGTGAAACAGCACTGGACCTGTGGAAACGAAATGGCTGGCCTACGCCGGATAAACCGCACGCGCGTGTCTATCTGTAAATCGCGTCAGCACAAAGACACATCATTCGCCACAAGATGGTGCATGATGTGCCCCTTCACACCGATAACGTTTGATAGGAAAGAGCGATTTAACGGATGGACCAAGAGGTCGAGTACGAGCTTGTAATTCGCAACGGATACGTCCTTACGATGGACGTCAAAGGCACGCGCTATGCTCCAGGGGACGTCGCCGTACGCGCTGGTGCTATCGCAGCAGTCGGTCCGAACTTGGGCGCGGGACGAGAAGAGTTGGACGCGCATGGGAATGCCGTGCTGCCCGGTCTGGTGGACTGCCACATGCACGAGACGTTGCTGCGAGGCGTCTGCGAGGACCTGCCGTTAATGCGCTGGCTCGATGAGATCTGTTTCCCAATAGACTCGGCGTTTCAGCCAATACACCAGCGCGCTGCCGCATACATGAATCAACTCGAAATGGTTCGCGGCGGCATCACTACATTCATTGACATTTACCGCTATCCGTCGGAAGCGGCAACAGTCGCCGAGCAGTCCGGGTTGCGCGCCATTTTTAGTCCGCAAATTATCGAAAACCCATCCGGGCCTGGTGAGAGTCTCGCAAGTAATCTGCAGTTCGTCCACGAATGGCGTGACCGCGTCCCCGGTCGAATTCTTACGTGGTTCGGCCCTCACGCGCTTTATTCGGTATCTGCCGAATCCCTACGGAAAATCGCGCGGCTCGCGGAGGAATACGATGTCGGCATTCATACTCATCTTGCCGAAACGCTGGACGAGGTGGAGCTGTTCCGCCGCAGCTATAACAGAACGCCGGTCGAATATCTAGCTGACCTTGGGCTTTTGAATAAACGGCTCGTGGCCGCGCACGGCGTCCATCTTACAGATAGAGATATTCAACTGCTCGCCGAGCACGATGTTTCTGTCGCACACAATCCTTCGAGCAACATGAAGCTCGCCTCCGGTGTCGCGCGTATTCCCGATTTGCTCGCGGCAGGTGTACGGGTCGGTCTGGGTACCGATTCTAACCTTAGCCTGTATTCAAGGGTTGACTGAATCTTAACAATTTCATGAAAGCATCAACGTTATTTGGGGCGGAGCGAAGCGTAGCCGTTCTATGACATCCGCTTGCATGGGTGTCAGTTCTGGAAATG
>JADZCJ010000082.1 GCA_020851635.1 Anaerolineae bacterium
ATTCCTTCTCAGTCCATGAATCGCCGCAATCTCGTCGTGGCTGTCGGTAGTCGTAATGCTCTCACGAGCGTTCGATGATTCCTTCGCTTGGTCAAATCAAGACGCACCTTGCGCCACACAACGAAACGTCGTAATGCTCTCACGAGCGTTCGATGATTCCTTCGCAGAACTGTTCGAGCAATATAGGCAAGTCATCCACGCCAAGGTCGTAATGCTCTCACGAGCGTTCGATGATTCCTTCACGCAAATCTAATCCATCCGCACCAGATGCGCCGGCAGCACAAAAGTCGTAATGCTCTCACGAGCGTTCGATGATTCCTTCCTATGAACTATTATTACTTGGCACAATTTCGCCAAGCAGTCGTAATGCTCTCACGAGCGTTCGATGATTCCTTCCCACCGCCGCGCCGACATCACCAACTGCGCTGAGTATGTCGTAATGCTCTCACGAGCGTTCGATGATTCCTTCCCTAAGTAGTTCGGGGATGCACTGGACGGCAACAAACCAAGTCGTAATGCTCTCACGAGCGTTCGATGATTCCTTCATTGTGGAACCTGTGCCACAGATTGAGAGTGCGGTATGAGTCGTAATGCTCTCACGAGCGTTCGATGATTCCTTCGCAGCATTTTACGACGGTCAACAAGGACATTTACTACTCGGTCGTAATGCTCTCACGAGCGTTCGATGATTCCTTCTTGCTGGTTGTGCCCACGCGCAGGTAAAACGCATTTGCGTCGTAATGCTCTCACGAGCGTTCGATGATTCCTTCACCGTCCCGCTGTTAAGAATCCCCGCAAAGTTCGTGCTGATGAGTCGTAATGCTCTCACGAGCGTTCGATGATTCCTTCATTTCACGCATGACAACTGGCAACAAAAGTTATCAATAGTCGTAATGCTCTCTCGAGCGTTCGATGATTCCTTCATACCAAGCTGTTGGAGCCGGTGGCAAACGATGAGACGCAGTCGTAATGCTCTCACGAGCGTTCGATGATTCCTTCCAACCATACTGCACCCATACGGTAATCTTGCGAGTGAGCATATGTCGTAATGCTCTCACGAGCGTTCGATGATTCCTTCCGATGGTGAATGGGTGCGCCATCGGATTGGGAAACGCACACAGTCGTAATGCTCTCACGAGCGTTCGATGATTCCTTCCTTTGGCTGCGGATTGCCGATGATGGGACGAACCGGATTTGGTCGTAATGCTCTCACGAGCGTTCGATGATTCCTTCTGAGAAAATTAAAGAATTGACAAACATGGACGCTGAGGGGTGTCGTAATGCTCTCACGAGCGTTCGATGATTCCTTCGTGTGCACCGCCGCCGCTGTTGACGATTACGCTGGGCAGCGTCGTAATGCTCTCACGAGCGTTCGATGATTCCTTCAACGTCCGGTAAAACGCGAAACCCCACCACGTCCGGTAAAGTCGTAATGCTCTCACGAGCGTTCGATGATTCCTTCCGTGTTCCCGGTTTGACCTTGATTACAACGGTATCCTAGGTCGTAATGCTCTCACGAGCGTTCGATGATTCCTTCAACGCAAGTGGATTACCGATAACCCTGTCAGCGCGGTCAAGTCGTAATGCTCTCACGAGCGTTCGATGATTCCTTCGAAATTCAAAGGGCGCAAGCACAATTGCAAAAAGCACAAGTCGTAATGCTCTCACGAGCGTTCGATGATTCCTTCATTCATGGCACGACATTCGGCGCAACGGTCAAGTCCGATAAGTCGTAATGCTCTCACGAGCGTTCGATGATTCCTTCAGAGGAATGTGTTGCGGATTGGCAAGAACGCTATGGTTTGTCGTAATGCTCTCACGAGCGTTCGATGATTCCTTCTGCGTGTGTTTTACTCGCCGTTGCGTATGTTTGTGTAAATGTCGTAATGCTCTCACGAGCGTTCGATGATTCCTTCGCTATCGCTTAGCGTGAGCAAGTTAAAGGAAATATTTGCGTCGTAATGCTCTCACGAGCGTTCGATGATTCCTTCCACAGCAATAATGGCAATCGCCCCGATGGTCACGACAAGACTGTCGTAATGCTCTCACGAGCGTTCGATGATTCCTTCGGGGCGCGGTCGGGGTCGTGGCATTCCCGTTTCGTTCTCAAGTCGTAATGCTCTCACGAGCGTTCGATGATTCCTTCGCATTGGGACCCGCACGATATTGAGAAACGGCTCTGGTGTCGTAATGCTCTCACGAGCGTTCGATGATTCCTTCGGTAATCGTGTGGCTGCCGGTAGCAGGGCATGTAATCGAATGTCGTAATGCTCTCACGAGCGTTCGATGATTCCTTCCATCGAGTCAGGGGCGCGGTCGTGGTCGGGGTCGTGGCGGTCGTAATGCTCTCACGAGCGTTCGATGATTCCTTCCGAATTGTTAAAAGCACAGGTTGGAGCCGCGATTGCAACGGTCGTAATGCTCTCACGAGCGTTCGATGATTCCTTCCCGAAATTTGGACATAAAGAAGGCGCAAGCGCAATTGCAAGAGTCGTAATGCTCTCACGAGCGTTCGATGATTCCTTCGTAATTTTGTTGGTTCTATTAATCGGGATTACTGTCAGTCGTAATGCTCTCACGAGCGTTCGATGATTCCTTCCAACACTGGTTACCAAATCAAAGGTGCGGGACAATTGAGTCGTAATGCTCTCACGAGCGTTCGATGATTCCTTCGCCCCATGCCGATCCGCCTGCCTATCTCGGCTAAGCCCGTTTGTCGTAATGCTCTCACGAGCGTTCGATGATTCCTTCGCTAAACGTTTGAGCGAGCAAAGAGAGTCAACGCTTAAGCGTCGTAATGCTCTCACGAGCGTTCGATGATTCCTTCAGAAAACAAAGTCGCCATTCATTTCGAAAAAGCGCGTCGGTCGTAATGCTCTCACGAGCGTTCGATGATTCCTTCCATGCCCCATGCTCGACACCCTGAAACAGATTTTACGGTCGTAATGCTCTCACGAGCGTTCGATGATTCCTTCCTCTTCCAAAATCTGGTTCACCGCAGAAACAGAAATTCTCAGTCGTAATGCTCTCACGAGCGTTCGATGATTCCTTCTCGTCGTGACACGAGACAACGTCCGGTAAAGCGGGAAGCGTCGTAATGCTCTCACGAGCGTTCGATGATTCCTTCGAGCCAGGCGCTGCTCTGTGCCGCGCCGTCGCGCAGTGTCGTAATGCTCTCACGAGCGTTCGATGATTCCTTCCGGCACGGATACGTTTTTTGTATCCAATAATCCATCACCAAAGGTCGTAATGCTCTCACGAGCGTTCGATGATTCCTTCGACCACGGGCAGCCCTACCCCATCCGTGCATTCGGCAGTCGTAATGCTCTCACGAGCGTTCGATGATTCCTTCCCTTCATTGTGGTAACCGCAGAATTCAATGGTACCGTAGTGGTCGTAATGCTCTCACGAGCGTTCGATGATTCCTTCGGACCGTGCCAAGCGTGGCGAGTATGCGGCGCTCGAAAGTCGTAATGCTCTCACGAGCGTTCGATGATTCCTTCCAAAATGGGCAAAAAAGCGGGCGGATACCGCCTGCACGGGTCGTAATGCTCTCACGAGCGTTCGATGATTCCTTCCTTGCCAATATTGCACCCTACGGCGACCGCGTGAGTCGTAATGCTCTCACGAGCGTTCGATGATTCCTTCTTCTTCCGCTTGCCCCAGATAGTCGTCAATCTGTTTCAGTCGTAATGCTCTCACGAGCGTTCGATGATTCCTTCTGGATAACCGGTCATGTATGATTTGTGTGTAGACGGGTATGTCGTAATGCTCTCACGAGCGTTCGATGATTCCTTCCCCTCAATCCGCAACAACGCGAATTCCCCAGAGACCACTCTTTTTTCACTCCAGCTCTGATGTTTCGCCCCACTGCGGACATTTTTCACGCCAAAATCATCCTCTTTCCCCCCATTTCCATCTCTAGCGCACCCCCCAAAGAATTTTGCCCGAATTTTGCCAAAACAAGCAGGGGGCTGCGCTCCTGTCAGACAATCAAAACATCCGGCTCCAGCATCACCCCCAACTGCCCGATCGTTTCGACCTGCCCCCGACAAGTCGCACACAGACGATAAAACCGCACACTATCCTCCTGCTCCACAATCCACCGTTTCAGACGATTCCGCAAGTCACGATACCCGCGTTCATCCAGGTCCGCCTCAAAAACGCTCTTTTGAACGCGCGCGCCATAACTCTCCAGCAGTTTGGCAACCTTGCCCCGCCGCTTGTCATCCGGAATATCGTACGCAATCACATACAACACACGCTATCGAAACGCCATCGGCATATAATCCGGCGAGCGCCTCTGAATACAATCCACAATCGCCCGTGCCTGCGCCTGCACACATCGCCGCACCGTCAAACGCTCACCCGAACGCGGATGCAAAATGGTCTCATCCATCCGACGCTCGTATGCCAGAATAAACGCCCTTTTTGCCTTGGCGCCCATCACCACCGGGCGCGCCGCGTCACCCGCCGTAAACTCCTCCGGCGCAATTTGCCCCGAATTCACGCTCCACATCACCACGCCATCAACCACCGCCCGAAACTCTTCCATCAAATCCAATGCCAGACTCGGACGATTGTACTCGACCACGTGCAAAAAACCCGCATACGGGTCCAGCCCCGCCGCTTCCACCGCCCCATGCGCCGTCCGCGCCAAAAGCGTATACCCAAAACTCAACAGCACATTGATCGGGTCGGGTGGAGGACGCCGTAGTCGTTTCTCAAACCTCCATTCCGGTTTGAGCAGCCGCTTCCACGCCCCAAAATAAGCCGCCGTCGCCGCGCCCTCTACCCCGTTCAGCGCATTCAACTGTGTCGTCCGTTCCGCCCGCCCGATCGCTTGCGCCAACGCCTCCACCGCCGCGCCGATCACCGCGTCGTTCCGCTCCCGATTATGCCTCTGCAACAGCACGCGCGCATTCGCCAATTTCCCCTGCGCAAAACGCTGCGCCATTGACAAACCAAACCGCGCGTCACTCTGACATTCATACTGCTTGCGGCGCAAAAGCACATGCGGCGTCGCCGGACCCGTCAACCGCCCGCAATAATCGCCATCCTCCGTCAAAAACACCACATCAATCCGTTCCCCCAACAGCAGCTTGATGACCGGCGTCGTCAAGCCGATATTGCCCATCAACACCACCTCACTCACATTCACCAACGGCGCCGACGACAATTCCCCCTCATCCTTTTTCACGACCAGACGCCGCCCCTCTTGATGCAAGCGCGCGCCCTGTTCGACAATATACAACGGCGGCATCTTGTTTCACCCCTCACCCTCGCCCTCACCCCTCGCGCCTGTGTGCGCGCCCGCGACTGGCGCCGCCACACCCGTCAACCTGCGGCACTGCCCCATCCCCAACGCCGTGCTTGCGCCCACCCCCCCCAACTGGGCAAAATCCGCCAACAAATTGATCAACGACATCCAATAACGGTCCCGGTTCAACACCGCATACGTCACCGTGCCGACCGCCCCAAATTTCACCACCCCTTCGCTCTTGAACGGCGCCGCGCGACTGCTCAATTGAATCCGGCTCACCGCCAGACATTCGGCGGCAAACCGCCGCGTCTCGTCGGGCAGCGCAGTCGGCGCAAACGCATTCCATTTGTCCAACAAACTGCCAAACACCAATTCCGGCAGCGGAAATATCTGCGCCTTGCCCTGCGAACGAAACGCCGTCGGCGAGGCAAAACTCAACACGATCCGCTCTGCGGGCGTCACGCGCGCCAGCAGCCATCGCCCCCCCAACCGCTCATAGGTCGTCTCCATCGCCCACGGATGCTCACCGGCATCGCAGGTCAGCCGTTGAATCACAAATGGCGCCCCATCCAATTCCATCGTCTCGCCCGCCGCAAACAACCCCCGCATCCTCGCGGCAAGCTCCTCCGTCAATGCCGTATACCTCAACACATAATTCACCTCCGGCAAAACCGCCCCGTTGGCGCGTTTTCCCCGCAAACTAGAACACGTAAACGGGCGAGCGCCGCCCTCGACATGCAGCGCCTCGGCAGCCGCCGGCTCGCGCGCCGCAATCGCGCGCAACAGCGCCGCATGTGCCGCGCGCCCCAGCGCAGTGGGCATCAAAACCCGCGCTTGCGGGCGCACTGTCAAAACGAGACTGAGTAACGACATGAGACCCCTATCTCTTTTTGCGCGCCGCGTCACGCACCCCTTGCAGGTGAATGACCTCGGCAATTTCATACTGCGGCGGCAGCGCGTCCCGAACCGGGCGCGTTCGCACAATCGCAGGAAAATAGCCCATACGCCCGTGCAGTTCTGCCAGCAGCGTCATTGCGACAAAATTCAAAGCCGGCGGCACAATCAAAATCGGTTCCGTCTGCCATTCGGCGGATGTCAACGCGCACGCCTCCACCAGCGCCGCAACTTGCGGCGCCAGGTCGCTCTGCGTATCCACCTGCGTCCTGCTCTCCAGCACGCGCCCGATGGACTGCCCCGTCATTTGCTCCAGACGCGCGATCTGGGCGGCAGGGAGCGGGTGAGAAAAGTTCAATAAAAGCATTTTGGATGTTGTGTTGAGGAGCGAGGGTCTGTCATTTCGAACGGAGTGAGAAATCTCACCGCGTCAAATCGCCCCAGTGTGGGAATTGCGGCGCGTCTATCCTGATTTCAAGCGCAGCAAGCCCGGCACCAATAAAATCGGTCGTCAAACTCGCCATCGCGTCATAATCGCTTTTCGACAGCGGCACCACACCATGGGCGAGAATCGAATTATTACGACTTGATAAACCATTGAGTATACGATTTGCAAATTCACGATAGCAAATTCCGATCGGATCATCCAATGCTGCTAATAATTCATAATCCTGACGCAAGCCGATTCGGATTCTCTTGGTACGCGAATCTCGCAGAGCTTCATATTTTGCGCGCAGCTTCTCCGGCAGCGCTTGAATTAAAAGATCGCCCGCGTCCAGCGGCGGAGTGCGTTGTCTCAAACGAATTTGCGCCAAGAGCTCCAGCGCACGATACAACCGCGCGACGGCATCGTCATATCGGCCCCGGCTTGCGCGCCGTTCTGCATTTCGCACAAGGTCCATAACCGTCTCATATCCGGTTGCCCGTTCTCCAGTGAGGTTCTTGAGAAAACGCCATTGAGGCACACAGAAACTTTGATATGGCTCAAGCAGTTGCTTCGCCTTTGCATGATCAAAGCGGTCCCAAGCATCAAACGTGCGACATAGTGCCACCATCTGATTCACCTGTCGCAGCAATTCATTTGACAGCGGTATGGAACGAGCAATTCCCTCAATCACGGATTCAGCCGAGCCGTATGCGCGCGCATCAAATAACCGCTCTGCCTCATTCAGAACCTGGCGCGCGCGAACCTCCCCAGCGTTGACCAGCGAAGCCATTTCGGAGCCATCCAAAACACGCACCAAATCCGCACGTGTTCCCCGTACAAGTGACAATTCCCAATTCAATTCCAATGCTGTTAACACCAATGCCGCCCCCATCGTCTTGGTGCCGCCCGTATAGTCAGCCACATACCGCAGACCTGGATGCGCGTCGACCAGCTTTCCCAAAACAGAGCGCATCGTGCTATAGCAATCTGGCAGACTGTCTGGTTCGTCCAACTCGACAATCTCAAAAGTCCCTTCTGCCAGTTGAGTTTGTGTCACGATATTGGGCTTGCCCTCTCCACACGGATATCGTGCGCCATCAACTGTGACGCGGCTGCCACGCGTCCCTGTCGTCGCAAAAAAGCAAGTGAACGTCGGTGCATAATCGCGAATTGCTGTAACAACGGGCGCGCATGCGCCCCCAACCGTGCAGACAAGGATATTCGCCATAACTCCTCCTAAACGGCTTTCATCTCCACCAACACCCACCCCAGCGGTTCTTGCGCAGGCGCATTGTTTCCAAATTCCTTAACCGTCAACCGATGACCTTTGGGAAACGGCTTGTCAAAATCGGGATGCCAGGCATCCCTCCACTGCGGCGGCTTACCCAACTCAAACTCTTTGCGCGCCGCGTGTATCTGCTCTTCGGGCAAATACGTCCCGACTGTTTTACTCTCCCATCCCGTGCCCCACCCCATCTGCATCAGAAATACTCCCGGAGTTCTCGGGCGCTTGAGCATTGCGGCATACGTTTTTTTCGCCTCTGCCCATCCATTTAGTTTTGCCAATTCTTGATCTCGCTCGATCTGACGGTCAGCCCAGGCGTTAGCCAGATCGGGCAGTTGCTCCATCAAATCTGCCGCGCTCCCCCAACCCAGCTCTGCCCTATGTTCACCAAGCAAATAATCGTCGAGCCGCAGAGAGCTCACAAAAGTCACAAGACGCGGAATCGCCTCCACCGCAACCGGGATCGAAGCCGAATCGTCCGCAATCACCCGCACATGTTGGAGCAACAATGTCTTGCGTTCGACAGGCACTGGCTCGCTGTCTGCGACCTGCAGCGCCCGCAGCAAGTCAAATTTCGCATCGTCGTTTTTCGGACGGAATGCTGCCTGCTCAAAGGGTTGGGCAGCAGTTTTGGGTGAGCCCCTTTTGAAACTGATCCCCGCCAACGCTCCATCTGCCGCCATACGCGCCAAAAGCACAGTCCGCAATGCTCCCTTGAATGTCGAGCCCGGGATATACAGATTCCCGCGCGCATCTTTGATTTGTTCGTGAATCTGGTCTAGGGAGGTTTCTCCGGACAAAGTATAGCGCACCAAGCCGGAACCACTGACCAAATCGCGTTCGGTCGTGTATAGACCGGCGGATTTGATTGGGACGATATTTGTGCGCTCATACTCGCGCGTCAAAATCGCATCCTGATCCAAGACAAATGTCTCTTTGTAGGCAGTCCGATAATCATAGTCGCGCAAGAGAATGCTGCCTGTGCCAATGTGCATTGGCGTAACGGTCCTTATACGCAGCCGCCAAGAGCGTCCCAGCTTTTTCATCTCGCTCATATTTGAGCTCCTTTCCCAAACCCGCCAGCCGGCACAAAAAAGGGAATGCCGTAACGATACACGGACCGCGTCTGAAATTCCGGAATGCCTTCTGGCCGCACCTCGACCAGTTTGCCGCGCGCCGCCGTTACATTCGGAACGATGGCGCCCTCTGCCACCATCCGCACCATGCGCCTTCGCCATGCATGTCCGGCGTCGTCGGCGCACCATCCACCAATTGTTACCAGACGATACGCCGCGCCGTCTTGCTGCAAGGTCGCGCGAATTTCGCTTTCATCCGACGGCGCATAGCGCGCCAATGAAACGCCCGCGCCCGTCAGAGGCGCACCCGGCAAGTCGTCGTCGGTCGCTATTCGTTCAAACGCGCCATGCCCATAGTTCCGCAGACCGCCCAAACCGCTGTCTGCCAACTGCGCAAGGGCATCCGTAATCCATGTCGTGTGCGCGCCGCGCGCCGCAAACCACAGCCCATCGCCTCGCGCAAACGACACGCGCCCGGCATGAAACAGGTTCGATGCGTTCGCGGCGCGGTCCACCGTCACACGCGGCACCACAAATGACTGCCACAGCCGAACTTTGCCTTCATGGTTCATATACTGTTTGCCAAAACGCGCATACTCATCCAGCGTCACCCACACTTGACCATCATGCAAAAACCATTTTTCTGGCGTATCGCCTGCGCACAGTTGTTCAAACACCGTACAAGACATCCATTGAACGCGTTTTGCGTCCTTGCCAATCAGACCTAACGATTCAGGCAGCGAAGCAGGCGCTGGATAAAAGCGCACTCCGCCCACCCACGGAAACGCCGACGAGAGGGAGAATGGCGGTTCGCCTTGCTTGAACGAATCGAGACGCGCCTTCAAATCAGCGCCTTCCTGTGCCCACACACTCACAAATGCCGCAAAGAGCGAGTCCGAAGGGACCCATTCCAGCACGGTTTCACGGTCAATGCTGATGGCTTCACCCACGTGGAGTGCGCCGCGCAACTCGAGATGATAGATCGGCATCGCGTCTCCTTACGCCACGCCAAGCGCTTGCTTGAGATCTGACTGAATTTGCCCGCGTGCGGCGACGAGGTTTTCCAGATTCTCCTCGCTCGCGATCGGTTGCGGTTTATAATCATCCCCACGCTTGCAAACGATCTTCAAACCCCGGAACTCTACCTTGCCGCTGCCGCGCGAACCATGCCCGCCGAGATAATCATCCTCGACCAACTGCAAACAGGTCAGTATATGGTCGAAAAGCGCAACGTCTTCGTTCAAATAAACACTAAACACCAACTCCATCGGGCTGAATACCGCGCCGGCGGGGACGCGTTCAATTTGACGCGGCGTTGCCGCCGAAGTCACACGGTCAATCGCCGCTTCCCATTTCACTTCGGTAAAAGGCAAGTCGGTCTTGATGGCAAGCAGCTCTTGTTCGCTCTCTTCCGAGAGTGGCACATCCCGCACGATCAGACGATTAGGGGCCGTGATGTCAAAACCTACCTCACCAGGGACGCCAAAGATTGGGTTGACCCAAAACTCTTTATATTCTTGTTCGCCTACACGACGATATTCCGCAGGGTCACGGTAGGCTCGCTTGTCGCCACCGGCTATGTGGATTGTGACATCCTTACCAATCCCTCTGTTTTGGGGAGCGCCAGAGGATTTTTCGGCAAGCGAGCGCATTTTGCCCTTGAGTGACGACCCCGGGATATAGGGGCGATTTGTGCGCGCATCGCGAATCACAGGCATATCTACACCGCCAATTGCCAGCGCGCCCGGCGTGCCCCCGATGTGCAATCCGGTTTTTGTTTCGATTTTTCCGGTCACGATTACTCGTCCCAAAAGCTTGAGTTTTGCAGCCATTTTGTTTATCTCCTATCTACCGCCATGTTTTTTGTGGTATGCGACGATCGCTTCAAAGTACTCGACAAATCGTTGGTAGCGCTCATGTATTGGGTTCCCGCTTTCGCCAATCAATTCCAGCGCAGGTTCGAGTACCCTCTGCAGTGTTTCCATGCCAATTGTGCTGCCGCCTTTTGTTTGCTTTTCCCGCTCAGCATAGTACGCGAGCTTGGGCCGCAAGAGAACAGCATCCCGAAAAGCTTGAGCTTCGTTGGCACTTCCCGGCTTGTCCCATCGAAACTGAATCTGGCGCGCCGTTCCATATACATTCCGGATTTGATTTGTGCTCAAGCGTTGATCTGCCAGTGCTTCGCCAATCTTGTCTGCCCACCTGACAAGCAATTCGACATCGCCGTCAACAATGATTTTTTTTGTGTCTTGTGCAGGCACTTGGAAACGCGGTTCCGCGCCACGCTGGTCTCGTCCACCCTGCGGGTTTCCGCCTCCCGGTCGGTTGCCGCCACCCTGGTATGGTTGATTTCGTTGTCCCATGCTCATTCTCCTCCTCGTGAGAGATATTGTGCCCAGCGCGCTGCCCGTCCCCATTGTTCGGACGCGTCCCCGGGCTCCAAAAACGTCAATTGAATTTGTTGGATTCGCTCCTTGATTTCAGGATCATCGCGCTTGACTGCGTCTTCGGCGCGTTTGAGTTGGTATGCCGCCATCCACATCCATCGCCCATAGAGTGGTTTGTCTTTTTCCCCGGGCTTGGCTTGGATGATTTGTGCGCGCAACGCCATGATCGTTTGCAAGAGCGACGCAGGAACTCGATTGGCGCGCCGCCAATCCGCCAGCTCGTTCGCGTTCCGCATTGTCTCTGCAAACGTTTTCCAGTCCGCCGTCTCGTCCAAAAATGTGACGGCATCCTTTTGTTGTGCGCGCCAATATTTCGCCTTGTGTTCCGCCTCCTCCGCCAGCTGCGCGGCTTGATACAAAGGGAACTTGCTTTCAACGATCACAATTCCACCCGAAATCCCAAACGCCGAATTATTGCCTGTAAATTCACGGAACGACTCGCGCACTGATAGCGCAAAAGGAGGCAACGCATCCCAGACGCCAACCACAAACAAATCATCCCCACCCGCGTATTGGATGTAGAGTTTATCTGTCAGGTCCGCATTCGCATCTGCGACGTGCGGCAGCCATCCTTCAAAAAACAACCGCAGTCCGAATGACAAACTGGCAATCCGACTGATGCTTGCGTGCTTTCCCAAACCTTCACGAAAGATTGCGCCCAGATTATCCACGTCCATGCGTAGGACACCCCAGCGCTTGATGCCTGGCGTCATTGCTGCAAGTTCGTCAAACGTGAGTATTTGGTCGTTCTTGTCGCGCGGGACCAATTTCGCTATTGGATGGTCCGAGATTGCCAACTGCGCCGCCTTGAACGACGACAACAACTTTCCATCTATTGCAGGGGCTTTAGAATCAATCCGCCATACGCGCACAAGTCCCTCTGCGTCTGCGCGGGGCAATTCATCACGCGTCAAGGTCACTTCAAACCCAAACTGCCGCAAACCTTCCCGCCAATCCGTTGGTCTCTTGCTCTCCGCGTTCGGCACGCGCCGCAAAATCAAATGCGTCGCATTCGCCAGCTGCGACCCAAGTTTTTCCAGACTCCACACAAATTTGGTCTTGGTTTCTTTCGCGCCACCTTCCTCTTCGCGAGTTTCCAACTCCCAGTCATCGCCCGTCACGGCACAAAATTTTTCAGGATTGCCCCCCAACGACAGCGGCACGCCTATTTGCTCTGCCAATACTCTACTCGATGCTTGTCCGAGCGGCTGGCGTTTCTTTTTACTCAGACTCTCGCCAAGCCGCTCATAGACCTCGTTGAACTGCGAGAAATCATTCGAGGTCACCGCCTCCCACGCCATTGTCAAACCCAACGCGCCTTGATGGGCCTCCATCAACTTGTCGCTCAACTGCTGTGCCAGCTTGGGCAAAATATTGCGCGCCCGCAGCGGCGCAAGCACATAAAATTTTCCGCCGCCGACATAAACCAAATTGGTCAAAGGCATCCCAAGCGCGTCAAGCACATTCAATGCGACGATCTCGCTCAACAGCTGCAGATAAAAGGAACGCGCCCGCAACGATTTCGCCGCGCCGCTTGAAGCCAGCGTATAAATAAATTTCTGTATGCCCGAAAAATCGCCGGCGATGAACAACGCGGTTTCCCGCGTTTGCTTGGCTCCCACCGCATCACACCATTCTGCGCCTTGTTCATCCGCTGCTATGCACGCTGCAATCGCCGCCGTCGTTCGCAGATGATCGAACAAAGACACATCCGGCACGGTTTTCCAGTACGCCGATGGCATGCACCAGGTAAACTCTTGCAAAAGCGCCATCAGATTTTCAAGAAACGCGATGGGTGTGAGGGATGAATCTGCCGTGATTCCACGGTGGTTGCATTGCACTAGAAACGTATCCCAAAGATGGGCATAGCCATTGCGCCAATTGCCGTCCCGCGTCTCACTTGGGAAAAGCTCCTTGCGATTTCCAACATCAAGGCGCGCCAAGTGCCAATATGAGGGCTTGTCTGCCTTTTTGCCTTCGCTTTCAACCCGGGAAAAGACGGTTTGCAAAATTGGGTCTGATGTATCAACGTCTTCATCTTTACCCTCAACCCGCTCTGCCGAAGACAACCAATCCGCGATTTGGACCCAACGTTCTTGTAAATTGCGCGGTTCGTGGTGATAGGCAATGGCGCTCAATTCTGTGCGCCATTTTTCGGGTACGGCTTTTCTCATGAAATCATATGAATAGAGCGCATGAACGTATTTGATTTGTGCCCGCGCATCCTTGTCCCATGTCTCACTTTTCCCCAAACCCGCGCGCTGACTGAACTTGCCCACATCATGCAGCAGCCCCGCCAAAGCAGCTTGCCAAACTCGAGTTTCCAAATCATGCTTGATCGTTGAATCCATAATGTCCTTGGTCTCCCTCCACGGGCGCCCGTCGCCCACACATCAAATCGCATCGTATCATCACCGACAGCACAGCACAATAGAGCTTCCTCTGAAAATTTTCAGAGATGTCTCTGATGTCACCCAAGCCAAAGAAGGATCACGCACTGGTCATCCGTTCCAAACACACGCTTCCACGGATTGGGACTCTTGTGCCCGACTCCCGACAGCACCAGCGCGCGACATAGAACTCGCTGCCGCCATTCACCAATGAAAAAATGCGCTCGCGAGATCGAGCGCATTTCACTTTTCCTGTAGATTCAGCATCGAGATCCACCCAACATGGTTCTGAAAACCAATCCCCAAAAAATAGCAAACCGACCACGATTCGACGGTTAACCGTCGCCTTGAGAATTTTTCCGCGCCCCTGAATGGCTAAAATGATACCACATATTGTTTACCAAAAACAACAGGAATTTTTGGGGATACGGCATTACTTGCAATCCCGCCGCATATTGCAAGCGTAGGGTCGCTCACCCCAATTTGATCATCTCACGCCCCGAACGCGCTAAATTGTCGAATCCCGCGCGCCCACAAGATCCGATACACCGTCGCAAGCACGACGACCCAGGCGGCGACCGAGACAAACCCGACCAGAATCTCGTTCACGCTCAGACGCCCCATCATGATTTCAATCGGGAACGACATCATGAAACGAAACGGCAAATGATAGGCGATAGTACGCAGCGGTTCGGGCAGCAGTTCAATCGGCGCGACGCCCCCCCCCAACAACAGAAACAACATCCAGAAAACATCCGTCAGCACCAACGCCTGCGAAAACCAAAAACCCAACAGCCCCAGATTGAATTGAAAGAAATAGCGCATCGCCCACGCGCCCATCACCGCAATCGCAAAAAACAAAAGATTCAACGGCGTCACCAGAAACGTCACCCCGGGCGCCAGCAGCGCGACCACGATGACTACCGGCGTGAACATGAAACCGCGAATCACCTTGTCCGCCAGGTTAAACGCAACGTATTCGTGAATGGGATTGAGCGGATGCAGCAGTTTGCTGCTCATATCGCCATGACGAATGTCATAATCCAATTCCCACGCCACCCACACCGAGGTCATTTGCCGCATATAAAAACTCAACAGGTAATACCCGACAAAATCGCCCGCCGTAAAACCGGCGATAGGTCCATCCTCCGCCAGCGACAGCCACACCGCGAGCATCACCAGCGGAAAGGTCGCCGACAACATCCAGATAAACATTGCCACGCGATATTCCATATGCACCGCGAGCGACCGCCGCATCAGGGCAATGTATTTTTTCAGAAATTGAATCATACGCCTCGGGCATTACCGTTTCGACGGGCGTCCCCGACAAGCGCAAAGCATCGGCGAAGATAAAGCCCGTTTGCGCAAGTTACAGCCACCGGATCGAATTGGATATCAATCGCCCCGGAACCTTCGGACCCAATCCAACAACTCATCACAAAAGACATTGATCCGATGCGTCAGCGTCTCACTATTCAACACATAACCGTCCGGACCTGACGCAAAATCCTGCTTGCGCGTCACAACCTGCCGCGTGATCGCGTGCGCGCCGAGACTGCGGACTACGATCCTCAGATGGTCCACGGGTTGAATTCCCTGGTGCCCCACCAGCCCGATTGGTTTGCCCGCAAACTGGTCATCACCCAGACAATCCAGCGCGTTTTTCAAAACGCCGGTATACGAATTGTGATACACCGGCGTCGCCAGCACAAACGCATCAGCTTCATTCGCCGCCCGCGCCAGTTCCCGCACATTCGCATCCGGATTGTGCTGTGGGATGCCGTCGTATTCGGGGTCCGCCATCGGCAGCGGCATTTCCGCCAGGTCCCAGATGCGCGTCTCGGCGCCGCGGACCTCCAAAGTCTGCGCGATCACCTGAATCGCCGCCCGCGTGTACGAAAGCCGACCAATCGAACCCGGAATCAGCAAGACTCGAGCTTTGGTCGTCATTTCGGCATTTCCTGCTCTGTCTCGCCGTCCCATTCGCGCGCCATTGCGCCCTCCTCAAACACGCGCGAAATCACATCCTCGATCGGCGGGTCCTCTATCGTCAAATCCGCCACAGGCAGTTCCCCGAGTATCCGCGCGGCGACTCCCGAAGTCTGCGCGCGAGGCACGAGCAATTCCACCCGCTGTCCCTCCGCTTTGAGCACTTGACCATATCCGGCAAGCGCGTGCCCGTTTAGCGCCGACGACAATTCGACGCGCACCAGCTTGTGCGGAGCAATCCGGGCGGACAGCGCGTCGAGCGAGCCGTCATACATCAATTTGCCGTGATGAATCACGATCACGCGCTTGCACAACGCGGTCACATCCGCCATATAATGACTGGTCAGAATCACCGTCGCGTGATAGCGCCGGTTATACTCCGCCACAAATTGACGAATCTTGGTCTGCATCGTCACATCCAGCCCAATCGTCGGCTCATCCAAAAACAACACCTGCGGCAGATGCAGCAGCGCCGCCGCCAATTCGCATTTCATCCGTTCGCCGAGCGAGAGTTTACGCACCTGTTTCCTGAGCAGCGGCGCAAGGTCGAGCAGTTCGGTCAGCTCAGTCAAAGTCTTATTGTATTTCTCGTCAGGAATTTCATAGATCGCTTGATTGACCAGAAATGTCTCTATCGCGGGCAAGTCCCAGTTCAATTGCTGTTTTTGTCCCATCACCAGCGTCATTCGGCGCAGATATTCGGGTTTGCGTTCGTTCGGCTTGAAACCCAACACGCGCGCTTCACCCGCCGACGGATACAACAGCCCCGACAGCATCTTGAGCGTCGTCGTCTTGCCCGCGCCGTTCGGTCCCAAAAAGCCGACGATCTCGCCCATGCCGATTTCGAACGAAATATCGTCAACCGCTTTCACGTCACGATACTTGCGGCTGACGAATGACTTGAGCGAACCCCGCAAGCCCACTTCCTTGTCGTGGACCTGATAATATTTTTTTAGATGCTCGACCCAAATAGGGGGATTGTCGCGTGCGCTTGTCTCTGTCATCTAGTCCCCAAACTCGCGCCGCCAATTGCGCCTGCGCCGTATTCTTGATATACCACTTGCAGCCGTCTTCGGTGGACAAGCGCGCTCGACAGCGCAGCGAACTGCTTTCGCTGTAAATTCAAAGCTCGATGCCCATCCACAGCCCTTCGCGCGAGCCGCATTTCAGAAACCATCATGTCGGCAAGCCCCGGTTCAAAATGCGTATCCAATTCTCACCCATGATGCCCCGCACCTCCGCGTCCTTGAAACCCGCGCCCGCCAGCGCGTCCGCAAATTTGGCAAGGTCCGCCGCAGTGTCAATCTCCGTGGGCGTCGCCTCCATCCCAAAACCACCGTCAAAGTCCGTGCCAATGCCACAATGAGTAGCATCGCCCGCCAGATCGCAAATGTGTTTCATGTGGTCAATCACATCGCTAAAGGTCACAGCTTGCTTGTCCGCGCCGTTCTGCCGCCAGTGCTTGACCAGAAATTGATTATAAAAGACAGCGCCAATCACTCCATCCCGTTTGACCAGCGCGCGAATCATCTCATCGCTCAACTGGCGGTCGGTATCCACAAATTTGCGCGTGTTCGAATGGCTCGCAATGACTGTCCCTTGAAACAGGTCGAGCGCCTGAAAAAAACTCTCCTCCGCCATGTGTGAAGTATCGAGTATTAAACCCGCGCGCGACATTTCGCCCATCAATTCTTTGCCAAGCTCGGTCAGCGGTCCGGGTTTCCCCGTGCCGCCGCTGTATCGCGTCTGGCTCCATGCCGGACCGATGATGCGCACCCCCCCCTCGTGCCACAAGACAACATCCTCTGGTTTCACGATGGGGTCTGCCCCTTCCATCAAAAGGACCAGCCCGATTCTGGATTCCTCCGCCTCCAACACCCGTTTCATGTCAGCGCGCGTCGTGATCAGTGAAATGCGCGGGTCGGCGGCGAGCAGCGCATAATACGCCAACTGTTCCTGTGCCAGCGCGCTCGCTTCTTCAGCCGTCACATACGTCTTGCCCGGCGTACTCGAGCCGCCGGCGGGTGAAACATAAATTGTGGCAAAAATAATACGCACGTTCCCCGCGATCAAATCATCCAGCCCGACCGTGGCGATGCCGCCCTTTGGTTTTTCGGGTTCGGCGGCGCGCGTCTCTTTGGCGGCGCGGCGCGGGTCACGTCCGAGTGCAAGTGCGTTATAAGCAATGTCTTCGTGGGCATCCACGATAAGAAAAGACGGTGGCACAGGACTCCTTTAACTTGATCCAAATTCTTTATTCCCATGTCCCATCGCGGAACAGGGCAAACATTCCCACGTCGGCAACAGCCCAGATCTTGCCGTTCTCAAATTCTTGCAGAGTCACGCTCGCTCCCCGCTCCTCCACCAGTCCGCCGCCCAACGCCTGTACCTCGGGATAATTGCACCAGACCGAGCCAAACCCGCGCTTGGGTCGCCAGATGCCGGGTTTGACATACGCATCCGGGCACTGATTTTCCTCTGCCCCTGCCACCCACGTATCGGGATACTCTCGATACGTCTTGTCGGAAAAAAGCGCTGTCACTACTTTGACATCCTCGTTGCGGAAATCATCAAACAGGACAGCCAGTGGAGCTTCGAGCGGCTGAATCGCAAACTGGTCGCTGGTCTCTGCCGCCGCAATCGGACAACCCAGACGCGCGCGTCCCACCTCCTCCGCCTTGCGCTGCACTTTGGCGTCAATTTCAAACGCGCATTCTGCGAGCGCGGCAGCGACGGTCGGCTGCGGGACCGGTGTGCCCGTTGACTGTGAGGTCGGCGTCCGGGTCCACGTCGGATAAGGAGTGCGGGTCAAGGTCGGCGTCGGCGCAGACGGCTGTGCTGTCTCGGCATCACGAATCAAAGTCATCCCGCCGTCGCGATAACTCGCCACATACATCGTGTCACCCAAAAGCGCCATCCGCCACGGGTCGTTCGGCACCTCCAGCGTCTCGACGCGCCCCAGTGTGCGCGTGTCCAGAATCTCAACCGTGTTGTCCCTCACTTGCGGTCCTATCCCAAAGGGTTGAAATGTTTGCGCGTGCGCCAGAAACAAATGATGCGTCGCGGGATTCACTTCCAGCGCAGTCGTGTGTGATGCCATTGCGAGCGAGTGAATGATCGTTTCCTGCTCGTCAAACACATCCAACCCGTGCGTGGATGCCAGTGGATGAGTATTGGTCGCAAACAAAAAACTGGTTGAGGGATCGATCGTGATCGCTGAAATGTTTCCGCCATTGCGGCTGCCCAGCAATTTGGATTGCGCCATATCGTCATACAAAAAGCGATACAACGTCAGCCGCGAGTTTGATCCGGGCACGCCGTTCGAAGCGAGCGCATACAATTTTCTTTGCGCCGGGTCGGCGCGTTCGAGCTGCGGACGATTCTCTGACCCCAGAGGCACCCCTTGCGCATAAAATGTCGCCTCGGCTTTCAGCGTTTCCGGATTCAATTGCGTCCCCGCCGCAAACAATTTGCCATTGACCGGGTCCATCGCCACCGTGCTGAGCGAGTTCGTGACAAATTCACTCGCCGTAATTTCCAGCGTGTCCTCGTCAATAATCTTGAGCGTGCCATCCGCGCGATTCGCCACATACAGGCGTCCCGCCTCCGCGTCCACAGCCAGGTCAACCGGATGATTGCCCGTCGGCGCTCGCGCGACGACGCGGTCCCCTTCGATCACATACACCGCGTTCGCCGAAGCGTTCGCCGCATAGATCCGCTTACGCATCGGATTTGCCGCCAGCGCGGTGATATGGTTCGCAAGCGGGATGGTGGCGGCGATGCTCTGGTCCGCCGTGTTCACCACCGTGACATTATCGCTCCCGCGATTTGTGATCCACACCTCCCCATGTGCCGCGTCAAACACGGCATCCTCCGGCGACTCGTTCACGTTCAAGGTCGCCACGAGTCGCGCCTCGGGCGTCTGGATCACATGCACGCGGTTGTTGAATCGGTCCAGCACATACAGCTTGCCCGTGTCGTCAAACGTCGCCGCAATCAAATCGCCCTCGAGAAAGAGGCGCGCCAACTCTTGCCCATCCGCGCTGTATCCGATCACATACGGGCGTGACGATTTGTCGTCATACGCGCTGCTCCATATCGAACCATCCTGGGGATTCACCGTCAGACGGGAATAGAGATATGGCGCTTCGAGCGAATTCAATTCTTGTAGAGTCGTCAGGTCAACCGCTACAATTCGTCCGTACTCGGCCGCATACAAACGGTTGCGCGGCTCGTCTATCACCAGGTCGCTGATGCCCATGCCTCGCGAGAGCTGGACCTCGTCGCGCTTGGTCAGCGTGGCGGCATCATAGCGTTCGATTGTAGCTTTGCTGTCCAATGCCACATACAGAAACTCGCCGCCCAGCTCAAGCGCATTCACGCGCCCGCCCGCCGGGACTTGCTCTACAATTTTATTATCCTGAATCTTGAAAAGGGTCGGCGTCATATAGCTGGACGCATAGACCGTCTCTCCGGCTGGATCGCTTGTGAGCGCAGAGGGATCAACCCCCAACGGCACAAAGCTTTGGACTCGATTGTCCGCAATCACGGCGATATTCTCGCTCGCCTCTCCCGCCACATAGACTTGATCGCCCAACAACGTCAGCGCGCCCGGTTCACGCCCCTCTCCCGGCAGTTCGAGCAGCGGAAAACGCCCGATCACGACGGGTCCTTTTGGCGCGGCAGTTTGCGTAGGTGTCGCTGTCGCAGCGAGCGCGGTGACAGCGGGCGCCGTTAATCCCCGGGTCGGTTGCGGCGCGGTCGTTGCGTTGGGATCGCGCGTTGTCGTCGGCGCATTGGTGGTTTGCGCGAGCGCGATCGGAGCAAGCGTCGGCGGCGCAAGCGTGGGCGATGGCGCGGGCGCGCCACAGCCGATCAGCGCGGTCAGGATCAACAGTCCCAAGAGTCCAACTTTCATAATACCTCGCCTTTTGATTCTAAAGGAAAACGCGTCTGGGTCAACGTACACCCCCGACCCAAAACCATCCTCGCAACTTGCCGGCGCGCATCTTTCATAACAGTTGACACGCAGTTCCCGCTCCCCGGGCGTTTGGATTTTTCCAATCCGGTGTGCTACAATTGCCGACACCTTAGCCTGTATTCAAGGGTTGACTGAATCTTAACAATTTCATGAAAGCATCAACGTTATTTGGGGCGGAGCGAAGCGTAGCCGTTCTATGACATCCGCTTGCATGGGTGTCAGTTCTGGAAATG
>JADZCJ010000083.1 GCA_020851635.1 Anaerolineae bacterium
CGAACGAAAATGCGAAAGCAGAGTAGAATAGGGATCAGGCAGTTTAAGCATAGCAGTATCTCTTGGCGGAGATTTTTTGCTGTAGCTTACTCTGCCTTTCCTATTCGCTCAAATGGATAAAGTCCAGATTAGACGCGGAACGCATAGGAATACTGAACAAAAACGAGTCTGGCGCGAATTTGCCAGACTCGTTTTTGTTGCTTTGGAATTGTGTCGTATTCGGCGCGCTTTTTATGCGCTTGCAAAAACGCTCGCTTGTAGGAACCCTCGTCACAGTTCGGGCTTTCCGACTCGGATTGTTTTTGTCTCGCCGCGTTCGGGCTGACGAAAGGTGGCGATCATGTTGACCGCAAGCACCGCCACAGCCGTCCAACCGATTGTGCCGGACAGACCCCACAACAACAGCGCCAGCTCGGATTCCGGAAACAACGTCGGCACCACGCGCAAGATTGCTGCCAGATTACCCAACAGGAATGTCACCAGCACCAGCGACGGAAAAGCCACTCCCTTTTTGCGGCTAAAGCCCGGACTCATACGCACTGCCATGCCAAAGATCAAGAGGGTGACAAAACCGACCACAAGCGCATGGCGCGCCGTGTCCGCCGGAATATTTGTCCCGCCCGTAAATTCTCCAAACAGGCGCGCAAGATTCAACAACACGGCGAACGCCAACCACGCAAACGCGGAATACACCAGCAGTTCGAAACGCCCATACTCGCCCGTGTCGGGGTAATTTGCGCGCTTGGGCTTGGGCAGCAGGACGAGATCGGGACGCACGTTGGATGCGCGATTCAACGGTCTCGCCGGCTTGAGCCGCAAAAGGTCGAGCTGCCAGAGAAAAACCAGAACAGCAAGATTGATGCCGAGTGAACCGATGCCCCACAGCGCATTGAGCAACGCGGCAACCTGCTCATGGGTCGCCTGCAGAGGGTTCGACGGCAGGGGCACGGATTCCAAAATGACAAATAACGAGGGCAAAAGGACGAGGACCAACCCACCGGCGTATACAAACGCGAGCATGCGCAGCGGCTCGCGCGGGGGCGGCGCGAGGCGCATAAAGAGAGGCAAGGTGCGGGTCGAAAAGATGATCGCCATCGGTATGGTCAAGCCATAGAGCATCAGCGTGATCAGCACGTTCTCGAACGATGGAGCGACGGTTGTCTTGCCCTGCGCGGCGGCATGCCATACGCCGAACAAATTCACAAAGAGCGCCGCGAACAAAGACACGAGCGCGATCCGAATGAATGGCTCGATTGCCTTGGCGGGGGAATCGGCAAGAAGAGGTTTTGCCGCCTTTCCGGTCAAGCGCAACATCGAACCAATGACGAGGATGCCCGCCAGCTCCAACGCCGCCGAGAGCGCCCAGAGCAAGCGCCCCAGCTGCTCAGCTGAATCGCCAAACGGATTGAATCCGAGCATTGGCTGGACGATCACGCGCAGAATGATGCCGAGCACAATCAAGCCGAGCGCAAAAGGGGTGCGCGTGACACCCTGCAATTTTCCGCCATAAAGGCGCGGCAAAAAGTAAAGCCCCATGCCCAGCACAAACAGCCCCACCCAGCCAAAGAGCTGCGCGTGCCCGTGCGACTGAACGACCGGCGCCCACCATGTGCCCGGAACCACGTTGAGCGCCAGAGCGCCCACCATCAATGCCCCATAGCCAAAACCCGCAGTCAGCGCAAGCAAGAGCCCGGCATAGACAAATGGCTCATGTGTTCGTCGAGTCCAATCCATAGAGATAATCCGATTGTGGCGCAAGTATATGGTATTCTCTCACGGGCGTCATTGCGATATCGCAAATTCGTATCTATCGAGTAGAATGGGCGTATGTCCGAAACGACCCCCGACGCGCTTGGGGAATGGCTCGGCGCCGTGCCTCTGTTTCGCAAGCTTTCTCGCGCGGACCTCGCAACAATTGCCAACACGGCACAGCAGCGTCATGCCGAAAAGGATGGGTTCTTTTTTCATCAGGGCGATACGGCTGACCTGATTTATATTCTGGAACGCGGACAGGTGCGCATGACGCAGCTGACGCCCGAAGGCGAACAGGTCATTCTGCGCTTTATCCGCCCACGCGATATGTTTGGGGGCATTGCCGCATTCACCTTCAAGACGTATCCGGCGACGGCACAGGCGCTGGAGGACTCGCAGGCGCTCATCTGGGACGCTGCCGCCGTGCGGGACTTGACGATGCGCGTTCCGCAATTGGCGCTCAATATTTTGGACCATTCCGCAGAGACGATTGTTCAATTGCAGGACCGCGTGCGCGAACTTCAGACCGAGCGTCTGGAACGGCGCGTGGCGCGCGCGCTTTTGCGGTTGGCGCATCAGGCAGGCAAGCGTGTAGAGACCGGCGTATTGATTGACCTGCCCCTCTCGCGCCAGGATATTGCCGAAATGACCGGAACGAACCTCTATTCGGTCAGCCGCATTCTGAGCGCGTGGGAAAAGCAGAATATTATCCACACCGAACGAGAGCACATCACCCTGCGTTCCCCGCACCAACTTGTCGTCATTGCCGAGGACTTGCCCGCACACCCGACTGTTTCTTCACCCGCCTTGTAAAAGCCGCGGCTTGCGCTCTTTGCATTTTTGCAAAGACAGCTCTCGATTTTTACCATACACTTGTCCGCAAGGACCAAGAGATGGCAGACCCCAACTCGCTGTGGACACTGTCGGTTGCCGAATTGCTTGAACGTTTTCCGCAGACGGCATCTCTGTTTGTGCGTCACCGGATGGCATGCGTCGGCTGCGATATTGCTCCTTTTCATACCGTCGCCGAAGCAGCCACTATATATTGTCTGGATACCGAAAAATTTGCGCAAGAGCTGGCGTCTGCGGCGCAACCGCGCGCGTCAAGCGACCGTCCTACGCTCCCGGAGGAATCAGATTGAGTCAAGTCACGCAGGCGTTTCGTGAGCATCATCGCGAGCTCGCCAACCAATTGTCCAAGTATGTCGCGCAGATCGTTCAAGACAAAGCGGACGCGGACCCGCAAGGTTTTGCCGCGTTCTTGAAAAATGAACTCTTGCCCCACGCCACGGGTGAAGAATCCGCGCTCTATCCGCGCATGGACGAAATCATTCGCGCCCATGGCAAACCCACCGCGACGATGACGGTGGACCACGAATACCTCACCGGCTATATCGAACAGATTCAGTTGGTGTCAAAAGAACTGGGACGGCTCGCGCCCGACGCCCAAACCGAAATGCGCGCCCGGCTCGCGCGCCTGGGGATCGAAGTGCAGGCGATCTTTGAAATGCACCTTGCCAAAGAAGAGCGGGTCTACCTGCCGTTGTTTGAACAGCACCTATCGCTTGAGGAACAGCAGCGAATCCTGGATACAATGCACGAGGGCGTTCCGGCGGACGTCAAGACTTTTATTGATGTGCGCCCGATTATGCCCGCGCAGCGTCACCCGCTCATTTTTCAGACCTTTGAATCTCTTGCGCCGGGCGAGGCGTTCGAGCTTGTAAATGATCACAGCCCCAAGCCGTTGTATTACCAGTTTGCCGCGGAACGCGCGGGCGAGTTCACCTGGGATGATGTCGAACAGGGTCCGCAAGTGTGGCGCGTGCGCATCGGCAAGACTCTGAAAAACTGATCACGGAAAATAGAGACGGGAAGGCAAAATCCACACCATTGGTTGACGGGCTTGTTCTTGACGACAAAATCCGCCCAATGTCGCACGAGTCACTCTATTCATGAACCCACTCCGTGCCACAATACGAGACCCGCGCTTTCGGATGCCTTTGCTCGCCGCGGCAATGCTGGCATTGCTGGCTGCAATGTGGGCGGGCTTGATTCGTTTGGGGTGGGGGTTCCCGCCGCTCGTGCATGGCATTGGCGCGCTGCACGGACCGCTGATGGTGTGCGGTTTTTTGGGCACCCTCATCAGTCTGGAGCGCGCCGTCGCGATTGGACAGCGTTGGGCTTATGCCGCGCCGGTTTTTTGCGCGATGGGCGGCATCCTTTTGATCACATCTCTCGCGCCCTATCTGGGCGCACTACTGCTCACCCTGGGCAGTCTGGGCATGGTCGCAATCTTTTACGTGATCGTGCGTCGTCAACCCGAGCCCTTTAGCTACACGATGGCGCTCGGCGCGTGCGGCTGGCTGATCGGAAATGTGTTGTGGGTTGTTGGCTTGCCGCTCGCGACGGTGACGATGTGGTGGAGCGTTTTTTTGGTTTTGACGATTGCGGGCGAACGGCTCGAGCTGAGCCGACTGCTTTTTTTGTCCCGTTCCACCACGCGATTGTTTCTGGGCGCGGCCTGCCTATATTTTGGCAGCACCCTGCTGGCGACAATTGAAACGGTCCTTTTTCCGGAGGGGTCGTGGCATCTTGGCAGCCGCGTCGCGGGCTTGGGGATGTTGGCGCTCGCGGCATGGCTCTTGCGCTATGACATTGCGCGTCGCACGGTGCGCCAGTCCGGACTAACACGATATATGGCGGTGTGTCTGTTGTCGGGTTATTTCTGGCTCGCCATCGGAGGTGTGCTGCAGATAATCTATGCGGGGGCGACAGCGGGACCCTACTATGACGCCATGCTGCATGCGGTGTTTATTGGTTTTGTCTTTTCAATGATTTTTGGGCACATGCCCATCATCCTGCCCGCCGTCCTGGCACGCGCGGTCGCCTATTCCCCTTTGATGTATGCTCCGCTGCTCCTATTGAATCTGTCGCTCGCGCTTCGTCTCGCCGGGGATTTGTGGCTGGGGCTTGGGGTGCGACAATGGGGCGGCATTTTGAATGCGATCGCCATTCTGATGTTTCTGTTCATGACGGCATACGGACTCGCAGCCGCGTCCCGCACACCGGGAACAAACTCTTTGGTCAAAAAACCGGCGCGGGAATCTTCGCCCGCGGGTCATTGACGCGCGCTTTGCGCCTGTCGCTCTCACAATCCCGTATCACGAGTTAGAAAGCTTTCCAGTGGAGGATCTATTTTGCGTGTATTATTGATTATTCCCCGTTTTCAACTGCCCATCGAAACGCGGACGACACCCCAGTTGGGCATTGCGTATCTTGCCGCGCTGAGCGAACGTAACGGCGACGAAGTGCGCGTATACGATCAAGATATCGAAGATGTGCCGTTGGAAGATGTCGTACGGCAGTATCAACCCGAAATTGTCGGGATCACATCCAACACGCCGCAGGTAAAACAAGGTTGGCTCGCCGCGCGCCAGGTCAAAAGCGTTGCGCCGAATACCGTCGTCGTGCAGGGCGGTCCGCACGTCAGCGCGCTCCCCGAAGAAGCCGCCGCGCGACCCGAGATTGATATTGTGGCGCGCGGCGAAGGCGAGATGACATGGCTCGAGCTGTGCAATACGATTGCGCACGCCCGAGCAGGCAACTCGAACTTGCGCATCAGCGATATATTGGACCCGCAAAACAAGATTCTCAATTCCGTGCGGGGGATCACGTATCAAACGCCGCAGGGCAAAATCAAACACAACGGCGAGCGACCCGCCATTGACAGTCTCGAGGAACTGCCGTTTCCCGCCTACAAATATTTCAAACTCGAACGTTATACGTCGCTCCAACCCGCGGTGGACACGGTCGAACGCGGCAAGTCTTTTTCGATGATGACGTCGCGCGGGTGTCCTTATCGCTGCACTTTTTGCTCACAATCGGTGATGGCGGAAAAATGGCGCGGGCGTTCGCCGGAAAGCGTCGCCGCCGAATTTGCCCACTTGATTCACGATTGGGGCGCACAAGAGATCGGCATTCTCGACGACAGCGCCAACATTGACCGCAAACGCATGCGCGCCATGTGCGAAAAATTGATTGCGGAAAACCTAAACACCGTGCCGTGGATTCTGATCAATGGCATTCGCGCAAACCTTGCCGATACCGAAACGCTGCAGTTGATGAAAGAAGCGGGCTGCAAGCGGGTGGCATTTGGAGTCGAGACGGGCGATGAAGAGATTCTCGAATCCATTGACAAGCGCGTGACGCACGACCAAATTCGCGAAGCGTTTCGCAATGCAAAACAGGTGAAGTTAGAGACGGTCGGCTTTTTCATTATCGGTCTGCCGGGCGATACCGAAGAGACCATGAACAAGACCATCGAATTCGCCTGCGAACTCGACCCCGTGGTTGCGAATTTCTCGATGATGACGCCCTATCCCGGCACCAAAGTGTGGGAGCAGGTCCATCGGAACGGCGGGCGTATGCTGATGAAGGACTGGGACGATTACGTGTTCTTTGAAGGCAAAGCGCGCTATGAGCTGGGGACTCTGACCGCCGAGCTGCAAGAGCGAAAATGGAAGGAAGCATACCGGCGCTTTTATATGCGCCCGCAGCGCGTGTTCAAAACCCTCACGCGGGCTTCGACGTGGAAACATCTGCCGCGTACGCTCGGCATGGCGAGCAAATTGATCTTGCCAAAAATGACCAAAGACGAAATCAAACCGATGCTTTATCAGCACTAATCTGTCTTGTGCCCGGCTCGTTTCTCTCTGACACGTGCGTGACTTGATGACCTCGGCGGTGTAGAGAAAATGGCTGCTGACCCATCATCAGACCCCTTATCCGCGCAATTGCAGGCGATTCCTTTGTTTCAAGGATTGGATCAAGCGACTTGTACAGACCTGGCGCGCCGGATGACGCAACGCGAATACGCCGAGGGTGAAATTATCTTTTTGGAGGGGGAAGCTGCCGCAGGGCTCTACTTTGTCGAATATGGATGGCTCAAAGCGGTCAGGGCTTTGCCCGAAGGGCGCGAGCATGTTTTGCGCCATATCGGACCCGGCGAGGTCTTGAACGAGATTGGAGCATTTGCTGAACAGCCGAATCCCGCGACGGCGATAGCGCTCGAGCCAAGCAAACTTTGGCTTTTGCCGCGCACATCGGTGGTCAAACTCGTGCGCACCCGACCTGAAATTGCCGAGCGCGTGATTGCCAGTTTGGCGGCGCGTGTTGTCACTCTCGTCAATCTGGTCACGGACCTCTCGTTGCGTCCCGTTGCGGGCCGGCTTGCGCGCTTGTTGCTCGACAGCGCCAAAGGCGATACTCTGTATCGTCCACACTGGTATACCCAAGCCGAACTCGCCGCGCGGCTTGGCACCGTGCCGGACGTAGTACAGCGCGGGCTACGCAACCTGGAATCGGAAGGCATTATTCAGGTCGAACGCCAGCGCATTCTCATCCTCGACCGCGCCGCCCTGGAACGTCTGGCGAATTAGAATTTTTTTTGGTTTGTAGAATCCGACTTTAGTCGGTGACTTGACTGCGCCCGGGTGATATGCTGTAGATATCACCCGGGTGTTTAGTTGTAGGGGCAGAAAGGAAATTTGTTATGAATAACGGAATTTACCTCTTTTTGGTCTATAGTCTCATCCCGTTAGGGGTGCTTGTCGTTGTGCTGCTTGGACAGCCGCTTCTCACCGCGCCACAGCGTGCCTTGTCTCGAATTTCTGCCGAGGGCGCGCGTGCGCTCAGTGTGACGCTGCTCACGACATTTGCCATCGGCTTGATGATGTTTCTCGCCTTTCGCCTGATCCTCGGCTATTGAGCGAGCGTGATGGGGAAACCCACGCCACAACAGATGACACCTTACTTTATAATGGCGCTGTTGTTCGCCGGTCTGGCGGCGCTGACTGCCCTTGATGCCGCGTTGACCGGTTTCGGTTTGCTGCCCTGGTTCAACGGACTGCGCTGGCTGCGCGTGCATTTCATCACGCTCGGATTGGTGACGGAATTTGCTTTCGGACTGCTCCCTGTCCTGGCAGCTGTGTACGCGCGGCAGCCCATGCCCAAAACGCGTTTGGATATCTGGCTCGCGCTCAATAGCGGCTTGATCATCCTGATAGTCGGCGTGCCGCTCATGAATAGTGTCCTGATGATTACGGGCGGAACACTGGTCTTTATCGCTGCTCTACTGCTGTTCAAGCAGCTGAGCGCGTTTGGTCTCGTCCGTTCTGTGGCTGACAAACCGGCCGGAGCCGGGCGCAAATTCTATCTGTCCGGGCTGAGTTTTTTGTTGCTCGGCATTTTTATCGGCGCCGGGCTGTGGGTTGGTTGGCCCCAGCTTTTGGGGATGCGAGTGCCGATCGAAGTCCACATCCACGCCAATATTTGGGGCTTTATGGCTCTGGTCTTTGTCGGGCTGCTTGTGGACCTTTATCCCGGTTTTGCGGGGCGCCAACCGGCATGGTCCCGCTCCATTACGCCAATCTTTTGGATGATGACTACGGGCGCGTTGTTCTTGGTGCTTGGTCCATGGCTGTCAAACCAGATCTTGACGGTGGTGGGCATCGTCCTCCATCTGGGCGCAACGGGTTGGTTGTTGCTTGGCGTGTATATACCACTGCGCGGCGACGAACTGACCAAGACGCCGGGTTTGTGGCATCTGTTTCTGGCATACCTGTGGATCATTGCGCCGGTCCTTGTCGCGCCGCTGATCATTTTACAGGTGCCGGGCTTTCCCGGCGTCGGTGTCGAACAGTCTGCGCCGCAGGCGCTGATCTATGGCTGGGTCCTTCAATTCAGCTTTGCCGTGATACCCTATCTGTTTAGTCGCGTCTTTTTGCCGAATCAGCCCGCTAAACTTGGGGGCAGCTGGCTCACGCTATCGTTGGTGAATCTCGGGGCTGTGCTGCTCTGGGCAAGCATCTTGATCACCAATTATCAACCATGGCTGTTTGGCACGGCGTATGCGCTCTGGGCGCTCTCGATGCTGCCCGTCATCGCTCAAATTTATCGCAGCGTGCGCGCCGGGGTAGCGTTCGTCGAGTCGGCGCCTGCGTTTCTCGATGATGCACCCGCTGCCAGTCCAAACGCCTCATGAGCAGACAAGAGATCCTGCGTCAAATTCCTCTTGTGCAGGGACCGAACAAGCTGTCAAGGCAAGCATGAAAACTGCCGCTCTCGCGATGAGAGCGGCAGTTTGTTTTACAAGAACATTGTTGGTTATGCGTCAGGCGCGGTCAGCCAACTTGCTGACGCCCTTGATGACGGCTCCGCCACACCAGAATATAGGCAGCGCGCCAAATCAAAAGCATCAGTCCGCCAAAGCCAAGCGCTGCCAGGACAAACGCAGTGGGAATGACCGCGCGGTCGAGCCACACGGCGCGGAGGACAATTCCGAGCGGCGCGGCGACGAGCCATGCGTTTAGCAATCGCCAGAACGCAACGCGCCACCGCAAATCCTCCGCCGAGACGCGATACGCGCCCAACACGGTCGAGGTAACGAGCCAGGTAATGATAAACGGAAGCGAGGCAAGCAAAAGCCCGCGCACCGGATTCTCTGCATCAATCAGTTCGTGGTCGGCTTGCCCGATATAAACAAAGAGCAAGAGGGTGACGATATCGCCGAGCATCATGTAGAGCGCGGCGAGGGGGTTTGGAAACAGTCCCGCCATACGCAGCGACAACGGGGGCGTAGGGCGTTTCTCGAAATTATTGTCGGTTAGCATAAGCTATTGTCGGCGCAGTATTCAACAATCCTTTGGACAAAGTTCAGGGGAAAATCTCGCCGGCAGGTTGTCGGAGCGCGCTCAATGGCAGCCATGAACGCGCGGCACAGTATCTCAAGAATAACTCTTCTGAATTCACTCTGTCAATCTGCCAAACGGAAAATTCCAAAGCCCTTGAGGTTTGTGCGATAGAGCCATCGCGCGAAACCTCAAAGGGCTTGTATTGCACTGGGTCCTCTACCTGCTAAAAAATATGCGTCACAATCCCGGTAAGGAACGAACGCCGTTTCGTTCCCCGCTCGCGCGCTGCTGCGAGCATGCTCTGCTCGCAGCCAAAAATGGGACGCACACCCCTGCTAAAGCGGTCTATTGATGAATACTGCGAATGAACGCGATAATGTCATCCAAATTGGCATCGGTGAGCGCGGGATTGCCCCCCTTGGGCGGCATGTCCACCTGAGTCGTATTTGCCGGGTCACTTACCGGACGACCCTTTTTGATAAATGCGAGCAGCTCGGCGTCACTTTGACTCGCCACAAACTCGCTGGTTACGAGATCTTTGCCCAGACCCGGCAGCCCTTTGGCATCCGGACCATGACATGATGTGCAGCTCGAAGTAAAGAGGGTCTTGCCCTTGGCGGCATCCCCGGCAGCTGCCGACGTATTGGTATCTCCCCCGGATGTCGAGACGTTTTGAGCGCCCGAGCTGCTGCTGGGCGCGCTCGGTGTTTTGCGCGAAGCGGGAGCCGGCGTGCATGCCGCAATTACAAGTAATAGAGCAAACAACACAAACACAGCAATCTTCATTTTTCCTCCTGGAACATGGCTTGGTTTATGATTCATGGCGCGGAATGCAAGACAAGGTGCACATACACACGTAACTCGTCAAACTTTTTTACGGTCCCACGCACCTGTGCCGCAAATGCCTGCGCCGATGCCTCGTCGGCAAACGCGGCAATGCCATCATTCATCGGCGATTGAATCTGCGGACTGTGCACATAATAGGCAGTCTCGCCGCGCAGCCAGACCTGTGTATTATAATCGTGAACAAAATAAGCGCGTACCTGAGACTCGGGGTGATCCATGTGATAAACAACCATGCCGCCAATATCGTCAAACTTGTGTATGTTTCCGTTCAGGTCAATGGTGGCGGCCGCAAAACGGACATCGCTGATGATCATGCTGCACTCGTCGCACACATCCTGCCCGTAAAAAATCTCCGGCGCTCCAATGTCGTTAGCGGACTGTCCACAGCCGACCAAACCGATCACCATGACAAGGATAAATAGTAGAGTTTTCATACATCCCCCTTCCGGGCAAAGACCCCATAGGCAAGCGCAAAACTGAGCGCGGTCCAGCCGACCAGCAGGGAGACCAGCACGAACGGTAGTGTATCACCAAATTGAATCATCGCGTACTGCCCCGCCGCGCCGAGCGTGTCAATTGTAGAGCGCAGGGAGTAGATTGCCCCTAATTTAAAGATTTGAAGCGGGTTGACAAGCACCAGCGTCAACATGCTCGCCGGGGTGGGACGAAACGCCATCGTCGCGCCAATCAACCCGAGGTCACCGATAAATACCAGCGCCAGCCACACGATCATGGCGGCGCCGGACGCAGTGGCGGCTTTGTGCGTCAAGGCGCTGATGATAAAACCGATGCCGAGCGAGGCGAGCGCGAGCAGGACTGCAAAACCGACGAGCGCCAGGAACGACGCCGGGTCACCGCCTTGGTTGGCAAGCCCCAGACCCGCAATACCAAACCCCAGCGCGAGGGCAGCAATGACGGCGAGCGCGGCGCCCAATGCCTTGCCGAAAAAAACCTCGGCGCGGTTCACCGGCTGGGCGAGCAGATAGAGCAAGGTGCCGCGTTCGCGCTCTCCCGCAATGACGCCCGCGCCGACGGTGATGCCAATGAGGGGCACAAACAGCAAGAGCGAATTGATCAGACTCGCCGCCGTGCGTCCAAAACCGCCCAGCCCGGCATAACCTGCCGCGCTCATGCCCGCCTGTGCCAACCCAAAGGCGAGCACGCCAAAGCCGAGCGCATAAAACCAGAGCCATTTGTTGCGGAGCGCTTCGCGCAGTTCGCGCCGCGCGATGGTCCACGTCAGAGTCAGTTCCATCATTCCACCTCAGTCTGCCGTTCCACTTGAAAATCGTCCACGACAAAGCCATTCGCTTCGAGGAGCTTGAGCGCGCGTATTTTTTCCTGTGCGCGGGCGCGGACGACAATCGTGCCGCGTCCGTTCAAGTGAGCATCCCATCCTTGCGCGTTCAGAAACGCGCTGGCGCGTTCGCGCTGTTCGTTTCCCAGCCACAAGGTCAGTTCGACCGCGGGGCTGACCAAGGCGCGCCATTCTTCCAGGTCCATTAGCCGCATGGGCTGGTTCTCTGCCAGCCACAACACCCGGTCCGCCAGAGCTTCTACTTCTTCGAGACGGTGCGAGGCAAAGAGGATCGTCTTGCCCTGACGTTTCAAGTCGTCCACCAATCTCACAAATTCAGCACGCGCTGCCGAGTCCAGGTTGGCGGTCGGTTCGTCCAACAAGAGGATGGGCGGGTCGGCAAGCAGCGCCAGCGCGAGCGCGAGCCGCTGTTTTTGTCCACCCGACAACGCAGTGACCGATTTCGAGGCGTGTGGCGCAAGCCCCAGTTGTTGGAGCAGCTGGGGGACGCGGGCGGCGGGAACATGCTTGAGTCGCGCATAAAATTCGCATGTCGTCTGCACGCTCCAGTCATAAAACATGGTGAGCTGGGGCACATAGCCAATAAAGCCGCGTGTCTTTTTGCCCTGCTGTCGGACTTGGAGCCCCTTGATCCGGATGTTGCCCTGGAACGAAATCAACCCCAGCATCGCCTTGACCAGTGTAGTCTTGCCCGCGCCGTTGGGTCCCCAGAGGGCGAGCGCCTGTCCCGCCTCGACACAAAACGAAACATCGTTCAGGACGCGCGTTTTGCCATAGGTCTTGCCCACGCTCTCGGCGCAGACAACGGCTTGAGCAAGTTCCGCCGTGCGGTGCGCCGCAGGCAACGACTGGGCTGTGGGTTTTGGAACAGAATCCGACTCGATCATGGGTTTATCTCGCTTCGCAATGACAATTGCTCCTGCTGCAATCATCAGGAGCATGAGAGAAGCCGCGACCATTTCGCGGCGCGTGTCAGCGGGCGGCTGGGTAGTGGCGGGCAGAGGCGCCGGGGTGAGTCGCGGCGCCGGGTCGGCAAATTTGGGGCGAGGTTTGACAATGGGAAAGGATGCGGCGGCAAATTCGATCGCCTGCGCCGCAGGCGAATAGAGGAGCACGCGCAGGATCGGCATGCGGTCCGTCATGTTTTCAAACAATTTTTCTGCAACGTAGGGAGTGTCGCCCCTGCCGTCGCCGTCTGCATCCAGCCCCGTATAGTCACTCCAGAAATTGCCCTGCCATGTATTGGCGTCAGGGCTTCCGCCCCCGCCGTGCACCGACATCTGCTCGATATTTTCCCAAAAGGTGTTGTTGGTAAATTCAACGCGCTTGACCGCGGGCATGGCGGTGACGGCAACATCGTTAAAGGCAAGGATATTGTTCTCGAAACGCGCAAACGAGTTGGGCGTAAATGGAGTGCCGTCCAGAAAAATGCCGCCGCGATTTTCGACCAGCAGGTTATTCTCGACGGTGACATTGTCCGTGTCTTTGAACCCGAGGGCATAGCCGCTCGGACCCCGCTGGTCCCGCACATCATTGTCTACGAGTTCGACACCCTTGGAATACATTGCATAAATGCCGACCGAATTGTTCAGCAGACGATTGTTTGCAATGAGCGAGTCGTCACTATACATCAGGTGAACGCCATAGCGCCCGTTCTCGATCAGATTGTTAATGATCCGCACGCCCTGCGAATACCAGATCACCAGATCACGCGCGGCATGCACGTGATTGTTTTCGAGAGTCACGCGCGGGCTATACCACAGGCGAATCCCGTCGCCTTTGCGTCCGCTCTCATAGCGCGCCTGGCTGGTAATATCGTTCGCGCGCACAATCGAATCGGGTCCCTCGGCAACAAAGATTCCGAACAGCACTTCGTCCAGACGATTTTGTTCGATAAGGGCGCGGGGCGCATTTACGGTGATGCCCGCGTGGTCCTGGTCCGGCTCGCTGCCGCTGTTGCGAATTTCGAAACCGCGCACGGTCACATCGGGCGCATTGATGGTTACGACCGTCCCGCGTCCGCCGGCATCGAGCGTCGGTTTCTGTCCCGAGACCGAGCCCGGCGTGCCTTCGAGGATCACGGATTTGTCAAGCACCAGGTTGCCGGTATAGACGCCTCCCCGGACCTCGATCGTGTCACCCGCCTGGGCGGCGGAAAGCGCGGCTTGTATGGTGGTATACGGTCCTTGCGGTGACACTATGAGCCGCTCGGCGGCGGATGCCGATGCCGACCCGAACAGCGCCCACACGAGCAAAACGCCAAGACCGTACAAGCATTTGAAATGGACGCGCCATTTCAGCTGCTTGCAAGCCACAGCGCCGGGCGTGTTCATGCCTTCACCGCCGTGGCTTGTGCCGCCGCATGTTTGCGCGCCTCTACCACGGGTTTATAGGCACGGCGATGAAAATACAAGCCGATCAATGTGACCACACCCGCCAGGAGGGAGAGAAAAAACCCTATTTCCAGACTGGAAGAGGTGCCGAATTGTCCGATTGCGCCCGCTCCAATGAGCGGGGGGGTAAAGGGCTTGATGGCGCCCCCCAATGCCGAAGTCGGATCAATCGAGTGCCCGTAGGTGTAGAGAATATACCAGAGGTCGGCAAGGAAAATGAATGGGAACGCGAGAATGGGCAGGGCAAGCAAGAGCGCGAATTGATTGTGGACAAAGACGCTGGCTGCCAGAATCAAGCCGATCGAAACAATGGCGAGGAGCGAGAGCGAGCGTTCCAACCGTCCGCCCTCGTCCAGCGGCGGCATCCCCAGATAATGATTGAGCGCATCTATTTCGCGCATGTCGCCCTCGAGACGGTTCACATACACGTCTACCGACAAGCCCTTGGGATACTGCGGCGCGGTCATTTCCATACGCCAATAGGGCAAAAAGGTCGAAGCCACGAGAATCAGGGCGGCGATGGTAAAGATTGCGTTTGGAACCATAAACGCGTTCAGCGGACGACGCGAGCCATCCGCCAGTTCGACTTGAATGTCGGGTCCAAACAGAGAAACAATAAAGTTCTTCATTACGGATATTATGAACCTCTGTGCGGTCAAGGGCGCTGGGGAATCAGTCGTGCGACTGATTCCCCAGCACAACTTTTAATTGGGTTCCACCATGAAATAACCCAGCATTTCAAGATGGAGCGCCGAGCAGAATTCAGTGCAATAGTATGCATAAGTCCCGCTCATGTTGGCGTCAAATTCAATCGTTTCGGTCTTGCCCGGTTCCAGCGACAGATTGATATTGTATCCCGGCAAGGCAAAGCCATGTGTGGCGTCGCGTGTCTGTTCGAGATTTGTAAAGTGCCAGATGACGTGGTCGCCTTGCTTGATGCGGATATGTTCCGGCGTAAAGTGCGAGCGCACGACCGCCATCCAGATTTCGACGTTATTGCCATTGCGGACGACTTTGGCTTGGTCCGGTCCGGTGATCGCATTCGGGTCCTGCTGCATGGTCTCGGGATTGGTCCCGACCGGATACACTTCCAGGGGTGCGAGCTTGTCCGCTTTGATGATCTGAGCATAGTGCGGCTCAGCCATGCCGATCGGCATGTCATACAGCACCTTCATGGTGTCGCCGGTCTGGCTTGTATCCACCAGTTGAAAATTCTGCGGCAGCAGTGGACCTACATTTGCAAAGCGGTCAATACTCCACTTGTTCAAGGCGACCACATAATTGCCATCGGGAGATGAGGTGTCGCCTTCGGCAGCGGCAATATGACCGATGTTGTATTGCACAGGCAATTTCTGCACGAGCGTCCAGGGTTCTTCTGGATGCAGCCCCTGATAGGGACCGCCCAGCGTCCAGCGCGCGACCACCGAATCGAGGAACAAAGAGGTATAGGCGTAGCCCTTGTCATCATACACCGTGTGCAGCGGACCAAGCCCCAGTTCCACTTGTGCTTCCATGGTCGAGTCCAGCGAAAGCACCGGAACCCCAAACTCGTCCTTGGTCATGGTGCCTTCGTTCAACGCGGCGATGGCTTTTTGGATCTTGTCGAACGAATAGATGGTTACGTGCGGGTCGAGTTTGCCGCCGACCACCACATATTCACCTCCCGGCGTCACATCCGCGCCGTGCGGCGATTTCGGTTCGGGGGTGAAATAGAGCACACCTTCTTTTGCGGCGGTATCGAGGCGGATCAAAGGCATTCCTTTGATGGTTTCCACTTTGCCCGCTTTGTAGAGCTCTTCGGCTTTTTTCCAGTTTACGATGTGCAAATAGTCAGTGTCGTTCTTGGCGGTCCCCGCTTCAAACGGCGGATTGCCATCTTCCACGCCGCCGGTTGCCAATTCGGTATTGAACGAGTTGCAGAACAACCAGCCGTCGCTCACTTTCTTGCCCGCGTCGCACAGGTCTTGAAAGTACGGCGGGAGCTCGATCGAGAACGACTGCGCGGGATCAATGCGTCCCGTGGCGCGGTCGAATTTCCACAGCGTCATGACGCCGCGATATTCCTCTTTATAATTTGCGATATCCGAATATTCCCAGCCAAGGGGCGCCGCATACTGGGGTCCTTCGATAATATATTCCGTGTTGGGCGTCACGAACGAGCCGCCGTGGTCGTTGATCGCCAGCGGGTTCTTGACGATTTGCTTGGTTGCAAAGTCCTTGAGGTCTATCACCGCGACACGCGCGTTCGCCTTGTCGTTGATAAACAAGAATTGCCCGTCATACTCGCCGTTGGTTTCCGAGAGACCGGGATGATGGGTATCGCCCCAGAGAATCTCGTTGTCTCCAACCTTGCCTTGCGCCAGGATAGCGTTACCTGCCCCGCCAAATCCATAACCCTGCCAGGGTTCCGGCGTAAAGACGCCGATGAGTTTCAAGATGCGCATCGAAGGCACGCCAACGACCAGCACCTGCCCGCCCTGTCCGCCGGAAGCGAACATGATATACGGGTCGAGTTGTCCCGAGGGCATAAACGTTTTCAGCGCCGCCGTGACATCATCCGGCGAAAGTCCGCGTTCGGCGGCAACCTGCGCCGCGTCGGCAGACAAGCCCGCCTGCGAGGTGGTTCCACCCACCGCGCTTTCGCGGGTCGGAGTTTGTCGTCCCGGACCGCAAGCCATGATAATGGCGGCAAGCACCAGAACGATAGCGCAGAGCAAAATCAACTTTTTCATACGACGCTCCACATAGTATGTTGCAAGTGACCCTGAACGACAGAGCGCCAGGGTCCTCTGCCACACCTCAATTGGTTCGCGCACAATGCGCAAAGAATATTTGAACCAGAAACAGGGACAGGGAAAGAGTGACTCAGGCGCGCAGCGCCAGCGCGGCAGCATCCAAGACTACAATCTCCTGCCCATGAATCTCGATCAATCCATCGTGTTCCAACTTTTTCAGCGCGCGCCATGCAACTTCGCGCGCCGTGCCAACCATCGCCGCAAGCTCTTGGCGTGTGAGGGGTCGTTCCAGTTTCGGATGCGGCGGCGAGGTGTCATCGCCAACCACCTGTTCGAGCAAGACATGGCACACCCGCGCCGTGACATCTTTGAATGCCAGATCATTGGCGAGCGCCGCCAGTTTTCGCAGCCGCGCGCTGACCAGATTCAAAAGCACATTCAAAACACTCGGATACTGCGCGATCAACTGGCGGGCTGCGCCCGGCGCAAACCGATAGACGACGACGGGGGTCATTGTTTTCGCCGTGACCGCGTGCGTGCCGCCGTCAAATAACGGAATCGGATCGAGCACATCGCCGTGACCGAGCAGATCGAGAATCTGTTCCTTGTCTCCGCACGCTTTGCAGAGCTTGATATTGCCTGACTTGATGACATGCAAACCGCTGAATGGGGTGTTTTCTTTGAGCACAAACTTGCGCGCGCCAAAACTCACCTCGGTCATGTTGGCGTAAAGCATTCGCTGGTCGGCGGGCGCAAGATCAGCCCAGAGGGACACCGTCTCAAACGGTTGCGCGTTTCCGGTCATGATTCCACTACCTTTTCTTGAGGCGCAGTATAGAAAAGGATGTGACTTGCATCTAGGATTAAAGTCACACATTACGCGCAGATTCATGACCAATTAACTGCTCGAGCTGGGGAAGGTCAAAGAGGGTGATATGCTTGCCGTCGGCTTGCAGCAGCCCTTGGCGTTCGAACTGAAGAAGCGTCCGCGCGATAACTGCCCGGTCCGTGCCCACACACGAGGCAACGAGCTCTTGGGTCAGGTCAAGGTCCATTTCAACGCCGCGCGCCGTAGCAACCCCGTTTGTGTGGGCGTATTCCACAAGCGCCGCCGCCACGCGCACACGAATACAGTGCAGCGCCAGCGCGGAGGTGAGGCGCGCAAAATGGCGATAGCGGTCCGCCATCATCTTGCCAAACGCCATCCCCAGTTCCGCATCGCCGATCATTTGCTCAGCCACAAGATTTTTGTTCAACAGACGAAGGGTCACGGGTTCCAGCGCCTGCGCCGAGATGGGACTTGATTCGCCATCGAACAGGGGACACGTGCCAAGACAAAAACGGTCTGTCGTCCGCACGATGCACACTGTCAATTCATGCCCGTCCGGGGCGGTCTTGTATAGGCGCACCCGTCCCCGTTCGAGAAACCACAAATATTGGCTGGGTTCCCCTTCCGAGAAAATGTGCTCGCCCTTGTCATAGGTGCAGGTCAGCGTTATTTTGCCGAGAATTCGCCGTTCCAGGTCCGAGAGGTGCGCAAACGCCGGCGATGCCGCATCCAGCCGGGTGGGGATGGTTTTTCCCATACACGCCAATCTAGCCGAGCGGGGCGGTTGTGCAAAGTGATATTTGTCATCTCAAAAGGGGGTGATATGCCCGCGCGGGGAACGAAACGGCGTTCGTTCCTTACCGTCCAAAATCGTGACGCACACCCGTTGTTTTGCGGCAATTAGCGGCGCAATGGGGCGATATGCTATAATCGTTCAGCTTGCAGACCGGTTTCTGCTGCAATTCTCTCGGCAGGCGGCAGCGCTTTGCAGAACATGCCCATACTGAATTTACGACTTGCCACCAAGACTCGGATCCCACGCCCCATCGGCTATTTGCTCGAGCGACCCCGCTTGCTGCGCTTGCTCGACCATTCTCTTGATGTGCCGCTTACCATCCTCAGCGCTCCGGCGGGTTTTGGCAAGACCAATCTACTCTGCCAATGGCTCGCCTATCGCCGGGACCGGAATACTCCCCGCGTATGCGGGGCATGGCTCTCGCTTGACGAGCATGACGAGAATCCAAGAAACTTTTTGTCCTATTTTGTCGCCGCCTTGCGCACCGTCTACCCGGATGGCTTTGCCGCTACGGAAAAGTTGCTCTCTTCATCCCAAATTTCATCCGAACAGACGATCCTGGTTTCGCTTGTGAATGAGCTGGATGAGCTTGGCGCGCAGGGTCAAGCCAAAAAGGAACATCTGGTTCTGGTCCTCGACGACTATCATTTGGTCAACAATGACGCCGTCAACTCGCTGCTGTCCGCGATCCTGCGCCATCCCCCCCAACGCCTGCATCTTGTGCTGTGCTGCCGTCACGACCCCGCCTTGCCGCTGTCCCGCTGGCGCACCGAGAACCGCTTGCTCGAATTGCGCCCCGAGGACCTGCGGTTTAATCGAACTGAAACCGAGCAGTTTTTGCGGCAAGCTGTTTCGATTGACTGGACCCCGGCACAGCTCGACGCGCTGGATACCCGGACCGAAGGATGGGCGGCGGCTTTGCGGCTTGTCACCCTGACGGTGCATGACGCGGCAGGGGCAGACCGCATTGCCGGAGCGCATACTCTTCACCATCATCATTTGATGAATTATCTGCTGGATGAAGTCATCGCCCGGCTGCCCGCACAATTGGAATCGTGTCTCATCAAGATTTCGATTCTCGATCGTTTCAATGCCGAACTGTGCCAGCAAGTCTGTGCGGAGATGGGAGAATCCGGCGTCCGGTTTATTGCAGAACTGCAGCGCGCCAATATCTTTTTGGTGGGTCTCGACGAAGCGGGGACCTGGTTTCGCTTTCATACTCTATTCCAAGAGACGCTGCGGTCGCAACTGGCTCTGCGCTACGACGATCTTGAGCGCGCGGCGCTTCACAAGCGCGCGATGGCGTGGTTCGCCAGAAACAATTTCATCGAGGAGGCGCTGGCACACGCTTTTGCAGCCGATGACATTACCGGCGCGGCAGAGTTGGTTGCGACACATCGCCATCGGCTGATGGACGCGGAGCAATGGCAGCGCCTGGAACATTGGCTTGCAATGTTTTGCGACGACAACCTGGCGTGCTTTCCGGACCTGCTTTTGGCAAAAGCGTGGGTGATGCGTGTCACACGGTTTGATTTGACGATCACCGCGGCTCTGGCGCGGCAAGCATCCGACCTTGTCCCCAAGACTGACCTTGCGCCTGACCTTCGCAAGGCGCTGCAAGCGGAAGCTGATGTTCTCCTCGGCATGGACCTGTATCGTAGCGCGGCAGACGCAGACCAATTTATATCAATCGGAAAGCAGGCATTGGAAGCGGCGCCCGCGCAGCGATATACAATCCGGAGCAATGCGTACATCCTCATGGCAACCGGCTATCAGACAAAAGGGGAAATTCGAAACGCGCTCGAGGGCTTGCGGCGTTACCGGACAGAAGAAGTCCTGTCGGGCTATGCCGACCGCAGACGGGCATTTGTAAGTGAAGCCCTCATCCAGTGGTTGGCGGGCAATCTGCCGGCAATGCTCGAGTTGACAAAAGCGCCGGTCGGGCGTGAGGCGAGCGAGAGCTTGCTTTATTTCGACACAGACAGTTGGAGACATTACCTGCGCGCGGCTGCCAGTTACCAGCGAGATGACCTGAAAACCGCAGAGACACACGCCGCGTTTTTGTTGAATGACCCAAACCCCTCCGGCAGCTTTCGTCCGATGCTGGAAAGCATGTTCATCCTGGCATCAGTTTATCAGGCGCGCAAGATGCCCGAGCGCGCTGTCGAAGTGTTGGAGGAAGCGCTCAGTTGGACCATGGAAAAACACAGCGACATGCTGTCCGAAAGCGTCCGGGCATTTCGGGCACAACTGGCGCTGATGCAGGGTGACATGGTCACCGCCAATCGGTGGCTCGCCGGGTATACGGATGCAGGGGCTTTTGGCGTATTTTCGGGTTTCAATGTGCCGTTTCTATCGGCGATCAGAATATGGATTGCCCAAAACAGCCCCGAAAGCCGTCAACGAGCTGCCGAATTGCTGGCACGCCTCCAAGAGCATCTCACCATGACACACAATGCGCGGTTTCTCATCGAGGTCTATGCCCTGTGGGCGATGCTTTACGAAAGTCGGGGTGATCGGGCACGGGCGCTCGAAATGCTCAAGCAAGCGACTGTGCTTGGCGAACCCGGCGGGTTTATCCGCCTCTATGTTGATTTGGGCGAACCGATGTCAAGATTGTTGGCAGAGCTCGCGCGGCGCGAGCGCGCCTCGGACTATATCAAAACGGTCCTGGCTGTCTTTCAAAAAACCTACTCGCCGCCGCAACCGGCACAGTCGGCGGCGTTGATCGAGCCATTGTCCGCCCGAGAGTTTGTCGTTTTGCAACTCCTCGCCAAGCGTTTTTCCAACAAGGAAATCGCCCAGGAACTGATCATTTCTCCCCTGACCGTCAAGGCGCACACAGAGCACATTTACCAAAAACTTGGCGTAAACTCACGACAGGATGCGGTCAAACTCGCCATCGAACTGGGATTACTCCCGCACGCCTGATTGAGCTGCCCTCTCTATTTTCCCCTATTTTTCTGCCTGCTCGTCGCTTGCCTGCCCCCGCAACAAAAACGCGCTTACATACTCGAGCGCGGCTTACTGCCAGAATACGCCGAATAGGAGGATGACTCCTCCCCAGTCTCTGGTACTATAAGTATGCTTATAGTCAGAATTTAGTCGGACTGCCCGGTTGGCAAGGGGTCTCTTGTGCCAATGAGACTCGTTTTGTCTGTCGAATCAGTCGGAAAAGCTTGATATGATGCCAGCAGAATTACCGAGGCGGCGGGTCAGGGCGGACGAGCGCGCGATGTATTTGATTCGCGTTGTCGGCGACGTAGATGTCCGATGGCTTGATTACTTTAGTGATCTTTCCATCGCCGTCGTCGCAATTCCCGACAATGTCAGCATATCCACACTGTGCACGCACAACTCGGACCAAGCCGAGATTGTGGGCATTCTAAATAGCTTGTATCAATACGGCTATCCCCTGATCTCTCTCCAGCGAATCGGGGATGCCTGAGCGCATGGGGAATCAAACGTTCCGGCGCTTGATTCACCGTGCCTGTTCACGAAAGGAATAAAAGAAATGGCAACACTTGCCGTTCTCAAGTTCGAAACCGTTAATGGGGCGCAGACGATGCTCGCGACACTCCAGGAGCTGCAAAAGCAGCAAATTATTCAGATTCAGGATGCTGCCATTGTGTCCTGGGCTGAAGGAGCTAAAAAACCAAAGACCCAGCAGCTTCAAAACCTGACCGGCGCGGGAGCGGTTGGCGGCGCGTTTTGGGGTATGTTGTTTGGCTTGCTCTTTTTTGTCCCATTTCTCGGACTTGCCATCGGCGCGGCGATGGGCGCGATTGCCGGGCATTTTTCGGACTATGGCATTGACGACAAATTTATCGCTTCGGTGCGCGACAAGATCACTCCCGGAACGTCCGCTTTGTTCCTGCTCACATCCGGCGCGGTCATGGACAAGCTGGTGGCTGCCGTCAAGAACCAAAAGTTTGAACTGATTCAGACCAACCTCTCACAGGAACAAGAAAACAAACTGCGGGAAGCGTTTGGCGAGGGCTAAACAACATTCCAGCCGGGTTCTGCGCGGTCAGAATCCGGCTCTGTCATTCAACCATTCAGAGGGGCACAACCAATGGGCAAAAAAAAGCAAGAGAAAAAGCTGAAAAAGCAGGAAAAGAAAGAACTCGAGCGCCAGAAAAAGGCGGAACAAGAGCGGCTGGTACGCGCCGCAGAATTGGCGGGAGCGGGCGGCGAAGCGTCATCCGGCGAACCCAAGCCCAAAATGAAGCGCAAAGAGTTTGACGAGGAAATGGAAAAAATGCAGATCGAGCTGGTCAAACTCCAGGAATGGGTGAAACATACCGGCGCCAAAGTGTGCGTGCTGTTTGAAGGACGCGATGCGGCAGGCAAGGGCGGCATCATCAAGCGCATCACCGAACGCACCAGTCCACGCGTGTTCCGCGTGGTTGCGCTTCCCTCTCCGACCGAACGCGAAAAATCGCAAATGTATATCCAGCGCTACCTGCCGCATCTGCCCGCCGCGGGTGAGGTTATTCTATTTGACCGCAGCTGGTACAACCGCGCGGGCGTCGAGCGCGTGATGGGGTTTGCCACTCCGGAACAGGTCGAAACATTTCTCAAGTTCACGCCCGCCGTCGAACGCGCCATCATTTCGTCGGGGGTCATCCTGGTCAAATACTGGCTCGAAGTGAGCAAGGAAAACCAGACCGAACGCTTTATGGAACGCATTGACGACTATCGCAAGATCTGGAAACTCAGCCCTATGGATCTCGAAAGTCACCGGCGCTGGTATGATTTTTCGCGCGCGCGTGACGCCATGTTCGAGGCGACCGACACACCCGAATCTCCCTGGTATGTGGTGGACGCGAACGACCAGCGCCGGGCGCGGCTCAACTGCATCACGCATTTGCTCAGTTTGATTCCTTATTATGAGGTCCCACACGAAAAACCGGTCCTGCCCGACCGCGAGGGATCGGACGGTTATCAGGAATCCAAGCATCCGTTCCGTTATGTGCCCAGCAAGTATTAATGCGCATATCTTGTCGTCCAACCCGCTCAGACCGTCTCAACGAATGGACCGTGAGCGGATTGGATGATGGGAGGTTGAAATGGCTACTGCTACAGCGGGCGAGACACAAAAAGAAAAACGGAAATTCACATTTCCGACGGCATACACAATCCTCGCGCTCTTGATCGTCGTGTTTGCGCTGCTGACCTTTGTCATTCCCGCAGGGAGATATGACACGGGACCGGACGGCGCGCCGATTCCCGGCACGTATCACGCGGTCGAGCCAAACCCGCAAAGTCTCCAGGCGATGTTGCTCGCGCCGATTAACGGCATGTACGGCATCGAAGACCGCCAGGGCTATGTCAATGTGTACAACACCGGCGCATTGTATGGCGCGATTGATGTGGCGTTATTCATCCTAATGATCGGCGGGTTTCTTGGCATCACGATGAAAACGGGCGCGATTGACGCGGGTATCACGGCGCTCGTCCAACGGCTGGGCACGAATGGCAAATTGCTTATTCCGATCATGATGTGTGTTTTCGCGGCAGGCGGCACGTCGTATGGGATGGCGGAAGAATCGCTTGCGTTTTATCCGCTCATCATTGCCGCGCTGATCGCGTTGGGCTATGATGCGATAACAGGTGTTGCCGTCGTGATGCTCGGCGCGGGGATTGGCGTGCTTGGTTCGACCATCAATCCCTTTGCCACAGGCGTCGCCACCGGCATTGCGGGGATTCCGCTGACCGAAGGGCTCATTTACCGAATTCTGATTCTGGTCGCGTGTCTTGCCATCGGTATCTGGTGGGTGATGCGGTACGCGGCAAAGGTCAAAGCCGACCCGACCAAATCGTTCGTCGCGGACATGCGAGCCAAAAATGAGGAACACTTTTTGCGCGGCGGCGCGCAAGCCGAAGCGCCCGAATTTACAACCCAGCGCAAAGTGATTCTGGGTCTGTTTATTCTCGCGTTTGTCGTCATGATCATTGGCGTGATTCCGTGGGGCGACCTCGGCATCAACCGCATTGCGACGCGCTATTGGTGGTTTGCGGAATTGTCCGCATTGTTCCTGGTGTTTGGCATCATTATCGGGCTTGTCGCGCGGATGAAAGAAGGCGACTTGATCAGCAATTTCATCGCGGGTGCGGCAGACATGGTGGGCGTCGCGCTCGTGGTCGCGTTGGCGCGCGGCATCACGGTGATCATGAACAACGGTCTGATTATTGACACGGTGCTCTATTGGTGCGAATCGCTGCTGGCGGGCTTGGGCGGGGTGGCTTTTATCAACGTAATCTTTTTGTTGTATCTGCCGCTCTCGTTCCTGGTCCCCTCGTCGTCCGGTCTGGCGACTCTCACCATGCCGATCATGGCGCCGCTTGCAAGCTTTGCGGGAGTGCCCGAGAACCTCGTCGTGACCGCATACCAGTCGGCGTCCGGCTTGCTGAATCTGTTCACGCCGACGTTTGCCGTCGTCACGGGCGCTCTGATCATCGGACGCGTGCCGATTGCGACGTGGTGGAAATTTGTCTTGCCGCTGGTCGTGATTCTGGGCGTGATCATTATGGTGGTGCTCTCGATCGGCGTTATCGTCCAGGTTTGAAATCCATCATCAGTGTCCCGCTGCCGGCAGAGTCGTCGCGGGACACTTTGGAATCGCGAGGCGACGAACAGAGAATGGGCAGACTCGCGATTCGATAATCTATTCCGAGTCGCTTTTATTGACTGACACAAGGAAACGCGAATCTGCGCGAATTTGGGCTAATTTTGATCCTTATTCGTGGTTACGCAAAGCGTAACAATGATTCGTGCCAAGCCGCAGTTTGGCGAAATTCGCGTTTCCCTCCGCGTTGTCGAGACCGAATCTGTCAGCTCATTAAAGCTTGATGGAATAATAGTGCAACAATATGCTAGGAAAGAGGAAAAAATCATGGCATTCAATTTACGCAACCGTAACTTTCTCAAAGAGATTGATTTCACCCAAGAGGAATTTCTGTATCTCTTGAAACTCTCCGCCGACCTCAAAGCCGCGAAATATGGCGGATACGAACAACAACGGCTCAAGGGCAAAAACATTGCGCTGATTTTTGAAAAGACCTCGACGCGCACGCGCTGTGCGTTCGAAGTGGCTTCATACGACCAGGGCGCGCATGTGACCTATCTGGGACCGGAAGGTTCGCAAATCGGGCACAAGGAATCCATGAAAGACACGGCGCGCGTGCTCGGGCGCATGTATGACGGCATCGAGTATCGCGGTTTTGCGCAAGCGACGGTGGAAATTCTCGGCAAGTATGCGGGCGTGCCCGTGTGGAATGGCTTGACCGATGAATGGCATCCGACGCAAATGCTCGCAGACATCTTGACGATGCAAGAGCATTCGCCCAAACATCTGCAAGACATCGCCTACTGCTACGTAGGCGACTGCCGCAGTAATATGGGCAATTCGCTAACGATCACGGGCGCGCTGTTGGGGATGGATGTGCGGATCTGCGGACCCAGGGAACTGTGGCCCCATGAGGATGTGGTCTCGAAAGCGCGCGAGCTCGCGGACAAGCACGGTGCGCGGTTCATGCTCACGGACAAGGTGGCAGAGGCGGTCAAGGGTGTGGACTATTTGTATACGGATGTGTGGGTCTCGATGGGCGAGCCAAAAGAGGTGTGGGACGAGCGCATCAAATTGCTGAAACCGTACCAGATCAATGCCGAGATGGTCAAGGCGACCGGCAACGCGAATGTGAAATTTATGCACTGCCTGCCCGCGTTTCATAATCGCGAGACCAAGGTGGGAGAAGACATTTATCAAAAAACCGGAATGGAGTCGCTCGAAGTGACCGAAGAGATATTCGAGTCAGAACGTTCGATTGTCTTCGCCGAAGCCGAGAATCGGATGCACACCATCAAAGCGGTGATGGTGGCAACGCTCGGAGACTAAACCAAGAGGAGAAATATCATGAGTCAAGTACCGGTCGAATTGATCGTTGCCGCATTCCAGGATGAAAATGGCGCGGACAATGCGCTTCAAGCCCTGCAAGCGGCGAAAAAAGACCGTCTGATCGCGATTCAAAACGCGGCAGTCATTCGCCGCGACACCAACAACAAGCTGCACATTCGCGAGACCGCCGACTGGAGCGGCGGCAAGGGCGCGGCGGTCGGCGCAATCGTCGGCGGCGCGATCGGTCTGATCTTTCCGCCGAGCATCCTGGCTGCCGGCGCGATTGGAGCCGGGGTCGGCGCGTTGGGCGCAAAACTGCGCGACAGCGGGTTTCAAGACGAGCAGCTCAAAGAAGTTGGCGCCGCGCTCAAACCCGGGACATCCGCGATTGTGGCGGTGGTCGAGCATACCTGGGTGGCAGAGATGGAGCGCGAAATGGCAGAGCAAGGCGCCCGGACCGTTCGGCAAGCGATCACGGCGGATATTGCCGCGCAGCTGGCGGAAGGGCGTAATGTTGCCTATACCGCAACCTCGACGGGCGACGCGATGAATGTGACCCGCACCGCCGTCGGCAAGGATTCGGCGGAAATGGGCAGTGTGACCATGACCGCCGAAGCAGTCGCCGCCGAAAAAGTGGTGGTGGACAAGGACGATGTAAAAGCCGCGGGTCTGATTGCGACCAAGGACGGCGCGGCAGTTGTGACGATGCAAGGCAAGCTCAAAAAAGAAGGCGAAACTGCTGCTAACGCGCCGCAAGTGGAAGCGGGGAAACCCGCCGAAAGCACTCCTCCGCCCGCGCCCGCGGCAGGTGAGGAAGCAAAACCGGCTGCCTGAAACCGAAATCCGATCAACACCATCCCATCATGGATGGTGTTGATCGGGTGGTCGCCCGCCCATGACACAAGCCACCGATACGGCGCGAGAGACTGCAAAAAAGGGGGTCATCAGTTTACGGGGTGCAGTTTTTATTGGCATCGGCTCGATGGTCGGCGCGGGGATTTTTGCCCTGTTTGGAGAGGCGGGGGCAATCGCTGGTGCGGCGGTATGGGTATCCTTTCTGGTGGGCGGCATCATCGCGCTCCTGCAAGGTTATTCTTTTGCCAAACTCGGCGCGCGGTATCCCTCTGCGGGCGGGCTGATTGATTGGATCGTGCGCGGGTACGGCAAAGGGCTGTTCACCGGCGGCATCGTGATGCTCGGGTTTTTCACCTACATCATCGTGACCGCAATGGTCGCCGTCTCGTTTGGCAACTATTTTGCAAGTCTCCTGCTGGGTGAAGATGTTGCTCTGGTCTGGGTCAAGCTTTTCTCGGTCGTCATCATTGTTGCGCTGACCTTGCTCAATCTCATCGGCGCAGGCACGGTCGCAAAAGCGCAAACCGCAATCGTGCTGATTGTGCTGGTCGTCCTCGTCGGTTTTGCGATTGCGATGCTCGCGCAATTGAACCCCGCACTGCTCGCCCCGGCAAATTATCCGCCGCCGATTAATATCTTTGCCAGTGTTGCGCTGACCTTTTTTGCGTATCTTGGATTTGGCGTGATCGCGTTTACAGGGGGAGACATTCAAGAGCCCAAAAAGAACTTGCCAAGAGCCATGTACATTTCATTGGGATTCACCATGCTGCTTTATGTCGCCCTCGCCGTAGGTGTCTTTGGGACCCTGAGCGTTGAAGAGGTCATTGCGAGCGCAGATACTGCTCTGGCGGTCGCCGCCTTGCCAATCTTTGGCGCTTTGGGCTATACGATGATTTCCATCGCGGCGGTATTTGCCACCACAGGCGCGACCAATTCGCAGCTCTATGCCACGATTGGCGCCGCGTACGCGATGGCAAAGGAAGGATACTTGCCGCCCTCGTTTGGTCTCAAGTTCAGGGGCGGCGCGGAGGGTACGCGCGGGATGGTGATTGGCTCGGCGGTTGCCATTGCTCTTGCCGTCTTTTTTGACCTGTCGGCGATTGCGTCAGTCGGCAGCGCGGTTGCGCTGGCGATCTTTGCATTGATTACAGTTGCCCACCTCCGCATGGCAAAAGAAACCGGCGCATCGCGGGCGATTCTCGTGGTCGCGCTCGTTGGCACGAGTCTTGCGATTCTATTGTTCGCGTGGTACACCTTGCTCACCGACCCGGCAACCTTTGTCTTTCTCGTGGCGACCATTGTTCTCGCCTGGGTGGTCGAAGCCATCTGGCTCAGGATGAGCAAACGCGCAGCAAGGAGTGAGCAATGAAAACCGATCAACCTGCCGCGATCCGCGAGCCATCTTTGTTGGATGCGTTAATTCCGCTCGGGTTTATGATCGTGCTGCTCACGGCTTCGATCGTAATATTCGGGCTGGATGCGTCGGTGGGACCCCTTCAGGTCGCACTGCTCATGAGTGCAGTGGTGGCGGCGTTGGTCGCGCACAAAAACGGGCATTCGTGGGAAAAACTGGGGGAAGAGGTTGTCAAGGGCACCTCTCTGGCGATCAATGCAATCTTTATCTTGCTGATGGTTGGCGCGTTGATTGGCGTCTGGAACATGTCCGGCACAATTGCCACCGTCGTCTATTACGGCATCAAATACATTGACCCGAGCTGGTTCTATCTGGCAGCTGCGCTTCTCACGGGCATTGTCGGTATTGTTACCGGCAGTTCCTGGACCACGGCGGCGACGATTGGCGTGGCTTTTGTAGGCATGGCAGAGGTCCTTGGGGCTTCCCCGGCAATTGCAGCCGGAGCAGTGATCTCGGGCGCCTATTTTGGCGACAAGATGACTCCTTTGTCCGAGACGACTATCTTGACGCCGCAAATCGTCGGGAGCAATGTTTATACGCATATCCGAAGCATGGCAAAAGCCAGCGTGCCGGCATATCTGATCAGTCTGGTCATTTTCTTTATGCTGGGTCGCGCCGGGAACTTTGCGCCGACTACGGACGTGACTGAGGAGCTTGCCGCGCTGGAGAGCGTCTATAACATTAGTCTCTGGACCTTGCTGCCCATCGCTGTTCTCCTCCTGCTCGGCATCCGGAGATATCCGGCATTCCTCTCCATCTTGATCGGGACGCTTGTGGGCGGAATCGTCGCCGTAGTGTTGCAGCCGTCGCTTGTGCTGGCGTATGCTAACGATGTCGGACTGAGCGCGCCGCTGGCGTCGCTCAAGAGCGTCTGGGACGTCATGGCTAACGGCTTTGCTCTCGAGAGTGGTTACCCCAGGATTGACCAGCTCTTTTCCGGCGGCGGCATGAGCAGTATGCTGCTGACCGTGTGGTTGATCATTGCAGCCATGTCATTCGGCGCCATGATGGATTATGGCGGCTTTAATCAGCGATTGATTGCGCCCGTCATTCAAAGAATCAAGTCGGATGGCGGCGCGATTGCGACCGTGATGCTCACTGCGGTTGGGTTTAACATTGTAGGCGGCGACCAATATATCGCGATCGTATTGCCGACGCGCATGTTCATGTTGACATTCCGCAAGCGCGGTTTGCACCCGGAAACGCTGGCTACGGCGGTCGAAAATTCGGGGACCGTTACCTCGCCTTTGATTCCGTGGAATTCCTGCGGCGCATACATGACGGCGGCGCTGGGCGTCCCGACGATGGTTTATTTTCCGTATTGTTTCTTTAACTTTTTGAACCCATTGTTGGGATTGATTTATGGTTTTGCGGGCATCAACATTATGCGGCTCGACCCGTCGGAGCAGCCGCCGGTTGAAACATTATCACAGGCGCCATTGGTTGATATCGGTAAATGATAGAGACACTATTTAATCCGTTATTCAAACAGAGCCGCTTTTTTGCTGCCTCGCGATCCGTTAAAAGGAGCATAAAATGAGAATCGTTGTCGCTTTGGGTGGTAATGCCTTGCTCAAACGTGGAGAGCCGATGACCGCCGATGTGCAGCGCAAGAATGTCAAAACGGCAGCGCAATCGCTTGCGCCCGTAGCAGGCAAACATCAGTTGGTCATTTCGCACGGGAACGGTCCGCAGGTCGGTTTGCTCGCGTTGCAGCAAGCCGCATACCCGCAAGTAGCGCCCTACCCCCTCGATGTTCTGGGCGCACAGACCGAAGGCATGATCGGATACATGATCGAGCAAGAGCTCGGAAATCTTTTGCCGTTCGAGGTGCCCTTTGCCACGCTGCTGACAATGATCGAGGTGGACCCCAATGACCCCGCGTTCCAGAATCCGACCAAATTTGTCGGACCGGTCTATGACAAGGCGGAAGCGGACAAACTCGCGGCGGAAAAGAATTGGGTGGTCAAAGCCGATGGCAACAAGTGGCGGCGCGTAGTTCCTTCGCCGCTGCCGAAACGCATCTTTGAAATTCGACCGGTAAAATGGCTGCTCGAACGCAACACGGTTGTGATCTGCGCGGGCGGAGGCGGCATTCCGACAATGTATCTGCAAGACGGCACACGGACACTCGTCGGCGTCGAAGCTGTGATTGACAAAGATCTGGCGAGCGAGTTGCTCGCGCGCGAATTGGATGCCGATTTGTTTGTCATGGCAACGGATGTGAACGGCGTGTATCTCGATTTCGGCAAACCCGAGCAGCGGTTGATCTCGCGCATCACGCCGTCAGAAATTAAACAGCAAAAATTCGCCGCCGGTTCGATGGGACCCAAAGTGGACGCGGCGGTGAAATTTGTCGAAGCGACGGGCAAACGCGCTGCCATCGGCTCGCTCGAAGAAATTGAAAAAATCGTGCAAGGAGAAGCAGGCACAAATATTGTGCCGGGTTAGTGAGGAGGAATCATTATGGCAGAATTTGGCGCAAATTCCGAAGTCGGAAAACTTCGCAAGGTGTTGGTCCATCGCCCGGAGCTCAGTCTCAAACGCCTGACACCGACCAATCATGACGAATTGTTGTTTGACGATGTATTGTGGGTGGAACGTGCCCAATGGGAGCATGACCAGTTTGTGGCGCGAATGCAAGAGCGCGGGGTGGAGGTCTATCTGTTTCTGGATTTGTTGCGCGATGCGCTCAAGGCGAGCGACGAAGGACGCAAACGAATCATCGAACAAGTGGCGTCTGAATATACGGTCGGTTGGTCGCTGGTGGACGAGGTGCGCACCTTTTTGAGCGGCTTGAATGCCGATTTGCTCGCCCAACACCTCATCGGCGGTCTCACCGTCGGGGAAATGGAACAGTTGGGTTTTGACCTCGGCAGCATGCGCACGATCTCGCTGGGCGCGGCGGCGATGGATGACCCCGGTTTCTTTGTCCTGCCGCCCGTGCCAAACACGCTCTTTACGCGCGACTCGTCGTGTTGGATCTATAACGGCGTTTCGGTCAACCCGATGTACTGGCCCGCGCGACGGCGCGAATCGTTGAATGTGCTTGCGATTTATCGCTATCACCCGATGTTCCAAAACGGCAATTTCAACTGGTGGTATCCCGAATTGGGCGATGACGGCAAATTCCATGCCAACGAGTTCGGGCGCGCTTCGTTGGAAGGCGGCGATGTCATGCCTCTGGGCAACGGGGCTGTGGCAATCGGAATGAGCGAGCGCACGCAGGGACGGATGATCGAACAAATTGCGCACAGTTTGTTTTCCGCGGGCGCGGCGGAACGCGTGATTGTCGCCGTCATGACCAAAGACCGCGCGCACATGCATCTCGACACGGTCTTTACGCTGCTCGACCGCGACAAGGCGACGGCGTTTCCCAAGGTCGTCAACAACATTCGCGCGATTACCTTGCGTCCGGGCAAGAAACCGGGCGATTTCCATGTGACCAATGAAAAGTCGTTGGTGGATGCTGTGGCAGCCGCGCTCAAGGTCAAGAAATTGACGATTGTGGAAACGGGCGGCGACGAATACCAGATGCAGCGCGAACAGTGGGACGATGCCAACAACACGGTCGCGCTCGAGCCGGGTGTCGTGGTCTCGTATGAGCGCAATACCTATACGATTGCCAAGATGCGTGAGGCAGGCGTCGAGGTCATTCCGATTGCGGGGTTTGAACTGGGCAAGGGACGCGGCGGCGGGCACTGCATGACCTGTCCGATGCTGCGCGATGGAATCTAGAAATCATCTGCGCTGGAAATTGTCGCCTTCGTGATGAGCGTTAGTGTGCGCCAACCCATTCCGATCATTATCAATCCGGCCTCGGGCAGACCGCTGCCCGTTCTGCACATCCTGAACCGGGTCTTGCGCGCACATGCGCTCTCATGGAAGGCGCTTGTAACACACGAGACTGATGATGCACGTCAATTTGCCACACAAGCAGTGGCTGACGGTGCGGACCTGGTCGTGTGTTACGGGGGTGACGGGACGGTACGGGATGTGGCGAGCGGCTTGGTTGGCAGTGCTGCCACGCTCGGCATTCTTCCGGGTGGCACGGGAAATTCCGTGGCAAGAATCCTGGGAATCCCTTTGGACCTGACCGAAGCAACCGAGCTCGTTTGCGGCAAGCACAATTACCAGCGGGTGAGCATGGGCAAGACGGACAATCGCTACTTTATCTTGCGCGCCCATTCGGGGATCACGCAGGAGCAAACCGCAACTCGCGAGCTCAAAGTAAAACACCATCTGCTTGCCTATTTGGCATCAGCCGTGCGCTTTGCTGTTGAAACGCCCGAGATCCATTTTCGCATCCGGTGTGACGGGCAAGAGACACAGGTAACTGCTCTCACGTGTATCGTAAACAACCTCGGCGGGTTTGGTGATATCCATCCGTCCTTGAACCCGACCGATCCCGCCAGCGATGCGTTCGATGTGCTATTTGTGAGCAAGAATCTTGACGCTTTGACTGAAATTTCTTCATATCTGGTTGATCTGGGCGATTCGCCTATCCGCGCCCATCATCTGTCCGGAAGAGAAATCGCGTTGGAAGCGGACCCGCCGCAGCCAATTTGGATGGATGGCGAATACTTTGGACAAACGCCGGTAACTTTTCAGTCCGTACCAAATGCCGTGACCATTCTGGTTCCGTGAACATCCAGTCAGATGCCTTTGCCAGAGCAGATCATCGAGATGCTTCAGGTTGTCTTTGGGTCCGATGGAACGGGCAAACTGGCGACCCAAACGCCCCAAACGCTGTACATTTATCAAAGCATCGTGACCTGGGCCGCCATCATTCTGTCCGCGTTGGCGGGGGTCTTTGAGGCGCGAAGGCGCGACCTGGATTTTTTTGGCTCACTGGTCATTGCGTTTGTGGTTTCGGTCGGCGGCGGCACGCTCCGCGATCTCTTGCTGGGCCGCTATCCGCTTTTTTGGGTGACAAACCCGGTGTATCTCGTAACGGTGCTTACGGTCGCAGCGATTGGCACGCTCATCATTGTTCGCGGCGAACAGGCAGGTCCGCGCTTGCAGCCGTTCCTGAATCCCGTCCGGCGCGTCATGCGGAGCGACCAGATGCCCGTGTGGGTGGTTGTCGTGGATGCGCTGGGTTTGGGTTTATGGGCGTATCTCGGCGCTTCCTTCGCCTTGCAAGCCGGCGCTTCGTGGATCGTCGCTCCGGTCTTTGGCGTAATGACGGCATCGTTCGGCGGCGTGATCCGCGATGTGTTTTTCGCTCAGACGCCAAGCATTTTCAAACGCGGGCAGCTCTATTCGACGAGCGCGGCGATTGGTTCGGTTGTCTATGTCGTCCTTGTCGCTCTGGGCGTCAGTACCAGCATCAGCTTTATCTTGTGTGTGACAGTGACATTTCTTGTGCGGATGGCTTCGGTTCGATTCAACATCGTGTCCGTGTAGATTTGTCGGCGGATGCAGCGAGAGCAAACAAGCGGGGGACCCGGCGGAGCAGTAAAAAGTCGCCGAAATCAGAGATATGGTGTCGAAACTATTAGGGGCAAGCCGCTTTCTAATCATCGTTGCGGTTATCGGGGCGCTGCTGGCGGCAGCGCTTGTCATGTTCTTTGGAGTCTATGATATTGTGCGTATTACCGTCCTGATTCTCCAGGGCGGGCTTGATGCCGATGTAGATGTCGGGAAAAAGGTTGCGGTGGGCGCCATCGAGCTGATCGAGCTCTTTTTGCTGGGGACGGTCCTGTATGTCATTTCGTTAGGGTTGTATCAGCTCTTTATCGCTCAGGGGATTGAATTGCCTTCGTGGCTTGAAATCAAAACGCTGGACAATCTAAAGGAACGCTTGCTTGCCACAGTCCTGGTAATGCTAGCTGTTTCATTCTTTGGCTATGCCGTCACATGGGATGGCAGCTGGACAATTCTGGCAGTAGGATTTGCCATCGGGTTTGTGATTTTAGGTGTCAGTTATGCGCTGGCGCACGCGATCAAAGAAAAACACCCGACAGAAAATCACTCATCGAAAGAAAATCAGCAGGAAGAAGTGAATTAAGGCATTAGTGGCTAGAGTATAGGTAATCCGTCAGAGGGAGAACAACTATGGCAGAATCCAAAAATTCTGAAACCAAATGGTATCAGATGACCCCCGAGCAGGTGGCACAGCAGTTACAGGTTGACCCCGCCAAAGGCTTGAGCGCAGGCGAAGCGCAGCAGCGTCTGCAGAAATATGGTCGTAATGAATTAGCAGCCAAAAAGAAGGAATCGGGTCTTGAGGCATTTCTGCGCCAGTACAAGGATTTTATGCAGATCCTCTTGCTTGCGGCTGCCGTGATCAATTTTGTTGTTACCCGAGACCTTGGCACCACCGTTGTCTTGCTCGGTTTGACCGTTTTTAACGCGGTGCTGGGCTTGAATCAAGAGTCCAAAGCACAAGCGAGTCTGGACGCGCTGCAAAAGATGCTCAAGAACATTGCGCGTGTGCGCCGCGATGGGCAAGCGATCGAGATTGACGCCGGAGAGCTGGTGCCGGGCGATATCGTGTTGATCGAGGCGGGAAATCGCGTGCCCGCGGATGGTCGTCTGTTTGTCGCCGCAACCATCGAGATCGAAGAGGCGGCGCTGACGGGCGAGAGCGCGCCGACGCTCAAAGACTCGGCCACTATCGCCAAAGAAGCCGGTTTGGGCGACCGCCTCGACATGGTCTTTATGAACACGGCAGTGACGCGCGGGCGCGGCGAATTCATCGTCACGACGACCGGCATGGCAACCGAGATGGGGCATATTGCCGACCTGCTCAACAAGACCGAAGCGGACAAGACGCCGCTGCAAAAGCAGTTGGACAGGTTGACGATGATTATCGCAGGCATCGCAGGGATTGCCTTTGTGCTCATGATCATTTTGGGTGTTCGGAACGGGACGCCATTCGACGTAATTTTCATTGCCGGTATCGCGCTGGCAATTTCGGCGATTCCGACAGGTCTGCCCGCCGTCATTACTACGCTCTATTCGATGGGGACGCGCGAGCTCGCCAAACAAAACGCGATCGTCAAACGGCTGCCCTCCGTGGAAACGCTCGGCTCGGTTTCGGCGATTTGTTCGGACAAGACAGGCACGCTGACGCTGAACAAAATGACCGCGCGCGAGTTTACTATTCCCGGACAGAATCGTTACAAGGTCACGGGTGAAGGGTATGGCACCAAGGGAGAACTGCAATATCTTGCAGCGAAACCGGCGACAGAGCCCTGGCAAAAAGGAACGACGCCGTACTCTACCGATGGCCAGATCCTCAGCGCCGGAGGTCCCAGGATTGATCTCGAGCCGGTCATGCTGCCGATGGCATTGTGCGCGGATGCGCGGCTTGACGGTGAGAGTCTCATCGGCGACCCGACCGAAGGCGCATTGATCGTCTTGGCAGCCAAGGGCGGAATTGATGTGGAGGGCGCGCGCCAAATGTATCCCCGCGTTGCCGAAGTCCCGTTCGATTCCGACTATAAATTCATGGCGACGTTCCACAACATGAAAAATGCCAGTGGTGAAGATGTCGTGCGCTGTTTTGTCAAAGGCGCGCCCGATGTGCTGATTGCGCGCGGCGGCTCGTACTGGACGCCGGATGATACGACTCATCCGATCACCGACGACAATCGTAAATTGGCTCTCGGCGAAAACGACCGTATGGCAAGTGTTGGCGAACGGGTCATGGTGGTTGCGCGTCGCGATTTTGACCCCGCGACCTTTGACCCGAAAGCCAAGTTGATTGATCTGGTCAACGATCTGACGCTGCTGGCGATGGTCGGAATCGTGGACCCGCCGCGCGCCGAAGCCAAAGATGCAATTGCCAAGTGCAAGAGCGCCGGAATTCAGGTCCGCATGATTACGGGCGACCATGCCGTAACGGCAGCTGCCATTGGACAGGAATTGGGCATAACGGGGAATGCGCTGACCGGCAAACAATTTTCCGAATTGAGTGACGAACAGCTTCTCAACGACTTGCCGAACATTGGAGTGGTCGCCCGCGTCGCGCCGGAAGACAAAATTCGGCTCGTGACAATGCTCCAAAAGCAAAAGAACATCGTCGCCATGACCGGCGACGGCGTGAACGATGCGCCTGCGCTCAAAAAGGCGGACATCGGTGTGGCGATGGGTATTACGGGGACCGAAGTCTCGAAAGAAGCGGCGGTCATGATTTTGACGGATGATAACTTTGCAACCATCGTCAAGGCGGTCGAATATGGGCGCGCGCTCTATGACAACCTCTCGAAATACATTCGATTCCAGATGGCGGCGCTCGTGGCGTTCATTGCAAGTTATCTCGGCGCGGCGTTTTTCCTGATTTTGGGCGGTGTTCCATTCTCGCCGCTGGTGGTGCTGTTTATCAACTTTTTGGTGCAGGTGCCAATTGCCATCGCGCTCGGCTTTGACAGCCCGCGGCCCGGATTGATGGAGCGCAAGCCGCGCCCTCTCACACAACCCGTGCTTTCGCGGGCGCAGTGGACGCGCATTATCTTTTTGGGGCTCATCATGGCGTTCGCTACGTTGTATATCGAGCAGCAATACGAGCCGACAGGTTTCGCACTGGCGGCAACCATGGGATTCGTCGTCTTTTCGTTGCTGAATGTCACTCTCGGGCTTTCTGCGCGTGATGAATTTGGAACGGCGTTCAACCGTGACATTTTTTCAGACCGGCGGCAATTGATGCTGTATGGAATCTCGCTTCTCCTTACGTTTCTGGCGACAGAGCTCGGATTTTTTCAGCGCATTCTCGGCACGACGGCATTGGACCGCGATCATTGGTTCCTCGCCATCGCTCTGGCAATTGTGCTGCTCCTCATTGACGAGGTGGTAAAATTCATTTTGCGCCGGCGGCGGACGCCCGAAACGGCTCCGACGCCAAAGGCGGGCGCTCCCGCTCCGGCGACAAAATAGGCAACGCGCTGGTCCATCGGCAGCCCACATGCATTCCCTCTCGGGAAGGTGTGTGGGCTGTGTTGCAAAGACCCGATGCGCTTTTTTTTTGGTATTCGTCACTGCACACATGCTGAGAATCAGATTTGTATGAAGATAGAATCGGGTCTCGTGCCGGCGCTCTATGGCGCGTTGGCAGCCAGCGCTCTGCTGTTGGGCGCACTGCTCGTCATGTGGCGGCCGCCGTCATCACGCGCGATCGGACTGGTGATGGGGTTCGGCTCCGGAGCGATCATAAGCTCGATTGCCTACGAGCTCATTCCGGGTTCTTTGGCTACGGGCACGCTGCTGATGGGCGTTGCGTTCGCGCTTGGCGCGGTCACATTTTTTCTGGCGGATTGGTGGATTGACACCAGAGGCGGGGCAAGTCGTAAAGACATCAAGGGCGCAGAAGAGGGCTCCGGGCTTAGCATCTTTGTTGGCTCTTTGATTGACGCGATTCCCGAGTCGGCGATTCTCGGAATCGGCATTGCGACGGGCGGCTCTATCAGTCTTGCGTTTCTGCTGGCGGTTGTAGTTTCGAATGTGCCGGAGGGGATTGCAGGGACAATCAATCTCCAAGCTGCGGGGCGTTCCAAAAAATCGGTCTTGCTGATGTGGTCCGGAGTCGTCCTGATCAGCGCGGTGTGTGCCGCCGTCGGTTATCTCTATGTCAGTTCGGCGCCGGAAGCGGACGGGCGATATGCTCAGGCATTTGCGGCGGGCGCGTTGCTGACCATGCTTGCCGAGGCAATGATGCCCGAGGCATTCGAACATGGGGGCAAAGCCGTTGGTTTGCTGACAGTGCTGGGTTTTTTGGCGGCGGCGGTCCTTTCGGCTGTTGATTGAGTCCCATGCGCCACCGGAGGGTAAAGCCATGCAATGGGTAAAGAATCCGATCATCTATGAAATTCATACGTGGGTCTGGTTGAATGAATTGAGCAGACGCCACGGAAAAAAAGTGACGCTGGGCAGTGTGCCGGCAAAGGAATGGGACACGCTCAAGGCGCTCGGCATTGACGCCGTGTGGTTTATGGGCGTATGGGAGCGCAGCCCCGAGGGCATTCGGGTGGCGAATGAAAACGCGGAACTCCAGGCGGAATTTCGGCGCGCGCTGCCCGATTTCCAGCCGTCGGACAATGTCGGCTCGGCGTATTGCGTGCGCGACTATGTCGTCGCTCAAGCGCTCGGCGGACCGTCGGGTCTAGCCAAAGCGCGTCAAGCCCTCGCCACACGCGGCATCCGACTGATTCTCGATTTTGTGCCCAATCACGTTGCCCCCGACCATCCCTGGGCTACCCTGCATCCCGAATATTTCATTCGCGGTTCGCGTGAGGACCTGGAGCGCGCGCCGGGCGAATTTTTCCAGGCGGGCGAGCATGTCATTGCCAATGGGCGTGATCCGTATTTTGCGCCCTGGCCCGATGTTGTGCAGCTCAATGCATTCGATCCCGGTCTGCGGGAAGCGGCAATTCGGACGGTCAATTCGATTGCAGACCAATGCGACGGGATGCGGTGCGACATGGCGATGTTGATGCTCAACGCTGTCTTTGCGCGCACGTGGGGCGAGCGCGCAGGCAATCGCCCCGAGACCGAGTATTGGACCGAATTGATTTCGCGTGTCAGGACAAGCCATCCGGACGTGATTTTCATCGCCGAAGCGTACTGGGATTTGGAGTGGGAACTGCAACAAAAGGGCTTTGATTATTGTTATGACAAGCGGCTGTATGACCGGCTGGAACATGAAAGCGCACAGAGCGTGCTCGGACATTTGCGGGCAGACATGGCATATCAGCAAAAACTGGTGCGCTTTATCGAGAATCACGACGAGCCGCGCGCTGCAGGAGTCTTTGCGCCGCAGAGGGAACGCGCCGCAGCCGTCATCATGGCAACCATCCCCGGCGCCAAACTCTATTATGATGGGCAGTTCGAAGGTCGCCGCATCAAAGTGCCCGTGTTTCTGGCGCGCCGCGCCGACGAAGCGTCGGACGCCGGGCTTGAGGGTTTCTATCGTGCCCTGCTCAAGGCGACACACACCGAGCTAATACGGTCGGGGACATGGCAGTTGTGCGAGGTCACGGGCTGGAGCGATAACCAGAGTTGCCTCAATTTACTCGCATGGTGCTGGGCGCGCGGCGATGAACGCAATCTCATCATCGTCAATTGGTCGGACACGCGGTCTCAGGGGCGGGTGCGTCTGCCCTGGCATGAATTGACTCGACATGTTTGGGGTTTACATGATGTTCTCAGCGGCGCGCTCTATGAGCGGCTCGGAGCTGAACTCGTGGGAGATGGTTTGTATGTGGATCTCGGTCCCGGAGAATTCCACTTTATCAATTTCGTATGACCTCCACTATGGCTGCCCGTCGCTTTATTTTTCAGGTCGTAATCAATTCGATCGCGCTGCTCTTTACGTTCTTGGTATTTCGGCTGATTCAAGTGCCTGCCCCGGACGGCTCGGGCGAAAGCGTTCCCGTTTTCACGGTGGACGATTTGGTGTTGTGGATGGTCCCGATTTTGGGATTGATCTTTACAGTCATCAACCTCTTGTTACGCCCGGTGCTCCTGATGCTGCTTGGACGGCTCGTGATCCAGACGTTCGGGCTTTTTCTTTTGGTCGTTGACGCAGTGGTCTTTTGGTTGACGACGCGGCTCTCACCTTTCGAGTTTGCGATTGTCCCACCGGTCGTCCTGTGGCTCTTTGTCGCGGCAGTTCTGTTTAACCTGTTCAAATTCCTGTTGGCAGCGGTTGTCGGGGTGAATCGTCCGCAGGTCGAGGGAGCTCCCTCGGGGGGGGACTTGTGGAAACGGCTGGAACGCCTACCCGGTTTCCGTGACAGTCGTCTTGCCGAAAACATGCGGCTCCAACAGGTCTATGACACACTGGGAAGCTATGCGCTCGAAATCGCAATGACGCGCACCCCGCTCAACAGCTTTCGGCGCACGATTTCCAACTGGGTCTATCGCAAGCGCAACCCCATCGAAGACATGTCGCCCGCGGTCCAGGTCCGCGTCATGCTTCAGCAGCTCGGACCCACATATGTCAAATTCGGGCAAATGGCAGCGAGTCAGGGGCAAGCCCTGCCGCCCGAGTACCAAGTGGAATTGGAAAAACTCCAAAACACGGTCCCACCCGTGCCATACGACCAAGCTCGCCAGGTCATTGTTCAAGAGTTGGGTCGCCCCCCCGAAGAATTGTTTGCCACGTTCGAGCAAGAAGCATTTGCGGCGGCGTCCACCGCGCAGGTGCATAAAGCAACCTTGAAGGACGGGACCCCGGTTGCGATCAAAGTGCAACGCCCCAATATTGTCACCATGGTCAATGCGGACCTGGGCATTTTGCGCCAGGTGGGCAGAGCTGTCGAGCGGATAAACAAAGAGGCGCGCACGATTGACCTCTCGGGGATCGTGGACGAATTTGGCAACGGTGTGCGCCGCGAATTGGATTACCATAACGAGGCATACCACGCGCTGCGTCTCGGGGACAACATGAAATCGGTCGAAGGAGTTGCTGCTTGCGGCGTGTATCCCGCGCTTTCCTCGACCCGGGTCCTGACCATGCAGTTTGTGCGCGGGGTCAAAATCACAAATCTCCAGGCGCTCGACCAGGCAGGACTGGACCGCCTTGATCTGGGGCAGCGTTTTATGCGCGCCTTTCTCAAGCAAGTCATGGTGGATGGCTTTTTTCACGGCGACCCGCATCCGGGCAACATTCTGGTTGACCCCCAAAGCGGCACGCTGACCTTTATTGACCTCGGGTTGGTTGGCGTGCTCGACGGCGCAAAACGTCTGGATCTGATTGATTTGGTAATTTCGCTCGCCCAAAAAGATGCCGCAAGCATTGCCGATGTCTTTTTGCGCCTCTCGAAAAAGCTGCGCCCCGTGGATCTACAGCAATACCGCGCCGACATGGAGAACCTGATCCAACAATACGTGGTGTATGCATCGGGTGCCTCGCTGAGCGAGGTGGTATCTCGCGTGTTCAGCTTGCTGCAAAAACACGGCTTGAGACTCGATCGGCAGCTCACCCTCGGACTCAAAGCCATTGCCCAATGCGAAGAAACCATGGTTGCGCTGGGGGCAGAATTTGATGTCATCGAGTTTGCCAGCGAACAATTGACAGGATTCGCCGCCGAAGCGTTCACACCTGATAAAATCTCTGAATTGTTGAAACAGCAATTGACTGTTGCCGCCAAACAACTCGTCCGCCGCGTGCCAAATCTCTCGGATGCAACGAACATGTGGCTCGACCAATACATGTCAGGACGCTTTACCGTCTCGGTTGATACCAGTGACCTCGGGAAACATGTGGACAGCTTTGGGGGCGCGGTCCGACGCCTGACGGCGGGGCTGGTGATTACGGGGATGATCATCGGGACAGCCATTGTGGCAAGCCAGATTCTGGCTTTTCAAAGCGCAGATGCGTTCTGGGTGGTCGTCCTCGCGATCATTGTCTTTGTCATCATGATAGCGCTCGGTATCGCTATAATTTGGAACACTCTGCGCGCGACCAATGATTCCTCTTGATGAGACAGGCGAGACGCCGGGTCCTCTGCTACGGCTCCCCCGACCATTGTGCCCGCCCGGTGCGGCAGCGCACGACTCTTTTTCAACGTTATTCAGTCTATTTTAGGCAGTCCTACATCCAGACCCGTCCTGTCCCGGACGGGTCTTTGGGTTGGTCAGCATACACCGCAGCGATAATAGCCGGGTTGCCCCATTCCCTTTGGGACAAATGCCCCTATCCCGCGCGGGCGAGTTGGAGTAGCATCATCTCGGAGGTTGTCGGCCAAGCGCATCCACAAAAGCGGCGTTCCGACCCATGTGAACGCACGAATCACGAGGCAGAAATGAACAATCATTCTGCACTAATTTTGTGGCGGCATTTTTGAATCCAGGAGCAACTATGGACACCCTTGGCACCATTCTCGTAATTGACGATGACAGGACCTTGCTGCGACTCGTTCAAGAAGCTCTCGTCAAGGCACACTTTCGGGTTATCCTTGCGACGAATGGCATTGACGGGCTGCAGGAATTGTACGCTCACCAGCCCGATCTGGTGTTGTTGGACGTGATGATGCCGCGGATGGACGGCTGGGAAACGCTTTCACGCATCCGGCAACTTTCGCACGTGCCGGTTATCATGTTGACCGCCAAAGACACCGAGGCGGACAAAATGCGCGGCTTTACGCACGGCATTGACGACTATGTCACAAAACCCTTTAGTTTTGCCGAACTGGTCGCGCGGGCGCAGGTGGCGATTCGGCGCGCGCGCGGGACGCAACCCATTGATAAAGCGCGGCGTTACGTTACCGGAGACCTCGTGATTGATCTCGATACACACCGTGTGACCAAAGCGGGCAAGCCCGTCGAATTGACGCCGACCGAATTTCGGCTGCTGGAAACACTGGCGGAAAACGCAGGACGTGTGCTCACGCATGAACAATTGCTTGAGCGGGTGTGGGGTTATGACGCCGGCGAGGACACGGGCTATGTAAAACGCTATATCTGGTATCTGCGTCATAAACTCGAGGATGACCCCGCCAATCCGCAATATATTCTGACTGAACGCGGTTTCGGTTATTCTTTTTCGACGAACTGACGAACGGGTTTTACACAGGAGGGATTACCATGATGAAAAAGATACTTGTCCCATTGGATGGCTCTACCATGTCCGAGGCGGTGCTGCCCTATGTGCGCACGTTCGCCAAGAGTCTGAATGCCGAAGTGATTTTGATGCGCGTCGTCACCAATCAGGTGTACGAGACCATGCCTGCCCAGGTCCCGCCGATGCCCGTAATGACCATGCGCGCCACTTCCGAGCAGGACTATTATGGTCAAGCCGAGGGCTATCTCCAACGCGTCGCGTTCGATTATTTCCCGGATTCGGTGGTCCGACTCGAAGTCATGGGCGGTCCGACGACAGATTCCATCCTCGATTTTGCCATGACTCATGAAGTGGACATGATTGCCATGACCACGCATGGGCGAAGCGGCTTGTCCCGCATGGTGCTTGGCAGTGTAGCGGATGAGGTCATGCGACGCTCCCATCTGCCCGTCCTTTTGGTCCGACCGAATCAGGAATAGACGCGCAGCGTGAGATTCGTGGCAGGTCGGCAGTCAGCGTGAGTTTGCAGAACGCAGGACCTTTCGAGCTTGACCACATTTCGAGCAAGCGCCGGGCGCAACTCGTACGAGTTGCGCCCGGTTTTTTGTGTCTCGGTCGCGCATACATCAAAAGACCCACCCCGTTTTGGGATGGGTCTCTATCTTGCTCGGTGCGCCCGCTATCTTGAACCGGTCGGCGCCAATTTTTCTGCCTCGAGTTGTGCCTGTCGGGCAAAATCAATCGCTTCCCCAAGCACGCGCGCCGCTTCTTGCGGACTGTGAAACCCGGTGCTGTTTTCGCTAAAGATAAAGTCCCAGCGCAGCTGCGACCGTCGTATCAAATCACGCGCGGCGGTCAGTTGTTCGTCGGTTGCGCCCCCATTCTTGGCGACGACGATAGAGTCCATCGCCGCGCCGAGCGCGGTTTCGGTCCGGCGCAAGAGACTCGCCGTGGTCTCTTGAATGTCAACGATACGCTGCCTCAGCGCTTCGTCGTCCTGATTATGACACTGTCCGCATGACGCGCGCACGTTCGTCAGGGGACTGCGTATCCAATGGTCCGATACCTTGATCGCGCCTTCGCGCTGATAAGGCATGTGACAGTCGGCGCACGAAACGCCTGATTTGTAATGCAGTCCCGAGGTAAACAGTTCAAATTCCGGGTGCTGTATCTTGATCATGGGCGCGCCGGTTTCTTTGTTGACAAAGTCTTTGAATCCGAGATCGGTGTAATACTGGTCTATGTTTTCAATCCGCGTGCCGTTGCTCCACGGGAACGTAAGCAGTTTCTTGTCACCTTGAAAATAGTACTCGACATGACACTGGGCACAGACATACGTCCGCATTTCCTGGCGAGTGGCGGTGTTTACATCCACGCCGCGCTGTGCCATTGCGTTCACAAAGGCGGGGCGTGTAATACGCAATTCCATCGTTTCCGGATTGTGACAGTCGGCGCATGACGAGCCGTAATGCAGCGTGCCCGAAATCTCCTTGTACGGCGTGGCATTGAACGTTTCCCAACCCATTTGCGCGATCAGCTGCGGCGCTTCGGCAGCGTGGCAGTTGGCACATGCGGCGGGTTGCGCGACCGCGTCCTGACGTTTGGTTTCTTTTTGGTCGGTCAGCGCATAAAAATGTCCGCGTTCCTCGTTATAGTCCACACTAAACGCATACCCCGCCCACAAACGCTTGAGGATGGGATAGCGTTCCAGTTTGTCATATACCTGTGAGCCACCATGCGGTGTATTTACGTCATCTTGTTGGGTCTTGCTCCACGAGTCGTATTCCCGCGGGAAATTTTGACCCCACACCGCGGGGTCCAGTTCCGTATCTGAGATTTCGACCAGTTTGAGCGGATATTGCAGCGCCTCATCTTTGCGCGTTTGAATATTGAGCAGAAAGAGGGCGATAATCGTAATGACAATCGCGCCGCCCACGAATGCGGCGGCAAGCCACAATAGCTCTTTGCGATTGATTTTTAGCGACTCCATACCAAAACCTCCGGGGCAAAGAATGAAATGGCAAGCGACACTCTGCTCTTTGCCTTGGTGCGCTCCTCTCTACCTCCCATGACCCACCCCCTCATGGCAACTCAGACAATCTGTCGGCTCGGCGCTCTGTGCGTGCGCGATTTCACTGACAAACTCGCCATGACAATACAGGCATGCGCCTTGGGTTACCTCACGATTGAACGGGGTGATGCGAATCGGTTCCTCAAAGTTGCCGAACGTAAAGGCGCGGCTGTGATTAAAGCCGTTTAATCCCTTGACCGCGTATTTGCCGACAATGGATTCATGGGGCGTGTGACAGTCGTTGCAAGTAGCCACATTCTGGTGCGCCGAGCGATTCCAGCCGTCAAATTGCTCGCGCATGATGTGGCAATTGGCGCACGCATTGGGGTCGTCCACAAGATAGGAATACCCCTGCGCGTAGGTGAATGTGAACGCCGCAAACGTGATCGCAGCGCCAAGAATTGCCGCGAGCACGAGCATGATCGGAAAGGAGGGAAGCAAGGCGAGGATACGAGATGCAAGCGTCGAGAGACGATTCATATGGCGCATTCAGGACTGGTGTGACTGCGGCACGGCGCGATAGGAGGCGACGATTTCTTTCCACTGACGCAGTGTTTCGGGCAAGACCGGTTTGCCGTTCCACCAGGGCAGATCGGAACAGGTTTCCACGCCGCCCGGCGTAAATTCATAACATCCCGTGCCCTCGGGCAGAATAGCGGCTTGACAGGCAAGACAACGTGTCGCGTGGGCAAGAACCAGCTCCATTTCTTGAATGGTGGGTTCCTGGTTTGGCTTGGCATTCATAGTGTCCTCCGAAAACTAGACCTAGCTCATTATCCGCCAGAAACTATCGGGGGACAGGTATACCTGTCCTTTGTTTTGGGTGATACCCTTCACTCGCAATTCATTCTCGTACTGCGACAATGAACATGATGATTTCGATTGTGAAAGAATTAATTTTTGACCGGGTTGTAACTCGGTTTTGACTTGGGGTCGTTACAAATAATACGGGGTTCAGACCATGGATATGCAGCCACTCTATCGTTCCAAAACCGTCAGCGCGGACACGGCAATCCGCGCCATTCGATCCAACACACGCGTGTATCTGGGCGGTGGGGCGGGTGTGCCCCAGGTGCTCGAGCGCGCGATGGTCGCGCAGGCGTCTTCCTTGCGTAACGTCGAAGTGGTCAGCGTGCTGACGTTTGCGGGCGGCGAATATCTCGCGCCCGAATATGCGCGCAGTTTTCACCACCGCGCGCTGTTTATCGGCGCCAATGCGCGTTCTGCCGTGCAGGGTGGGCGCGCGGACTATGTCCCCGTATTTTTGTCAGAGATTCCCCGACTTTACTGTGACGGCACGATGCCGATTGATGTGGCGCTGGTCCAGGTTTCACCGCCGGACGAGCACGGTTTTTGCTCGTTTGGCGTCGAAGTCGGCGTCACCAAGCCCGCCGCCGAGTGCGCCAAACATGTCATTGCCGAAGTGAATGTCCGCATGCCCCGCGTGTGGGGAGATTCCTTTATCCACCTCAACAAGTTCGATGCGATTGTCGAGACCGACTATGCTTTGCCAAATGCCCCGCAGGGCGCATTGAATGGAGTCTCCGGCCGGATTGGGGCGCTTGTCGCCGAGTTGATTCCCGATGGCGCGACCCTGCAGCTGGGTATCGGCGCGATTCCCGATGCGGTCTTGAGCAACCTCGGAACCAAGCGCGACCTCGGCATTCATTCCGAGTTATTTTCCGACGGCGTGATCGAACTCGTCGAGCGCGGCGTAATCACCAACGAACGCAAAACCCTGCATCCCGGAAAAATCGTTGCGGGCTTTTTGTTTGGTTCGGAGCGGCTCTATCAATTTGTTCACGACAATGCAATGATCGAACTGCACCCGACCGATTACGTGAATGACCCGTTTATCATTGCCAAGAATCATTGCATGACCTCGATCAATTCCGCCATCGAAGTGGATTTGACGGGGCAGGTGTGCGCGGACTCGATCGGCTCTCGGGTTTATAGCGGCATTGGCGGGCAAGTGGACTTTGTGCGCGGCGCCGCGCGTTCGCCCGGCGGCAAAGCGATCATCGCCCTGCCCGCAACCGCCAAGGGCGAAGCCGAATCGCGCATTGTGCCGCTCCTGAAACCGGGCGCGGGGGTCGTTACCTCGCGGGGCGATGTCAATTATGTTGTGACCGAGTACGGCATCGCCGCGCTGCGCGGAAAAAGTTTGACCGAGCGCGCCCGCGCGCTCATTGACATCGCGCATCCCAAATTCCGCGATGGCCTCGAACGCTTTGCGCGGGAACAAGCGTGGTGGTAACTATGCCGATCTTGCGCTTTCAAATGACGAACGGCAGGCAGATTACCGTGCATGCGCGCAGTGAAGCCACGGTGATCATGCAAGACCGCGCGCTCACCTGGACGTTTGACGTTGGGGGGCGACTGGTTGGCGCGTTCCGCGAAGGGCGCAATTATCGCCGCAGTTTTTCCAATCAAATCATCGAAAAATCAAAAAGTCCCGGCTCTGGGGTGTCGGGGCGCGCGCGACGCACCCTCTCACCCGACGAGGTGCGCGCGCTCGAAGTGGAAGCGTATGATTTCGCCGGCAAGGTTGCGATGGAATTGCGCCAACTCGGACCGGCGGAGGAGGGCGCGGCGTTGGAAGCGGCGCAGCATGCGCTCGCGCATGTAAACAGTTATTGCTATACGAGTCTCGAACGCGAGCGCGACGTTTACGAGCATATCTATCATCCCATCGCCATCATGCCGCCGGACCAGTATTTGGCTCTCTATCTGCAAATGACCGAGGGCTGCGCTTTTAACAAATGTTCGTTTTGCAGTTTGTTTGGAGGTCAGACGGCGACGGAACGGCGGTTCCGCCTCAAACCTCCCCAGGTATTTCGCGAACATATTCGCCGCGTCCGCGCGTTCATGGGCGAGGGGTTGGCGCTGCGTCATTCGATTTTTCTCGGCGATGCGAACGCGCTGGTGATTCCGCAAAAAATGCTGTTGCCGCGGTTCGAGATTCTGCAGGAAGAATTTGATATTCTGCCGTCGGGGCTGGACCTGCGGGCGCGCAAGGATTGGACGGCGGCTCATCCACTCTATTTCGATGGCATCTATTCGTTCGTTGACGCGTTTTCGACCCGTCAGAAACGCGCCGCCGATTTTGCCGCGCTCGCCAGGTTGGGTCTGCGGCGAGTGTATGTCGGTCTGGAAACGGGGGACGCGCAACTCTTGAAATTTCTCGGCAAACCCAATACGCCGGACGATGTGGTGCGCCTCGTCAACGAGTGTAAAGCCGGCGGAGTCGCCGTCGGTGTGATTGTGCTGGTGGGCGCGGGTGGAGCGAAATACGCGCGCGCTCATATTCGACACACCGCCCAACTCGTCAATGGACTGCCGCTCGACGCACACGATTTTGTGTATCTGTCCGAGTTGATTGATTTTCCCGATTCCATGTATTCCCATCTTGCCGCGCGGGCGGGAATCCGCCCGCTTGGCGACAAGGAAATCCAAGAGCAAATGCAGGCGCTGCGCGACGCATTCTCGTTTCCGTGCCCCGCGCGCCGACCGCAAGTTTCGATCAATGATATTCGCGAATTTGTTTACTAGCAGGTTGTCAGAGTGAAATCAAACCAGAGTGATCTTGTGCTATGGCGCGCGTCCATAACTATAAAAGAGACCTTTTTGACAACCTGCTAAAGCAAGCCATTAGTGCCATGATCCACGCAAAAATTTCTCCCCCATCGGACGACAAAAGATGGAAAATTGTCGAAGCGACCATGCGGCGGCAGGGGTATGTGCCGAGCACGCTTATCGAGGCGCTCCACAGCATTCAAGAGGCGTTCGGCTTTCTCGATGACGCTGCGCTGCGTTATGTCTCGGCGGCGCTGCGCGTGCCGCCAAGCCGAGTGTACGGGGTCGCAACCTTTTATCATTTTTTCACCATGCGCCCCCCCGGACGACACACTTGTGTCGTCTGCACCGGCACGGCGTGTTACATCAAAGGCGCGCCCGCGCTGCTCAAGGCGATTGAAAATAATTTCGGCATCAAGCAGGGCGAAACGACGCCGGATGGGGAACTTTCGCTGTTGACAGCGCGTTGTATCGGCTCGTGCAGTCTCGCGCCTGCCGCCGTGTTTGATGGTCAGGTTGGCGGCAAGTTGGAACCCGCGGCAATGCTGGAACGCATTGAGAGGTTACAAAAATGACCAGAGAAGAACTCGATGCGGCTGTCGTCACCGAACAGGAACGCTCACAGAGCTTTCGACATCATGTAGATGTATGTATCGCCGCCGGTTGTCTGTCGTCACAGTCAGAGGTTGTCCTCAACTCTCTGCGGACTGAAATCCGCGAGCGCGGACTGGAAAAAGAATGTGCGCTCAGAGGCGTTGGGTGCATGGGCTTGTGTAAAGCGGGTCCGCTGGTCGCATTGGACGGACAGGCAGTAATGTATCAAACCGTCGCGCCCGCAGACGCGCCCGAAATCATCGAATCGCTGGATACTGCGCCTGTGGAACGACTCGTCTGCCCGGTCAATATGCCGTTTTTCAATCGCCAGACTCGCATTGCGCTTGAAAATTCCGGACAGATTGATCCCGAACGCATCGAAGAATACATTGCGCGCGGCGGATACAGTGCGCTGGCAGAGGCGTTGGCAGAATTAACCCCCGCGCAGGTGGTCGAGCGGATTACGGCGAGCGGCTTGCGCGGGCGCGGCGGCGCGGGCTATCCGACCGGGCTAAAGTGGAGCACCGTCGTCAAAGCCCCGGGCAGTCAGAAATATGTGATCTGTAACGCGGACGAAGGTGACCCGGGCGCTTTTATGGACCGCAGCGTGCTCGAAAGTGACCCGCACCGGCTGCTCGAAGGCATGGCAATCGCCGGTTATGCGGTCGGCGCCGAACAGGGCTATATCTATGTGCGCGCCGAATATCCGCTTGCGATCAAACGTCTGAAAACTGCCATCCGTCAGGCAGTGCGCGCGGACGTGCTTGGCACCACGATCATGGGCAGTCGTTTCAACTTTCAGGTTGACCTGCGCATCGGCGCCGGAGCTTTTGTTTGCGGCGAAGAGACCGCGTTGATTGCCTCTATCGAGGGCGGGCGCGGGCTGCCGCGTTTGCGCCCACCTTATCCCGCCGAGTATGGGTTGTGGGGCAAACCCACGCTCATCAACAATGTCGAGACATTTGCGAGTGTGCCGGTCATTTTACGCAAAGGCAGCGAATGGTTCGCCGGGATCGGCACGGGCAAGAGCAAAGGCACCAAAGTCTTTGCGCTGGCGGGCGCAGTGCAAAACACGGGTCTGGTCGAAGTGCCCATGGGGATCACCCTGCGTGAGATTGTTTTTGACATTGGCGGCGGGATTCCGGGCGGCAAGCGGTTCAAGGCGGTCCAGACCGGCGGACCCTCGGGCGGCTGTATTCCCGAAGCATATTTGGACCAACCCGTTGATTTTGAAACTCTGGCGCAGCTCGGTTCGATCATGGGGTCAGGGGGCATGATTGTCATGGACGAAACCTCCTGCATGGTGGATGTCGCGCGCTATTTCATGGATTTTTGCAGGACCGAATCGTGCGGCAAATGCGTGCCGTGCCGCGTGGGCACCGTACACATGCACAACCTGCTCACCAAAATCAGCGAGGGACAAGCCACGCTGGATGATCTCGCCATGCTCGAAGAATTATGCGATCTGGTCCGCCACACGAGCTTGTGCGGGCTGGGGCAGTCCGCGCCGAATCCCGTAATGAGCACACTGCGTTATTTTCGCGATGAATATCTGGCGCACATACAGGACAAACGTTGTCCGGCGGGCGTCTGCCATATCGCGCCGGAGGTGACGGCATGAAACCGGCAGAACAAGTCACGGTCCTCAAGATCAACGGCGATGAGGTCAGCGCTCATGCCGACCAGACGATTCTCGATGTGGCGCGCGAAAACGGCATCGAAATTCCGACGTTGTGTTATCTCGAGAACTTGACCGAGGTAGGCGGATGTCGTTTGTGTCTCGTCGAAATCAAGGGCGCCGCCAAGCTGCAGCCCGCCTGCGTCACGCGCGTGCGCGAAGGGATGGAGGTGGCGACGCATTCGTCGCGCCTCGACACGTATCGCCGAAAGATTCTCGAATTGATTTTCACGGAACGCAATCACATTTGTTCGGTCTGTGTTGCCAATGGCAACTGCGACTTGCAGGACATGGCAGCGGCGCTGGGCATGGACCACGTAACATACCCATACTTGAATCCCTCTGTGCCCGTTGACCTTTCCCACGAGTTGTTTGGCATAGACCAGAACCGCTGCATTTTGTGCACCCGCTGCGTGCGCGTGTGCGCCGAAATCGAGGGCGCGCATACCTGGGATGTTCGTAACAGCGGCATCAACAGCCGCGTCTTTACCGACTTTAACGAGCCGTGGGGTGAGTCGCAAACCTGCACCAATTGTGGCAAATGCGTGAACGTGTGTCCCACGGGCGCACTGTTCAAAAAGGGCAAAGCGGTTGGCGAACGCACCCGGCAGATTGACTTTTTGCCCTATCTAAAAACGATGCGCGAGGAATTGAAATGATGAACGGCGAATCTCGGAACGGACCAGCCAAACCGCGGCTTGCCACCGTCTGGCTGGATGGCTGCTCGGGCTGTCACATGTCGTTTTTGGATTTGGATGACAAGCTGGTTGACATTTGCCTGCGCGCCGACCTGGTCTACAGCCCGCTGGTGGATACCAAGACCTTTCCCGATTTTGTGGATGTAACCCTGGTCGAAGGCGCGGTCAGCAGCCAGGAAGATTTGGAAAAGATCAAGCACATTCGCGACCATACAAAGTTTCTCGTCGCGCTGGGTGATTGTGCGGTCACGGCGAACGTGCCCTCGATGCGCAATCCCTTTGGCGCCAACGCCATATTAAGGCGCGCCTATATTGAAAATGTGACCTTGAATCCGCGCGTCCCCGACCGGGTTGTGCCGCCACTGCTCAACCGTTCCAGCCCCGTGCACACGGTGGTCAAGGTGGATGTGTTTGTGCCCGGCTGTCCTCCATCCGCCGAGACCATCGGATATGTCGTGAATGAATTGCTGGATGGGCGAATGCCCGACTTGAGTGGGCGCACGCGCTTTGGCGCTTGAGCCAGGAAAGAACCATGACAAAAACCATTATGATTGACCCTGTCACCCGCATCGAGGGACACGCCAAAATTACGATTGAACTCGATGAGCGGGGCGAGGTCAGCGATGCTCATTTTCACGTGACCCAGGTGCGCGGGTTTGAAAAATTATGCGAAGGGCGTCCGTTTCAAGAGATGCCGTCGTTGATGGCGCGCATTTGCGGCATCTGCCCTGTCAGCCATTTGCTCGCCTCTGCCACCGCGTGTGATGCCCTGATGGCGGTGCGTATTCCGCAAACGGCGCTTTTTTTGCGGCGCGTCATGAATCTCGCGCAAATCGTGCAATCGCACGCGTTGAGTTTCTTTTATCTCTCCTCACCCGATCTGTTATTGGGCATGGACAGCAATTCCGCAGAGCGCAATCTGATCGGTGTCTTGCAAGCAAATCCACAGTTGGCGCGCGATGGCATTCGCTTGCGCCAGTTCGGACAACAAATCATCGAATCATTGGGCGGCAAACGAATTCATCCCGGCTGGATCGTGCCCGGGGGCGTGAGCGAGCCCCTTGATGTCAAAAAGCGCGATGCGATCCTGGCGGAAACGCCCGAGATGCTCGAGATTGCCCAACGGACATTGACATGGTTCAAAACGGTGATGTCAGACTATCACGAGGAAATTGAAACCTTTGCGAATTTCCCGTCCCTTTATATGGGGTTGGTGAACGACGAAGGCAAGCTCTCGTACTATAGCGGCAAGCTGCGGATTGCGGATGCGTCGGGCAGGATTCTGGTTGATCATCACAACCCGGAAGAGTATTCAGAGCTCATCGGCGAAGCGGTCGAGCCATGGAGTTATTTGAAATCCGCCTATTACATCCCGTACGGGTATCCCGAGGGCATCTATCGGGTGGGTCCGCTGGCGCGCTTGAATGTAGCCAACGGCGCGCGCACGGAACGCGCGGACCGGGAGTGGCGCGAGTTTCGACAGCATGGTGTGGTCTCGAGTTCTTTTCACTATCACTATGCGCGCCTGATCGAAATCTTGTATGGCATCGAGCGCATCGAACAGATCTTGAGCCATCCGAAAATTCTGAGCAAGCACGTGCGCGCGGATGCCAAACCCAACAACTTTGAAGGCGTGGGCGCGGCAGAAGCGCCGCGCGGCACATTGTTTCATCATTACAAGATTGACGAGCACGGGCTGATCACATGGGTCAACTTGATCATTGCGACGGGACAAAACAATCTCGCCATGAATCGCGGTGTGCTGCAAGCGGCGCGCCGTTTTGTTCACGGCGAGCGCATCGAGGAAGGCGCGTTGAATCGTGTCGAAGCCGTGATTCGCGCGTTTGACCCGTGCCTGAGTTGCTCGACCCATGCGGCGGGGCAGATGCCGCTCGAGATTCAGCTCGCGCGCGCGGACGGTGTGGTGGTAGACCGCGTGATGAGAGGTTGAACAGAACATGTCGCGCGTTGTGTTGATTGGTTATGGCAATCCCTTGCGCCGCGACGATGGTTTCGGCTGGTGGCTGGCGCGGCGTTTGCAAAATGAATTGTGCGATCCTGATATAGAAATCATTGCCGCCCACCAGCTGACGCCCGAACTCGCCGAGCCGCTTGGTCGCGCGGATTACGCGATTTTTGCCGATGCTTGTGCCACAGCTCAGGACGAGCTGCCGGACCTGCAAGAGATTGTCGCGGACGAAACGCCAGAGAGCCAATTCTCTCATCAGATGAATCCCGGGTCGCTTTTGGCGCTCGCGCGCGCCCTCTATGGCGCCGCGCCGTCCCAGAGCTGGCTCTTGACCGTCGGGGCTCAAGACATGGGCTATGGCGAGCAGCTTTCTGCGCCCGTTGCCTGCGCGCTGGATACCGCCGTCATGCGCGCCCGCGCGTTGTGCATTCAGCTGTCACAAACTCAAGCCCGCGCGGCAATTCCGTAAGCCCATGATTCGTCTCGCGAACATTGCCCCCGCTGCGCCCGGCGTCATCGTCCCGGCAGACCGGGGCGATGATGGCGTGGGGCGTCGGACCTGGTTGATGACAGCAAAAGCGCGAACAAGCCGCAGGCATTCTGCCTGCGGTTTTATGTTTGCCTGCACCTTTTTTTGACTTGATTGGAACCGATTCTGTAACGCAATCCGCTAGACTGGATGAGAGAATTTTGAGCAGGTCGAAAGCTGTCCCGCCAAGGGAGGAATACCATGAAAAAGTTTCTCTTGATTGGTTTCGGCATGATTTTTACTGCATGCGTTCTCGGCATTGGCGCATGGGCGATTGGCGACCGAATGGCAGCTGCCGCCATCGAACAGGAATGGCAAACCACACAGGTCGAAAAAATTCATGCGCTCGGCGCGACGCGCACGTTTGAAATTTTGCCGTTGTTTGAAGAAGCAAAAGCGCGCAATGACCTGGAATTGGAGCATGGCGTCTCGTATCTGATCAAGACCGACGAGCTGAACATTTTGCTGGACGTTGGCATGACGCCCGCGCGCCTCTCACGCAATATGCAAGCGTTGAATGTGAGCGAAAAGGATTTTGATGTGGTCGTGATCACGCACCCGCATCCCGATCATATGGGCGGGACAGCTGCCTGGTGGTCAAACAGATTGGCAGCGGGCGACCCGCCACTGGATTTGACCGGGAAACGCGTGCTGGTCCCGATGGCGCTGAACAATGCGGAAATAGCACAGAGCGTTCTTGAACAACCGACGAAAATCGCAAAAGGCGTTGCAACCCTGGGCACGATTGCTTTTCCCGAATTGTTTCCCCTTTCGCTCCGAGGGGCGCGGAATGTCGAGCAAGCGTTGGCGGTGAATGTCAAAGATAAAGGGATTGTTCTCATCACCGGCTGCGGGCATCCAACCGTAGAGCGCATTGTGACACGCGCCGGTGCGATATTTGATGAACCGATTATTGGGATCGTCGGCGGACTGCATTATGAGGGGTTTAGTCGGGAACAAACACAACCGCATATCGCCTTTATCGCCGCGCTCGATCCGCAGTTGGTCGCCGTGTCCCCGCATGACAGCAGCCCCGCGGCGCTGGAGGCATTCCGAGAAGCGTTTCCGGGCGCGTATCGTGAAATCCGCGTCGGTGAACAGATTCGGCTGGATGAACCGATTGCCGCACGCCCGCGTTGAACGGACCGTCGAAAAGGAGTAAAGATGAACACTACAAGCATCCTGACGCCGACCTATGGGCGGCAAGAAACCAAACAAAAGCGGAGATTTGGGATGATGGAAATCTTGTTGATTATCGGTGGGGTGATTTTGGGGCTGCTCCTGCTCGGCTGGTTGGGTCTGCAGGTGCGTCTTGCTCCCTTTCCCGCGTTTTCGCAATCTTCGGGTCCGGCTGAAACAATGCCTCTGCCTGCTAATCTGCCACCCCCGGTCGCTCGATTTTATGACAAGGTGTATGGGGGTGATGTGCCCGTCATCAAATCCGCCGTGATTTCGGGTCGGGCGCAAGTGCGTCCCGTCGGTCCGGTGTATCTGCCGGCGCGTTTCCGCTTTACCCATGAAGCGGGTGTGGGCTATCGTCACTATATCGAGGCGGGCTTGTTTGGCTTGCCTTTGCTGCAAGTGGACGAGCGTTATCTGGACGGTCATGCAGTGGGGAAAACTCCCTTTGGCGTGGATCAAGGAGACAAGGTAGACCAGGCGGCAAATCTTGGGATGTGGGCAGAGCGGATCTGGATGCCTGCCATGCTTTTGAGTGAGCCGGGGGTGGAATGGCAAGCCATTGACGACAACACCGCCGGTCTGGTCGTTCCGTTTAACGAGGGCGTGGACCACTATATCGTGCGGTTCAATCCCGAGACGGGCTTGATTGATTGGTTCGAATCCATGCGCTTCAAGAATCAGGCAAGCCCTGCCAGGATTCTGTGGCTCAACAAGGCAGTGGAATGGGCGCCGCTGAATGATTTCCTGACCAGCACCGCCGGCTCTGCCATCTGGATGGACGATGGCACTCCGTGGGCAACCTTTTACGTCGAGGACATTCGCTTTAACGTGGATGTGCATGAATATATTCGCAGTACCGGACCCTGACACCGTAACTGATTTCTGACTCGTTTTTGACCCGATTCAAACAATGCCGCGTTACGCTTGGTGCAGGCAAAGGAGCCAAGAGATGCGTGGAACAATTGTCATTGACGAGAATCGCTGCAAGGGCTGCGAGTTGTGCGTGTATGTATGTCCGAAACACTTGATTGGCTTGGCTGAGACCGTGGGCTTGCGCGGCTATCGTCCCGCGCATCTCGACGACCCGCGCGGCGACTGTACGGGCTGTTTGTTATGTGCGGTGATTTGTCCGGAGGCTGCCATAACGATTTATCGCGCAGCACCGGCGCACCGCGAAAACAGGCGTGCTGTCGCCGCGTCCGCGCCCACGCCGGGGGAGGAACAAGCTCTATGAAAGAGTTGTGGAAGGGCAATGAAGCGATTGCCGAAGCAGCCGTCCGCGCAGGTCTCGACGCCTATTTCGGTTATCCCATCACACCTCAAACTGAATTGCTCGAATATCTCTCCGCTCGCTTGCCTGCTCTGGGCAAGCGAGTTTTTCTCCAGGCGGAAAGCGAATTGGCTGCCATCAACATGGTTTACGGCGCGGCGTGCGCGGGCGCGCGTACCATGACCTCATCTTCTTCGCCGGGCTTTTCGCTGATGCAAGAGGGCTTGTCGTATATTGCCGCCTCGCAAGTGCCCTGTGTGGTCGTGGATGTCATGCGCGGGGGACCCGGTCTGGGCAATCTCGCGCCCACTCAAGCCGACTATTTTCAAATGACCAAGGGCGGGGGTCACGGCGACTATCACCCCATCGTCCTCGCGCCCGCGTCGGTGCAGGAAGCGGTGGATTTGATGTATGGCGCGTTCGAGCTCGCGGAAAAGTACCGGACGATCGTGATTCTGGCGATTGACGGCAACATCGGACAGATGATGGAACCGGTCGAGCTGCCGCCCATGCGCGAGCGCAACAAATCAGATTTTGGATGGGAACTGACGGGCGCGCGGGGACGCGAGCGTCGCATCATCACCTCGCTCTTTTTGAAACCCGAAGAATTGGAACACATGAACACCGCGCTGCAGACCAAGGACCAGGCGGTTCGCGCCAACGAGGTCCGGTATGTCGAGCGCTTGACGGAGGATGCGGACCTGGTGCTCGTGGCGTTTGGCTCTGCCGCGCGCATCTCCCAGACCGCGCTCAAACAAGCGCGGGCGAATGGCTTGGCGGTGGGCTTGTTTCGCCCCATCACCCTCTATCCCTTTCCGGACCAAGCGCTCGCGCGTTTGTCCGAGCGCGTCAATCAATTCCTGGTTGTGGAAATGAGCGCCGGGCAAATGGTCGAAGATGTACGGCTTGCGGTCGAGCGCAAGGCGCAAGTTCACCTGTTGGGCAAAATGGGCGGACTTGTGCCGATGCCTGATGAGATTCTCGACCGCATTTATGCGCACATGCCGGTGCGGGAGGAAGCGGCACTGACCGCAGAAGAAGCATTGCTTGCCGCTTATTTATGAGCACGGACGAATGACAGACCCCCACCTCGCACACACCGTCTTGCCATTTCCGGTCGAGCGACAGGTCATCATCGAGGGCGGTCGGATTGCCTCGCACCGGCATACCGTGTGCGGCTTGATTGAAATGGATGTTACCGAACCGCGCCGATTGATTCAAGTTGTCAAGGCGCGCACCGGCGAAGGGGTCTCTCTGACTGCTTTTGTCATTGCGTGCCTGGCGCAGGCGATAGACCGGGACAAACCGATGCACGCGTATCGCGATCGGCGCAAGCGGCTCATTGTCTTTGACGAGGTGGACGTCAACGTCATTATCGAGATCGAGCATGAAGGCAGAAAAGTAACCTTGCCGCATTTCGTGAGGGGGGCGAACCGGCGGACGGTATACGACATCAATAAAGAAATTCGGACGGTCAAAGCCAATCCCAGGATGGCATCCGGATACAAGAGCATGTGGTTTCTGCGGCTGCCGCGTTTTGTTCGGGACATTTTTTATGGCGTGGTCTACAAGAACCCTTTCTGGCTGAAACAGAGTTTTGGGACGGTGGGCGTGACCGCCATCGGCATGTTTGGCAAGGGCGGGGGCTGGGCGATTCCCTTTGGCGTGCATACGCTGGATGTGGCGCTGGGCGGCATCGCCGTGAAACCCGGCGTGGTGGATGGGCGCATCGAGATTCGCGAATATATGGATGTGACGCTTTGTTTCGATCATGATGTAATTGATGGGGCGCCGGCTGCGCGTTTTACAGAGCAGTTTAGAGAATTGGTCGAGAGCGGATACGGCGTGTGTGATCAAGAATTGTAAGGAGGAAAACATGTCAAGCTCAATTCTTGTAACGTATGCCACTCGTTACGGTTCCACGCGGCAGGTTGCCGAACATGTCGCGGCGGTACTGCGTGAACACGCGCTGGTCGTGGATGTTGAATCCGTGCGCAGCGTGCGGACCCTCGAAGGGTACGACGCGGTGGTTCTCGGCGCGCCCATTTATATCGGCAGTTTGCACAAGGACGCGCAGCGTTTCTTGTCGCAGCACCGTGAAACGCTTTCGCACGTGCCCGTTGCGATCTTTGCGCTCGGTCCGATTCACGACGACGAAAAGGAATGCCAAGACGCGCGCGTCGAACTCGACAAAGAGGTTGGAAAATACCATTGGCGTGCGCTCATCACGGTTAAAGTGTTTGGCGGCAAGTTCGATCCGAGCAAGCTGCGCTTTCCCGATAATCTGCTGACCACGCTGCCCGCAAGCCCGCTTCATGGAGCGCCGGCAAGTGACGTGCGCGACTGGACGGCGATCCGCGCATGGGCGAATGAGCTGGCAGTCAAACTGCAGGCGGCTTTGTCGCACATGGAGGCGCAAAAATGAAAAGCGCGACGAAAGTAACCGTTTCAACATTCGGTGTTCTGGCGGCATTAGCGGGTCTCGAACATGGTATCGGCGAAATCCTGCAAGGCAATACCGCGCCTGAGGGGATTGTGATCGAATCATGGCCCCATTGGGAGCCGATGCAAATCGTGAGTGGGGAGCCGGCGATGACGATTGTTCCTAACCTGCTCGGCTCCGGCATCCTTACCGTCCTCATTTCGCTCATCTTCCTTGCTTGGGTGACATTGTTTATTGAGCGTAAGCACGGCGGTTTGGTTCTGATTCTTTTGTCCATCCTCCTGCTGCTCGTTGGCGGAGGGTTTGGACCGCCACTGCTTGGGATCCTTCTCGGCATCACAGCGACGCGAATCCATGCGCCGCTGACGTGGTGGAGGAAACTACTCCCTGTTGGTTTGCAGCGTTTCCTTGCGAGAGTGTGGCTGGGGTCGCTTGTCGCCGCGTTCTGCGCGTGGCTGGTGATGTTTCCCGGCTCGATCCTGCTCGGCTATTACGGGAATGTGGATGATCCAAACCTTGTGCCGGTTCTAGTCTTCTTGGCGTTCGGGCTTCTTTTACTAACCATCGTCGCAGGATTTGCCTATGACATTCGGCAGCAGACCGACGTGTCCCACAGTCCTCCCTTGCGCGTTGGGCGAAATCGAATGGGGCGCAGCACTCTGTAGGAATACGCAGCGCGCTAGTCAATGCAGAATTAGAAAACGCGTGGCGGCAGCCCATGAAACTAAAGTAAGGTAATAACGTTACAGGAACCGGAACATGCTTAACGAAACTCTTGGCGTCGTCTATGAACGCCCACACACTCTGACGGACGTCATCACCCATTACTGTCCGGGCTGTACCCACGGCGTCATTCATCGCCTCGTTGCAGAAGTGATGCAGGAATTGGATATTCAACACGAAACGATTGGCGTCGCGTCCGTGGGCTGTTCGGTGTTTGCGTACAACTATCTCGACTGTGATTTTTGCGAAGCGGCGCACGGGCGCGCTCCTGCGATGGCGACGGGTGTCAAGCGCGTGCATCCCGACAAGATCGTTTTTACCTATCAGGGTGACGGCGACCTCGCCTCCATCGGTCTGGCTGAAATCGTTCATGCCGCCTCGCGCGGAGAAAATATCACGGTCATTTTTGTCAACAACGGCGTGTACGGCATGACCGGCGGACAGATGGCGCCGACAACGCTGCCGGGAATGAAAACAACCTCATCCCAAACGGGTCGCGATGTGGTGACGATGGGCTTTCCCTTGCGCATGTCGGAACTGCTCGCCACAACCGGCGGCGCGAGTTATATCGTGCGGCGCTCGGTGCATGATCCGGGACACATCAACCAGACCAAAAAGGCAATCAAGAAGGCGTTTCAGGTCCAAATGCACGGCTTGGGTTTTGCGCTCGTCGAGATCTTGTCGTCGTGCCCGGTCAACTGGGGCATGACCGCGCATGATGCCCTGGACTATATCAAAGAAAAAATGGTAACCTATTTCCCGCTGGGCGATTACAAAATCTCGGACGCGGTCAAGGCGCTCAAATGACGCGCTGGTCGCGCGCACGGGCGACGGAGAGATTGCGATGACCTGGAGGAAACTGCTTTTCGATCTCGGCAAAGTGATTCTTGCAGGGGCAGCATTCGCCCTCGGCACGATGCTTGGCGGCATGTTTGCGACGCTGCTGCAACTGCCGCCTCCCGTCCCGCCCCGGGACGCCGACATGAGCGCGGTTGCTCTCTATTCCGCGCTCACGACACCGTTGGTCGCGCTGGGGCTTGTCGTTTTGGCGCGCGGAGTGAGCGGCAGTCCGGTCGTGCGCGCGCTCGTGCTCTCTTTTTTCCTCTGGATCACGTATGCGGTCAATACGCAGTTGGAGGCGGCAATTGTTTCGACCTTTGCGGCGAGTATGCCGTATGCAATCGTCATGTATCTTTTCGCCGCGCTGTTCTGCGGCACGGCTGTCGCGTTTCTCTTTAGACCGGACAAGCCGGACGTGACGGTCCGGCAGGCGCTTGACGGTTATCGCGCGGGCGTGACCACCTTTGGGCTGGTGTGGCGGCTCGGACTGGCTGCCGTTGCGTTCATGCCCATCTATTTTGTGTTTGGTCTGATGGTCCTGCCTTTTACCGGTGAATATTATCGGCAAGAGATGTTCGGGCTTGTCGCGCCGACAATCGAATCGCTGCTCCCTACGCTGTTTATTCGCAGTGTCTTGTTCCTGCTCGCCTGCCTGCCGGTGATTGTGTTGTGGACAAGGTCCGCCCGCGCGCTCTTTTGGCGGCTGGGGCTGGCGCTCTTTTTGATGGTCGGCGGAGTCATCATGCTCTATGCGACATGGCTGCCGCTTTATGTGCGTGTTCCGCACCTGCTCGAAATTCTGGCGGATGAATTTGTGTATGCGGGCGTCCTGGTGCTGCTCTTGAAAAAACGCGGGTCGCCCGCAGCTGGATGAAAATACGCGAGACATAGTGACGATTTCAATCGTCCTCCGGCGCGAGCAACGAATGAATTCGTTAGTACGGGTCTGTTTTTAGCGGAGGTGTGAAATGAATCAACTCTCAAGACAGGATATCGAACTGCATACTCGTATCGTCGGCTGGCTCTATATCGTGGGCAGCGCGCTCTTGATGGCGTTTGGGTTGATCGGGTTCTTTTTCCTGACAAATCTGGGCGTCATCACAGGTGACGCGCAGGCCGCTCTGATTATAGGCATCGTTGGAACGTGGGGCGGCTTGCTGCTCATCGTTTTGTCAGTGCCCGGCTTGCTGGCGGGCTATGGTTTGCTTCGACGACGAGAATGGGGCCGCGTCCTCGCCATCGTCGTCGCACTCTTGAATCTCTTTAATTTTCCGTTGGGGACTCTCCTGGGCGTGTATACCCTCTGGGTGTTGCTGCAAACCAACGCAAACGAGCTCTTTGCGCAAAGCAAGCCGATGCCTGCATAGAGCGAGGATGATTGACGGAATCGTGGGCGACTCGTAATTGCATCGGCAAGTCGCCCACACTCGGAGAGTTCAAAATGAGTACCTTGACACATTCAATTCAAATCAAGACGAACGCGCCTTCGGTTCGCAGTGTTGCCGGGAAAATCGGGCGCTCGATCTTGTATGTTCTTGCCGCATTCCTGGCTGTCCTGCTGGCTGTGCCGATGTTGCTGCTGCCGTTGACAACTGCCGTGCCCGCGCCGGTTTGGATTCTGCTGCTTGCGGGAGCTGCCGCGCTCGCCTATGGCGCTTTTCATTTCTTTCAACCGCTCCTTGCATTTGGAATCTTGTATGGGGGCTTGATCGTTCTTGCCGTGATTGCCGGCGTGGCTTCGCAGATTTTTGCGGCGACCCCGCCGATCACGGATGCAAACGGCAAGCCACTGCCCGGCAGCATCGCCGTGCTGGAACAAGTCGAATTGAACGGCAGTAAACAGTGGATTACGATTCGCGGCAAGGATGCGACCAAGCCCGTGCTGCTCTATCTCGGCATCGGCGGACCCGGCGCAGGCGGCTTTCCCGCCACGTTCACCAGTCTGTCGCCGCTCGAAGAGCATTTCGTCGTGGTGAACTGGGACCAGCCCGGCACAGCCAAATCATATGACGCGGTCCCGATTTCGACCTTGACGGTGGACCGCTTTGTTGCCGATGCCCACGCCCTCACACAGCTCTTGCGAGAACGCTTTGGACAGGAAAAAATCTATGTCATGGGGCTTTCATGGGGCACGATTGTGGGCACCAAACTGGTGCATCAACATCCTGAATTGTTTCACGCCTATCTGGGCACGGGGCAGATGGTAAATACGACCGAAAACGATGTGTTTGGTTACGAGTTTGCCGTCAAGCTCGCGACCGAACGCGGCGACACAGCCACCGCGGATACGCTGCGCCGCAACGGACCACCCCCATACCGGGGCGACGGCATGCAGTTCAAGTATGCGGCATACAACAATGTGCTCTTTGACTATATGGGCAATCCGCGGCTCGAAATGATCTTGCTGCTGGTGCCACAGCTGGCGCGTGAATACGGCTATTGGGACCGCGTGAATTTTGATCGGGGTCTGATCGAATCCTTTGCCCAACTGTATCCGCAGCTGCGCGACCTGGATTTCACAACGCAGGCGAACAAGGTTGACGTGCCGATGTATTTTTTGCACGGGCGCAATGACGTAAACGCGGTTTCGGCGCTGGTCGAGCGCTACTATGACATTCTGCAAGCGCCGCACAAAGAATTGATCTGGATCGAGTCGGGACACGGCGCGACTGCGGATGAAATATTGGATACGTTCGTCAACCGCATCCTGCCGCAGACGCTGCCCGTCAAATAGGAGATTGCCATGAACATTCCACTTGTGCTTGTCGCGTTGTTTCTCATCGCTCACGGTTTGATACACGTCTATTTTGTGACGCCCGCGCCGCCGCCGGGTCCGGTCAAATGGCCCTTTCAACTTGATCACTCCCGGCTGCTCGCGGCGCTTGGGCTAGACCGGTTCGCGCGCCCCATTGGCATCGGGTTGCTGATTCTGACGGTCGGAGGCTTTGCGACGACCGCGCTCGGTTTGCTCGGCGTACCGCTGTTCCATGAATGGTGGGAGATTCTGGCGTTGGCTTCAGCAGCCGTGTCATTTCTCATGCTCGTGCTCTTTTGGAATCTAATGCTCGTATTTGGCATTGTGATCGACGCGGTCATTGTGGTGGCGGTTTTGTGGAATCCATCGCCTTTGCAAACGTGGGGGTTGGCTGTCACGCGCTGAGTGTGTCCAAGACACCGAAAATCCGCTCACGCAGAGCCGCAGAGCCAAGTAAAACACAACTCGCTGTGGACTTGGCTTGAATACAACCGTTAGAGGGAAATGCTATGACAAACGGACAGCCCGGAAACCCCGGGGGCTCGATACAGCATGAAATCGTTATTTCCGGTTTTGGCGGACAGGGCGTTTTGTTTGCGGGGCAATTGTTGGCATACGCGGGCATGGCGGAGGGTCGTCAGGTGACGTGGATTCCTTCGTATGGTCCCGAGATGCGCGGGGGCACCGCTCACTGCACCGTAATCATTTCCGATGAGGAAATCGGCTCGCCCCTCGCGCATTCCTGAAGAATACTTTCGCCTGCTCAAAGCGCCGAAAAAGGAATTGATTTTCTTTGAAGACTCTGGGCACGGCATGATTTGGGAGCAAGCCGACCTGTTTCATCGACTGATGGTGGCGACCATCCTCCCTGAAACCTATAAATAGAAATAATGAAAATTACTGTGGGGCAAACCAGAGGTGCGGCACGTGAATGACACGATAAAAATTTCTGTCGCGAGAGCCACAGGGTTGTCCTTCCTGACTGCCTGTGTGGGATTTGTGCTTTTGGGACAGCTCGTTATGTTTGCTTTGGTGCCAGTTGGAGCGCTGATGGGGTTTGGAGCAGGTTATTTTCTGGAAAGAAATCCATCCGCATTACATTGGATTCAGGCAAAGATGAATTCCAAAAGGGTTGGGCATGCCGGAACGATTTGGCTAGTAGACGCGCTACTGCATCCCAAATTACTCATTCGTCTCATCAGTCTGACCATTTTCGGGTTGTGCTTGCTAGTGATTGCCTGGAGCTTTGGCTACTATTTGCTGCCAGAAGGTATCTTGCACGGCGGGGCTGAGACCCACATGGTTAGCGGCGCGTTGAACACCTCTTCAAGCAGTGTGCTTGAAGAATGGTTCAAAATATCTAGAGCGAATTTGCTGCCGGTTCTATTGATTCTGGGGAGCAGTTTGCTTATTCGCGTCAACCGCGTTTCTTTTGGTTATCTCATTGCGCTCTATAACATTATCGGATACGGGTTGTTTCTTGGGACAAACTCTTTTGCCATTCCGATGCCTATGCGCATGGCGCCGTCGCTGGCAGTCTTGGAACGCAGTGGTCCGTACGAAATGTTCGCGCTGATCATGCTGGCTGTCGCATCGTATGGGTGGTCGCATTTTGAGATCAAGCGCCTGTTTCGCACCAATCCTGAACGGGTCGTTCCTTCACCAAAGGTCAAAATGGCAGAGATTGTTGTCTCCCTGCTTGGAATTGGGATCCTAGCTGCCGCAAACTGGAGAGAAGCTATGATGGTGATCCAGGCGGCGCTGCCGAAATAATTGGAGGCGAAATGAGGAGGGATTATGAATCAATTAAAGCTGCAAGACCTACAATTGCATATTCCCATCGTCGGCTGGCTGTTTATCATTAGCAGTGCGTTGATGCTGGCGCTTGGGATAATTGCGTTTTTCATGTTATCGAGCGTTGGCGTGGTCTCGGGTGACGCGCAAGCGGCGTTGATTTTGGGCACTGTCGGCACATGGGGCGGCATTTTCTTGTTGATTTTGTCGCTGCCCGGTTTTCTCGCGGGGTACGGCTTGCTCAAACACAAGGAATGGGGGCGCATCCTCGCCATCGTCGTCGCATTCTTGAATTTACTCAACTTTCCGCTTGGCACCCTATTCGCTTTTTATACGCTGTGGGTGCTTTTGCAAACGAGCGCGAATGAATACTTTAGCTATGCGCAGCCCGCGCCTGCGTGACTCGAGCGCGCGACTCTTGGGGTTTTGAGCCATCGCGTCAATTCAGCAGACGCGCCAAAACCTCAAAAGTCTTGAAATCATGCACCACGAAACTATCATTTCCGGTTTTGGCGGACAGGGCGTTTTGTTTGCGGGCCAATTGCTGGCATACGCGGGCATGGCGGAGGGTCGCCAGGTGACGTGGATTCCTTCGTATGGTCCCGAGATGCGCGGGGGGACGGCTCACTGCACCGTAATCATTTCCGATGAGGAAATCGGCTCACCGCTGGTGCAACATCCCACCGCCGCGCTGGTCATGAACCCGCCGTCTCTGGAGAAATATGCGCCGTTGGTCAAACCGCACGGCGTATTGATCGCAGATGCAACGCTCATCGAACAACATGCCGACCGCAGCGATATTTGCGAGCTGCGTATTCCGGCGCGGGCGATTGCCGATGAATTGGGGACGCCGCAGAGCGCGAATGTGGTCCTGCTTGGCGCGCTCGCTGCAGCGACAGGGGTCGTGACGCTCGAAACTCTGGGGCGCGTGCTGGCGGAACATCTGAGCGCGCGCCGGCGCGACACGCTGGATGCCAATCTGACAGCGCTGCGGCGCGGCGCAGAATTGGGGCGCGAGACCTTTGAGATGTCTCGCGAGGCATAACATCGCACACATCACAAAAGGTCTCGTTGGAGTTCAAGGATATGCATACTTTATGGGAACAACGGTACGCCCAGCGTACCCAACGCATGACAAGTTCGACCATCCGTGAGCTGCTCAAGTTCGCGGAACAACGCGAGGTCATTTCTTTTGCAGGCGGATTTCCCGCCCCGGAATCGTTCCCCCTGCGAGAATTTCAAGCGGCGATGGAGCGAGTCATCACCGAGAGGGGCGCGGGCGCGTTTCAATACAGTTCGACGGATGGGTTTTTGCCCCTGCGCGAGATGATTGCGCGGCACACGACGCGTTTTGGTCTGGACATTACATCAGAGAATATTCTGATCACGTCCGGTTCACAGCAGGGGCTTGACCTGCTCGGCAGAATATTTATCAATCCGGGTGACCGCATCCTGGTCGAAGAACCGACCTATCTGGGCGCGCTACAGGCGTGGAATGCCTATGGCGCCGAGTATGTGAGCGTGCCGGTGGATGAGGATGGGATGCAGATGGACGCGCTGGAAGAGGCGCTGCGCACGGGTCCGAAATTTATCTATGCGCTGCCCAATTTCCAAAATCCTGCCGGGGTGACGCTTTCGCTCGAACGGCGGCGCCGTCTTGTCGAACTGGCAGACCATTATGGCGTGCCCATCATTGAAGACGACCCCTACGGACAGCTCCGCTATGAGGGCAAGCACATTCCCGCGATCGCTGTTATGGACAGACGCGGGCGAGATGACTGTGAGACCTGTTACCGGGGCAATGTGATCTACCTCAGCACCTTTTCCAAGTTGCTCGCGCCCGGGCTGCGCGTTGCCTGGGTGGTGGCTGCGCCCGAGGTCATTCGAAAATTGGTTCAGGCAAAACAGGGCGCCGATCTGCAAACGTCGTCGTTGACCCAGATGTTGGTGTATCAGGTCGCGCGCAAGGGTTTTTTGGACCGGCATATCCAATCGCTGCGCGTCATGTATCGCGAACGACGCAATGTCATGCTGGACGCGCTGGAACGGTATTTCCCTCCTGATGTTCACTGGACGCACCCGCAGGGCGGGCTTTTTTTGTGGGTTACCTTGCCCGAGGAGATTGACTCGGCGGAACTGCTAAAGGATGCTCTCGAGCATAACGTAGCATTTGTGCCCGGCGCGTCTTTTTATGCCAATGGCGGCGGCGCCAATACCATGCGTTTGAACTTTTCCAACACCAACCCCGAGAAAATTGAACAGGGCATCCGGCGGTTGGGGGAGGTTATCAAGAACAAAATAAGGGTGCCGGTTCCGGCATAAAAACGCTTGCACGGTCACGTCAGGAGCTTTCCCGTCCTGCGCAATTGGAAAATATCCCAAATTGCGCAGGATTTTTTGTTGTGATTTTCGCACAAGAGCGGAACAGCATTTTGACCGCCTTTTGACTTGGATGCCCGAAACTATCATATAGGTCGGATTTGTGTAATACACCGGCTGCAACTCTATCGGGGAGACGGTCTTGCCGGGTCGAGTTACAGTCGGCGGGGGAGAAAGGACAGGAGCTGCCATGTTAAATCGAATAACGGGCAAGTGGCTTTATATCCTGATGTTCCTCTTGATCGGAGTGCTTGTCCTGAGCAGCGCCGGGACTGCTTTTGCCACTGACATTCGCAGCGGCGAATCCGTAATCGTCGCGCAGGGAGAGGTCATTGACGATGACCTTGTCGTCTTCGCCGAGACGATTATGATCAATGGGACCATCAACGGTGATTTGGTTGCGTTTGGCACCACGGTTAGCGTAAACGGGACTGTGAACGGCAGCGCAATGCTTGCCGGGCAGACCATTCGCGTCAACGGGGAAATCAATGGCACGGTGTATAGCGGTGGCGCGGAAATCATTCTCGGTCCAAATGCCCTGATCGAACGCAACGTAATGATTGGCGGGTACAGTCTGCAAGCTCAACCCGGCAGCGTGATTGCTCGCGATCTGACGATGGGCGGCATGCAGGCGGTGCTGGCGGGCAAGATCGGACGGGATGTGCAATTTGCCGGACAGGCGCTTGAACTGAATGGTCAGGTGGGTCGCAATGTGCTAGCCGAGATCGCAGACCCGGACCAGACCCCCTTTGTCATGAACCTGGGACCCAATATGCCTGCCGCAATTGCATCGGGGCTGCGCGTCGGTAGAGAGGCGCAAATCAACGGACAATTGTCGTATTTCAGCGGCGTTGATCAGTCGAATGAAATCCTGGCAACACCCGGTGGGGGAGTTGTCTTTCAGGCACAGCCGGTTGAGGTAATGACTGCGGTCGAGCAGCCGAGCGTAACGAACGCAATGTACGAATGGCTCCTGCGTCGCATTCGCGATTTCATCACTGTGCTGGTCATTGGTTTGGCTGGGCTGTGGCTTGCGCGCCCGTGGATGATGCAAGCGGTATCACATGCCCGGACCAAACCGTTAGCTATGACAGGGTGGGGTTTTCTCATGTTGTGCGCGGGCTATGCGCTTGCGTTCGTTGTGTTTGTGGGGCTGCTGCTGTTTGGGTTCTTGTTGGGCGCGTCAACTCTCGGCGGACTGGCTGCCGCATCGGCAGCCCTGGGCGTAACGGGTTCTGCTCTGTTTGTAACCCTCTTTACCGCTGTGGCGCTGTGGGGCACCAAGGTGATCGTCTCGCTGCTCGTTGGCAAACTCTTGTTGGAGCGGTTTGCCAAACAGTATGCCGAGAATCCCATCATAGCTTTCTTGCTGGGTTTGACGCTGTTTGAGATCGTCGCCTTTGTCCCGGTGCTTGGTTGGATCGTTACGATCGTGACCGTGCTTTTGGGATTGGGCGCGATCTGGTATGTGTTTTATGACAGGCGCAGAACGCAGTCGGTCGGCATGTCGCGTCCTGCGCCAATGCCTGCCTGAGCGCGGGCGCAAATGCGAGAGAGAGGCAACTCAATTGCCTCTCTCTCTTTTTTTTTATGCGCGCATTCCGGATGGTCAGGGCACCACCGGCGCGCGAAAAAGCAAACCGACCGCATAGCCGACCAGCGCCGAGGCGATTCCGATCACTGCCATTTCAAGCCCGCTCCGGTGCACGTTGCCGGTGGTCGCATGGGCGTTGTACGCGCCGACCACAAAAAGGGTGAATGCGGCAATCACAATCGAAAGCCACATCGCCGTCTGGACGGGCAGGACGATAAAGGGCGCCAGCGGAATCAAAGAACCGATGATGGCAGAGACGCCGACCACGATCGCCGAACGCCACGCCGCTCCGGGAGGAATGGGCGCCAGTTTCAATTCTTCCGCCATCATTTCATTTGCCCACACATCCGGGTTCCGCGTAATGTGGTCCACGATTTGCTCGAGCAGTGGTCCCTCAAACCCCTTTTTTTGATAGATCTCGTAGACCTCTTGACGCTCCAGCCGGGGCACCTTTTCGATGTGGCGCAATTCGCGAAGTTTCTCGCTGTCATACAACGTTCGTTGCGCGTGGGTAGAGGTATAAGCGACCGCACCCATCGAAACAGACTCGGCAAACGCGGCGGCGAACCCTGCCGCAAGCACGATGCGCGCGTCACTGGTCGCCGCCGCCACTCCCAGAATCACCCCCAAAACGTTAACCAGTCCATCCTGTCCCCCCAAAATGATATCGCTCAGGCGTGAAGCGCGATGATGCGGGTCAACCTGCTCGTGAAACCGGATATCATCTGCAAACGGTGTTGTCTCCATATGGGGATTGTCGCCCCGTCCCGTCTCATTTCAGTCAGAATCAGGTGCCGTTCTCGTCCCCAACGCGCCGGAAACAACCGCGGGTTTTCGATACGAGAGGGGCGTCGTTGGACTCGCCAAACCAAGACGAATTCAGTATCTGATTCTGACCGAATCGTAACCTTTGATGCTTATAGATAGAATTGAATATCGCAATATGCGCAAACGCGCACAAGTTATCAGGGTATGCAATGAACTCACAACTCTTGGTAGAAATTGACCTCTTGCATGCAGAGATCTGCGATGCGCTCGCGGACCCAAAACGCATCGCGATCTTGTATGCCCTGCGCGAGGGCACGGCGACGGTGAATCAACTGTCAGAGCTGGTTGACTTGCCGCAAGCCGCCACCTCGCGTCATCTCAAGGTCTTGCGCGAACGCCGCCTCGTGCGGGGGCGGCGGGCTGGAATGAACGTTCATTATACACTCAACAATCCCAAAGTGACGGAGGCGCTCGATTTGCTGCGGCAGGTTGTGAATGAAAACCTGGTCTATGATGCCAAATTGGCTCAAGCATTGGGCGCATAGCGGCGGCAGAGTGAGGAAACGAGCATGAAAAAACTAGTCGTACTGGGAGCAGGGACGGCGGGAACGATGGTTGTGAATCGTCTGCGCAAGCTGCTGGATGCAAACGAATGGCAAGTCACCATTGTTGATCAGGACGAAACACACTATTACCAGCCCGGTTTCTTGTTCCTTCCCTTTGGCACGTATCAGGGCAAGGACGTCATCAAGCCCAAGCGCGATTTTATCCCGTCGGGCGTCGAACTGATTGTCTCGCCGATTGACGTGATTGACGCTGAAAACAATAGCGTTACGCTGGTCAAGGACCAACGTGTGCTCACCTATGATTTCCTGGTCATAGCCACAGGCGCACAGATCCGCCCCGACCAGACGCCCGGGCTGCTGGAGCACGAATGGCACAAAACCATTCACGATTTCTATACGTTTGACGGCGCGCTCACGCTGGCGCGGCATTTGGAGCAGTGGCAGGGTGGGCGGCTGGTGGTGAATGTAGTCGAGAACCCGATCAAATGCCCTGTTGCTCCGCTCGAATTTCTGATGTTGGCGGATTTCTATTTTCAGGACCGCGGCATCCGCGACCGTGTAGAACTGGTGTATACCACACCGCTCCCCGGCGCGTTCACCAAACCGGTCTGTAACCGGGAACTGTCCGGAATGCTGCAGGCAAAAGGGATTCAGGTTGTGCCCGAATTTCAAATCGAGCGTGTTGACCCCGATGCGAAAAAAATCGTTGCGTACGACGAAACCGCGATTGGCTATGATCTGTTGGTCACTGTGCCAATGAACATGGGCGACGAGTGTATCGCGCGTTCGGGGTTGGGTGATGAATCAAACTTTATTCCGGTGGACAAGCACACTTTTGTTTCGCCCAAACACGCAAACATCTTTGTCCTGGGTGATGCGGCCGCGCTGCCTACTTCCAAAGCCGGTTCGGTCGCGCACTTTGCAGTCGAATGTTTTGCTGAAAACTTTGTGCGCTATATCCAGGGTTCGGAATTGGACCCGAGTTTTGACGGGCATACCAACTGTTTTATCGAGTCGGGATTTGGCAAGGGGCTGTTGATTGATTTCAACTATGACACCGAACCACTGCCCGGTCGTTTTCCACTGCCCGGCATCGGGCCCTTTGCCCTGCTTCAAGAGTCGCGATTGAATCACCTGGGCAAACTGGCGTTCCGCTGGATGTACTGGAATATTCTGCTCAAGGGGCGCAACACTCTGCTGCCCGCGCGCATGTCTATGGCAGGCAAAATGACGCCGCACCAAAATTGAGCGATTCAAAAAAAAAGATTCAGGAGATGTCGAAATGAGCACACGTGAGATTGCCGGCAAAACGGTCCGGGTCAATGAAGAGGGCTTTATGACCGATCCAAATGAATGGTCGCAGGACATTGCCAAGATCATTGCGCGCGAAGAGGGAATCGCCGAACTATCGCTCGCGCATTGGCGGGTGATTGATTTTTGCCGCAAGGACGGCATCAGCGCCGGCAAAGCGCCTACCCTGCGCCGCATCACCACGCACACCGGGATTTCTACCAAAGAAATGTTTTCGCTTTTCCCCAAAGGACCTGCCAAAAAAGTCGCCAAGATTTCCGGGCTTGGCAAACCTGAGGGTTGTGTTTAACAAGGAGAACTGCCGTGGCTACAACAATGACACCCATACTGCCCCCAATGGTGGTGGCGGAAGAGAACAATACGTTGCCGCAGCCGGCGGTGACGCCGGAAAAAGAAACTCGCAAGATCGCCTTCATCTGCTCCAAAGGCACGCTCGATATGGCATATCCCGCGCTAGTCATGGGTTGGGCCGCGCTCGGCAACGGGATTGACGTGACGATCTTTTTCACTTTTTGGGGACTCGACCTGATCAACAAAACGCGGGTGGACCATCTCGAAATCGCGCTCGTTGGCAACACCAGCATGAAAATGACCATGATGGGCGTGGACACCGGCAACCTGGGCATCCCTCAACTTGCGGGCATCTTGCCGGGCATGACTGCCGTGGCGACCAAACTGATGAAAGACAAGATGGCGAAACTCGAGGTCCCGACCGTGCGCGAATATCTCCAGATGCTCGTGGACGCCGGCGCGAAACTCTATGCCTGCAAAATGTCCGTAGACATGATGGGACTCGGCAAAGAGGATTTTGTCAACGGCGTCGAGGACATTGTCACAGCCGGGGACTTTATGGACATGACCGAAGGGGCGCAAATCGTCTTTATATAGCCAATTATCACCGCGTCGGAACGCAAATTTGACCGCAATCTGACCGTCTCCCGTTACCTTGAAAGGGACCGGCAAGAACAGACCCTCACAAGCAGGCGCGCATGTTCCACTTCCGGGACATGCGCGTTCCGGTTTGTGACCCGGTACGACCGATACCATCGAGAACTCGAGTTCTTGGACGCTGCGCCGGAGAAAAAGATGGTGACGGTCCTGCTTGACACGCGGGTGGACAAGATGCGGTCACAGAGGATGTGTTGGAGGTATCTTGATGAATAGACAAACAAACACGCGGCTCGTTGTTCCGCTGGTGATCGGCGGCGCTGCCGCTGCCATCGGCGCGGTCATTGCCGCATACCCGCGGATGATTCGTCCTCGCCTGATGCGTTGGGGCGCGACCCGACAAGAAGTCTTGCGTTTGCTTCCGGGCGATAATTTGGTGGTGACACCGCGCGTCAACTCGACGCGCGCGATTACGATCAGCGCGCCCGCCGCCCAGGTCTGGCAATGGATTGTCCAAATCGGACAGTACCGCGGCGGGCTGTATGTGCGGGAATGGCTGGAGAGTCTATTTGGCGCGGATATTCATAATGCCGAGCGAATCATTCCCGAGTTTCAAAACATCCGACCGGGCGATTATGTGCTCTTGTATCCAAACAATCCCGGCTATGCAATCGCCGGGATGCAGGCGCCGCAGTATCTGGTCCTGCAGACCGTCAATACCAATACGGGAGAATTCACGCGGTCGGTGGCGCAGGACGAGCTGCACGGCACACTCACATTTTTCCTCGAACCGCGCCTCGACAACACCACTCGCCTCATTCTGCGCACGCGCCTCGATTACGAACCGGGACATCTCGCGCGCGCAGCATGGAGCATGGTTGAGCCCGTAACGTTTGTGATGGAGCGCCAAATGCTGCGCGGCATCAAAGCACGCGCCGAATCACACCGCGTTGACAATGAAATGCTTGAAAGGGAATCTTCCCTGCCCGTTTTGTCGAATCCCGTACAAGGACCCTTTCTCCGGGACTCGGCGCCCAAACCGGCGCCGACTGCAGTGTGAGGACTGCCCGGATGAGCTGCACTCGAAAGGAGGTCCCATGAACAATCAAAGCCAAGCTGCGCTTGCCACGATTGCCGCATTCCTTGTGCTGTTCAGCGCAATGATTGACCCGCGCGCGTCCGTGGTCCTCGCGTTGGTCGGGTTGCTCTCGTTCAGTGTCTATAAATTGCTCTGGGCGCCGCGATGAATCTGGGCAATTTCCTGTGGTTGGTTGGGACCGCGCTCTGATGATCGAACTGCCGGACGCGCGCAGCGAGACCGTGCGCCAGCTCGCCCAAACGTCAAGGCGATGCAGGCGCAAACGGGTCTCGTGGTGCGCGTCCCCTACCACCTCATTCTCTGCGGCTCGTATGAGCGCAGGACCTGCGCATAATTTGCGCGCTCGAATGCGGCAGGATGCGCGATATTCTTGGAGCTCATACTGCCGCGCATCTGCGCGATAGACTCGTATTCGTGTTCGAGCATCCATGTTTCCACATCGCGCAGCAGTCCGGGCAGGTAATCAATGCCGGATGCGAGCAGGACCGACGTCATCATGGCAACGTTGGCGCCTGCCATCATCGCCTTTAATACATCTTCTGCCGTATGCACTCCGCCCGTAACGGCAAGGTCGCAATTCATTCTGCCGTACAACAGTCCCACCCAGCGCAAGCGCAAACTGAGTTCAGCGGACGAACTCAGGTGCACGCTGGGCACCACTTCCAGCGCTTCCAGATCGAGATCGGGTTGATAAAACCGATTGAATAGGACCAACCCGTTGGCGCCCGCCGCAACGGCGCGCCTGGCAAAATTCGCAAATGCCGTAAAGTGCGCGCTCAATTTCACCGCAATCGGGATCGTGACGACCTGTCGGATTTCGTTCACCAGTTCCAGATACATTTCTTCGAGGGCTGCGCTGTCCTGGTCTGCGTCCGCCGCAATGTAATACATGTTGAGTTCGAGCGCGTCCGCGCCGGCTTGCTGCATTTGGCGCGCATACTCGATCCACCCGCCGCGCGAAAAACCGTTGAGCGATGCAATTATGGGAATGGCAACCGCGGCCTTGGCGCGGCGAATGTGTTCGAGATAGCCGTCGGGTCCCAGATTGTACGAACGAATGTCCGGAAAATACGACAGCGCCTCGGGGAACGAGTCCACGCCGTAACTCAGAATGAAATCGAGTTTTTGCGACTCGGAAATGATCTGTTCTTCAAAGAGCGAATGCAGCACGATGGCTGCGGCGCCCGCGTCCTCCATCCGTCGAAGCTTGTCGAGGTGTCGCATCAAGGGCGATGACGACGGGACCAGTGGGTTCTTGAGTTCAAGCCCCAGGTATGTGGTAGAGAGGTCCAACATATACATCTCCTATTAGTCCTTGCCCTGATGACCCTTGAGCGATAGCTGCGCAAGCCCTTCGTACATTTTCCACCGCGCCATCACATCTTGCTGCGCGAGCTCGAGCAGCTCTGCCGCGCCCTCCGGGTTTTGCTGCGCCAACATCGAAAAGCGGCCCTCACCCTCGCGGAATTTTTCGAGCCGGACCGATGGCGCTTTGGAATCGAGTTGCAGCGCCGCTTTGCCTTCTGCCGCCAGCCGCGGGTCATACCGGAACAGCGGGAAATAACCCGATGCGACGGCAGCTTTTTGCTGGTCAAGACCGTGAACCAGGTCATACCCGTGCATCAAGCAGTGCGAATAGGCAATAATGAGCGACGGACCATCATACGCTTCGGCTTCGAGAAATGCCTTGACCGTTTGCGAATCGTTTGCGCCAAAAGCGACGCGCGCCACATACACATTGCCATAGGTCATTGCCAGGAGCGCCAGGTCTTTTTTCGAGTTCGGCTTGCCTCCGGCGGCGAATTTGGCGACCGCGCCGCGCGAGGTGGCTTTGGACATTTGTCCCCCGGTATTGGAATACACTTCGGTATCCAGCACCAGCACATTTACTTTGCGCCCCGACGCGAGAACGTGATCCAGACCGCCATAGCCAATGTCATACGCCCAACCATCTCCGCCGACGATCCATACGCTCTTTTTGACCAGCACATCCGCCACGCTCAACAATTCACGCGCGCGATTCTGCAGAGGCGCATTCGAATCACCGTTCACCGCCTCCCCTGCCAACCACGCTTCGAGGCGTTCCTTGAGCGCTTGTACGCGCCCGCGTTGTCGCAAAATTTCTGCTTCGTCGGATTGATCGCCGTTGAGCAAACCGTGCACGAGCTCCTCGCCCAGAACAGAAGCAAAGTGCGGCACGAGTTCGCGCGCATATTCAAGGCGTTTGTCGAGCGTCAGACGAAAGCCCAGACCAAATTCGGCATTATCCTCAAAGAGCGAGTTTGACCACGCAGGACCGCGACCTTCGGCATTAAAGGTCCACGGTGTCGTCGGCAAATTCCCCCCATAGATCGAAGAGCAGCCCGTCGCGTTTGCAATCAGCGCGCGGTCGCCATAGAGTTGACTCAATAATTTCAAATACGGCGTTTCGCCGCAGCCCGTGCACGCGCCCGAAAATTCAAACAAGGGCTCGAGCAGTTGGTCATCCTTGACCAGATGCGTATTGATTTTTGTGCGGTCCATCTCGGGCAGGGTTTGGAAAAACTCCCAGTTTGTCTTTTCTTGTTCGCGCAGCGGCGGCTGCGGCGCCATGTTGATCGCCCTGAGCCGCGTCTCGCTTTTGTTTTTCACCGGGCAGACCTGCACGCACAGGGCACAGCCCGTGCAGTCTTCCGGCGACACTTGCAGGGAATAACTGAGGTGCTCAAATTCCTTCCAGCGCGCCGGCACGCTCTTGAACGTTTCAGGTGTATCGGCAAGATATTTTGGGTCATACACTTTGGCGCGAATGACCGTATGTGGGCACACAAATACGCATTTGCCGCACTGGATGCAAATGTCCTCGTCCCACACCGGAATTTCCAGCGTAATGTTGCGCTTTTCCCATTGTGCCGTGCCGCTCGGGTAAGTGCCGTCAATTGGCATGGCGCTCACCGGCAAATCATCGCCGCGCCCCGCCATCATGGGCGCCGTCAATTTTTGCACAAATTCGGGGGCATTGGCGGCGACGACCGCGCGCATGTCAAACGCGCTTGTCGCCTTTTCGGGGACCCGGACCTGGTGCAAATTCGCCAGCGTCTGGTCCACGGCGGCATAGTTCTTTTGCACAATGGTAGGTCCGCGCTTGCCGTAGGTCTTGGCAATCGAATGCTTGATCGCCGCAATTGCCTGCTCACGCGGCAGGACACCACTGATGGCAAAAAAGCAGGTCTGCATGACCGTATTGATGCGCCCGCCCATCCCCGTCTCGCGCGCGACGCTGTAGCCATCCACCACATAGAATTTGAGACGCTTGGCGATGATGGTTTCCTGCACACTCCGCGGCAGCTTGTCCCAGACCTCGTCGGGTCCGTATGGGCTGTTGAGTAAAAAGGTTGCGCCGTCCTCTGCCGCTTCGAGCATGTCAAATCGGTCGAGAAACGAGAACTGGTGACATGCCACAAAATTCGCGCGGCGAATGAGATACGCGGAATGGATCGTGCGCGGACCAAACCGCAGGTGTGAAATGGTCATCGAGCCGGATTTTTTCGAGTCGTATACAAAATAGCCCTGTGCCTGCAAATCGGTCTCGTCACCAATGATTTTGATCGAATTTTTGTTTGCGCCCACCGTGCCGTCGGCGCCCAGCCCGTAAAATAGGCCGCGAATTGTGGCGGGGTCTTCGGCCGAAAGGTCGGGATCAAATTCCAGCGAGGTGTGAGACACATCGTCGTTGATGCCGATGGTGAAATGGTTCTTGGGCTGCGCTTGCTGCAGCTCTTGGAAAATCGAAATGACCATCGCGGGGGTAAATTCTTTGGACGAAAGCCCATAGCGCCCGCCGATCACGCGCGGGAACGCCGCGAGCTGACCCGCGGCGACTCCTTCCGCCAGCGCGGTCACAATATCCACATACAGCGGTTCACCGGCGCTGCCCGGTTCTTTGGTGCGGTCCAGCACGGCAATTGATTTGATCTCGCGGGGCAGTGTCTTGATGAATTGTTCGACTGCGAACGGGCGATAGAGACGCACCTTCAAGACGCCGACCTTTTCACCGCGCGCATTCAGATACTCGACCGCTTCCTGCGCCACTTCGGCGCCCGACCCCATCAACACAATCACACGGTCTGCGTCGGGTGCGCCCACATAATCAAACAGGTGATACTGCCGTCCAAGCCGCGCCGCGAATTGGTCCATGGTCTCCTGGACGAGCTGCGGCATGCGCGCATAAAACGGGTTCACCGTTTCGCGCGCCTGGAAATAAACGTCGGGGTTCTGCGCGGTGCCGCGAATAAAAGGATTGTCCGGCGACAGCCCGCGCGCCCGATGTGCGCGCACCAGCTCGTCGTCAATCATGGCGCGAATGTCCTCGACCTCGACCCGTTCGATCTTCATGACTTCATGTGAAGTGCGAAACCCGTCAAAAAAGTGGAGAATTGGCACGCGCGCCTTGAGCGTCGCCGCGTGCGCAACAAGCGCGAGGTCCATCACCTCCTGGACGCTGTTGGAGCAAAGCATTGCCCAGCCGGTCGCGCGCGCAGCCATCACATCCTGGTGATCGCCAAAAATGGAAAGCGCCTGTGCCGCCAGCGAACGCGCGCTCACATGAAAGACGGTAGAAGTGAGTTCGCCCGCAATCTTGTACATGTTCGGCAGCATCAACATCAGCCCCTGGCTCGCGGTGAACGTGGTGGTCAGCGAACCGGTTTGCAGCGCGCCGTGCACCGCGCCGGCTGCGCCGGCTTCGCTTTGCATCTCGACAACCAGCGGCGTGGTGCCCCAAATATTCTGCCTGCCTTCGGACGACCATTGGTCTGCCCATTCTCCCATTGCCGAAGAGGGCGTGATGGGATAGATCGCAATGACGTCGCTGACTTGGTGAGCGATCCAGGCCGCCGCTTCATTTGCATCCAGCGTGATTTTAGAGCGCATGATATATAAACCTCAACGATTCAGATTTTGTGCGCCCCCATTTTGACGCAAATGGGGGCGAATTAAAAGTGTCAAATGACCCGCAAAGCGTCAGGCGTCTGTCAGCCCCGTCTGGAACGCTTTTGCCTATCCTATTCGAGAAATGCAGCCGGAACAAAAAGAGAGGAACGAGATCTCTGCTCGCCCCTCTCTGCCCTGTCAGATCGCGGTCCCGTTTATGTTCAATGCGCGGGATGCGAAGGTTGCGCGTTTTCAAAGCGAATCGAGTTACCGTTGCGCGCCGGCTGCGGTCGCACCAAAAGCACGGGCAAATCGGCGTGGCGGACGACATCGTCTGCCACACTGCCCATAACCAGGCGCGCCAGCCCGCTGCGCCCGTGCGTGGACATTGCAATCAAGTCCGCGCCCAACTCTCGAGCGGTGTTTAGAATCGTGGCATAGATTGCGCCCTCTTGCGCAATCACCGTTTGCGTCTGCAGACCGCGCGCGCGCAGCTGCTCGCCCATGCGGGCGAGATATTCGCGCGCCTCTTGATCTGCCTGCTCACGAACCTGAATATTCAGGTCAGGAACGTTCATCATGGTTTCATAAATCGCAACATCCGGGACCCTCAGGAGGATGATCTGGGTGTCGGCGTGTGATGCCAACTCGATCACCAACGGCAGCACTTGCTCTGCGAGTTCTGAACCATCCAACGGGACGAGGATTTTTTTATACATGACCGTGACTCGGGACAACAGAATACAGTTTCAACAGAGGTAGGTTCACCCTTTGTTGCTCCCTGACACCGCTGCCGGTGGTCTGCCCATGCGACAGCAAACGCCGGATGCATTCTGACTATCTCACCTCTTGCGCCCGGTTTGAATGGTCAGAGGTCATTCCGCACACGGGACATTTGAACTGTCTTGTGGGATCAAAGGGACTTGCCCATAATCACCAGCTCTTCGCGCCCCTTGCGCGGCTTGACCGAACTCGCCGGAAATTCGCGCCGCAACAGACGCATCCCCCGCGCTCGCAGGCGGGCGAGCAATTCATCCGTGTTGACCGCGAATGGCGGTCCGCCCGCGTGATTGCCCAGGGGAAACACCAAAGCAATATATATCCCGCCCTCTTTTAGCAGCTCTACCACCTTGTCCGCATACTCGTCGCGCCGCGCGGGGTCAATCGCACAGTAACAGGTGTATTCCAACACATAATCGAATGTGCCGATGTCGGCGGGCGTGAGCGCAAAGAAATCGTGATGCACAACCTCGTGCGCGCTCTCCTCATCCATGGCCTCGCGCATCGCCTGTGCCGCGTGATGGGCAAAATCCACGGCAACGACCTTGAACCCGTGCCGCGCAAATTCGCGCGCATCGTGTCCGCGCCCCGCGCCGGGAACGAGCATCCGCCCGGGCGAAAAACGGTCTTCCGCCAGCAGCTCGACAAATACGGGCGTCGGCGTGCCCATGTCCCAGCCCGCCGTCCCGCGCTGATAGTCCGCCTCCCATTTGGCGGGAGAGTTTACGTCGTTAGTCATGGGCGTGTCTCAAAATAACGTCCCTTGCTGCGGCGCAGGCGGTTTGTCTTGCGCTCCGGTATGGGTGTAAATCGCGTCTGCGAGCGCGTCAAAATCTACATCCTCACCGTCCAACCGCGCTGCGCCACCTTTCAACAACCCTTCTGTGCCCTCACTCCCCGGCACGGCATACACCAATCGTCCCTGTTTGCGCGCACGTTCCGCCGTGTCCAGACTGCCGCTTTTTTGGCTCGCCTCAACCACAATCACGGCGCGGCTCAGCCCGCTGACCAGACGGTCGCGCGCCATCAATTGCGGACCGCGCGGCGGCGTATTTGGCATCAACTCGGACAACAGCGCGCCGTGCGAGACAATCCGTTCGGCGAGCTCTGCGTTTTCGCGCGGGTGAATTACGCGGACCCCGGAACCCAGCACCGCGATCGTGCGCCCGTCTTCGGCATCCAGTGCGCCCGTGTGCCCTGCCGTATCAATCCCCAACGCCAGACCGCTGACCACGCACAACCCGCGCAGCGCCAGTTCACGCGCCAGGATCGTGGCAAGTTGTAAACCCCCTTCTGAAGCGGTGCGCGTCCCCACAATCGCCACGGCGTTTTCGTCAGCTTTATTGAGCGAGCCACGCATAAACAGGATGACGGGCGCGTCCTTGAGCGCGCGCAGAGCCGGAGGAAAACGCGCATCGTCCCACGTCAGCAGATCAATGTCCTCTTCCGCCAGCGCATAGATTTCGTCATCAAATTTTTCGGGACGCAGCGCGCGCAGCCCTTCCACCATCGTTTCGGTGACGCGCGGGACCTCCAGCAGTTGTTCGTCGGTCGCATCAAACACTGCTTCCACATCGCCGAATTGTTCGATCAGTTTACGCGCCGTCGCGCCGCCGAGTCCGGAGAGTGAGGCAAGCGCGAGCCAATGAACTTTGGACATGATCACCTGTCGGTATGGATGGTCTTGGTAAGCGTAAGCACAACAATGCTCGCCGCGCCTCCGCGCTGTAATACGCGTGCCGCTTCCTGCAAGGTCGCGCCGGAATCGTACAGATCATCCACCAGCAAAATGTGCTTGCCGCGCACATCGCCTTGTAATGCGAACGCCCCGCGCACGTTCGCTTGTTTTTGCGCGAGCGCACTCATTTCCTTTTGTTGTTTCGTCGCGCGTGTTTTGACCAATACTCCAAACGACGCGGGAATCTTTAACTCTTTTGCCAACGCGCGCGCCAAATTTCCAACGGGGTCAAACTCGCGCGGCGCAGAAGGCGGCACCGGAATCACCCCGTAAAAACTTGGCAACTCGGGATGTTGACGCACGAGATCCGCCCAACGTGCAGCAAGCTCGCGCGCCAGATTCTGTTCGCCGCGATATTTATAGCGAAAGACCAGGTCGCCAATGACGCCGCGATTTTGGGTCTCTCCATCAAAACGCGAATGGAAATCCAGCGCCCAACCTGCGCGCCATGGACCCGTCAACAGTCGCGCGTGGGGTTTGGCGAGAAAATCGTCCACTGAAACGGAGTCAGGCGGAACAGAAACCGTTGGGGCGGTAGAACCGGGCTTGAGTGACTGCTCAATCACCTCCAACACCTGCACCCCATATTTTTCCACTTTGTTTGGTCCGATCCCTTTGATGTCGAGCAGCGCCTGCCGCGTGGTCGGCTTGTATGTCGCCAGCTCATGCAGCACCGCGTCCAAAAAAACCATATACGGCGCGACTTGTTCGCGCCGCGCTTGTTCTGTCCGCCACGCTCGCAATTTTTGAAATAACGCCGCGTCTTCGGGCGGACGTTCGGCGATGGGCTTTGCCCCAGGCGTTATCGTCAGACTAGGTTGTCCCCGTTCGCGCAGCCACGCATTCGCCACACATCGAATCACCGCATAATCCAAATCAGCGGGCAAGCGCGCCTTGATGGGGGCGAGATATTGCGCGGAACCAACTTGCTCAATCGCCTCGCGAATTTGATTTTGCAATTCTTGCGGCACGACGCGATTGATGTCCACTTGGCCTTGCGAAATCAGTTGCGCAAGGTGCGAATAAATGGTGCCAATCGTCAAGCCGCGCAGCGCGGCGATTTGTTCGGGCGTCAGTCCTTGCGCCAAGAGTTGTCCGCTCAAGGCAATGGTGCCGCCCGCCTGGCGTTCGGCGTATGCGCGCGCGAGTTGACTTGGCTGCGGAGGGCGAATGTTTGTTTGGATTCTCGCGCGCGTTTTCAAGGCGTGTTCGCCGCGCGGAGTGAGTTGGAGCGTTGGATATTCGCCGCCGACCTGTTTCAAGTAACTGTCATCAATCAACTGTTGAATCAAATTTTCCAGATCGTTTCTGCGTAACGCCATCAATTTTCCGTAATGCGGCGATTTCACAAAATACTGCACATCTTTGGCTTTTGACCCTTTTAAAATATCCGCGAGTTTGCCCTTGCCGATTTTGCGTTGAAAGGTTTGCGCGGCTTCCAATACAGTCAGCGGAATTTGCTCCGCTTCCGTCGTCGCCGCGCGCATGGTTTCTTGTTCGTCGCCCATTTCCGCGCGCGCAACATCGTTATCGCAGCACAACGGCGCGCCGGCATCGCCGCTGTCGCCAAAATAGTCAAGAATGGTGCGGCGGCGGCACGCGTTCGTTTCCGCATAGGAAACAATTTTTCCCAACAAGTGGCGTTTATGATTTTTGCGCGTCTCGACTTGGGCTGCAATCTCGCGCAGAATTTTTTCATCCAACGGTTCGACCTGCACGCGCATCACGCCAAATTCATCATACGGTTCGCGTCGAATCAGACCGCCCGCTTCCAATTGCTCCAACGCGACTTTGACCGTCGTTTCGCGCAAACCCAAAATTTGCTCGACGTTCACCAAACTAATCTGCCGATATTTTGCCAGATATTGATGCACGGCGCGCAAATTGTTTTCTGTGGGTGAATCATTTGCGATAAACGATTCGTGCAGCGCAGTATCTTTGGGCGAATAGATCAACGCCGCATGTGCGGGCAACCCATCCCGCCCGGCTCGTCCCGCCTCTTGATAATACGCTTCAAGCGTGCCGGGCATCGTGTAATGCAATACAAAACGCACGTCGGGTCGGTCAATCCCCATCCCAAACGCATTCGTCGCGACCACCAGCGACAAATCTCCCGCGAGAAATTTGTCCTGCGTTGCCGCCCGCAGCTCATTGTCCAGACCCGCGTGGTAATGTGCCGCGGGCAGCTTGCACACCTCTCGCACAAACTCGGCAACCTCTTCCGCATCACGCCGGGTGCCCGCATAAATAATCCCGGCGCCTCTTTGCTCTGCCAGAAATTCACGCGTCTGCCGCAGTTTTGCTCTTGCATCTGCGGCATTCAAGACTTGCAAATACAGATTGGGGCGATTAAAACCAGTAACCAACCGCGCCGCATGTTCCATCTCCAGCAGCCGCACGATATCATCCTGCACGCGCGTCGTCGCGGTCGCCGTCAGCGCGAGCGTCACCGGCGGCTCAAAATTGCGGCGCGCCTCTGCCAGGCGCAGATAGTCGGGACGAAAATCATGCCCCCACTGCGAAAGACAGTGCGCCTCGTCAATCGCGAGCAGACTCAGCTCGACCCGCTTGAGCGCGCCGCGAAACGCGCCACTGCGCAGACGTTCGGGCGCGACCAGAACGATTCTATATTCCCCTCGCGCCATCTGCGCGAGCCGCCGGTCTTGTTCGGCGACGGTCAACGTAGAATTGATAAACGCGGCAGCAATCCCGCGGCGCGTGAGCGAGTCCGTCTGGTCTTTCATCAGCGCGACGAGCGGCGAGATCACCAACGCGGTGCCCGGCTGGACGAGCGCCGCCATCTGGTAGATCAACGACTTGCCCGACCCCGTCGGCATCACGACAAGTGTATCGCGTTTGGCAAGAATGTGATGCAGCGCCTCCAGCTGCCCCGGTCGAAATGCAGAGTAACCAAAGTATTTCTCGAGCGCGGCGTAGAGTTTGAAATCATCCATCAAGGGTGGTGCGGACATGCGCGATATTGTCGCCCAAAGCGCGCAGATTTTCAAGCGGTCTCGCAAAAAAACAGTCACAGCGCGCGCAAACATTTCGATATTGTGACAAGCGCCCGGACACGTGGCAGCGCGCGCAAACTTGCAAAATGATGACAAGAATTGCGTACCGCAGTTCAACTTGTACGATTTGCGTATAGACAAATTTTGCCGCGCGCGCAAATAACGCGCAAAAATGGGCATATTTTTCAGGTTGGTCCGTTACTATTTCTATACGCAACAATAGTAGACGGTCTGCGCGCGCATCCATATTTGAATTGTGCTTGCCGCGCGCGCGGCATCGTATAGTAATCTCGCACGCAAATTCTATTGAAATCCGCGCGCGCCGATGTTATACTCTTTTTACCTGCAAAATCTAGCAGAGTTCACGAACGCATTGTGACGGTTCCACGCAAACCCACTCGGGTTGTGGAAGACAACACAATCCTGTGAAACTGTAACAATCCAGAAGGAGGCGCCAATGAAGATTTTCACGTCGCGCTATGCGCAGATCGGTCTCGCCCTTATTATCGCAGTTCTCCTGCTTATTGGTGTAAGCACCTCTGCCAATGCGGCGGGTCCGACCTATCACACCGTACAACCGGGGCAAACCCTGTTCAGCATCGCCCAGTGGTATGGTACGTCCGTTTGGGCAATCTCGTGTGCCAATGGTCTGTTCAACCCGAACTATGTGTATGCTGGTCAGGTCCTTGTAATTCCGCAAGGTGGTTGGGGCGGTGGGTGTCAACCCGCTCACAAACCTATGCCGCAGCCGCATCCCATGCCACAGCCACACCCTCAACCCCAACCGAGCTGCTACTATACGGTTCGCTGGGGCGATCATCTGTTCCGCATCGCACTTCGCTACGGTGTCCCGTGGACGGTCATTGCGCAGGCGAATGGCTTGCATAACGGCAATTACATCTATGCCGGTCAGGTCCTGCGTGTGCCGTGCGTTTGGTAACGTCTGCTCGAATCCAGTATAACCTCGTCAACAATACCGACGGGGCAACTGCGTCGTCAAGCACTGTAGGTCCATGGTTGCGACTGTGTGCGCAACATCCTCAGTGAGGACATCAAGTGGACCTGCAACTTGCAAATGTAGCGCAGCCGTTCCCAACCACGAGGTTAATCGAGTCGGTCCATGGAACGACTCGATTGAATTGAAATTACGCGCAAAGCAAAAGAGGCGGGTGTCTCACCCGCCTCTTTCCTTTTTTCCGCGATGAACTATAGCCTGTTTTCAAGGGTTGGTGAAATTTAAGTTATATTTCTCAGGTTTGCCTTACACTGGCAACGCGAAAATAACTTAAAAACTGCGTAACCCTTGAATACAGGCTATAGGACGTTCAATTGGATGCCCCTGCAGCTCGTCGTTTCAAAATCTCCTGCGTATGCATCTTGTCATGCAGCGCCAGAATTTTCAACATTCCCTTGACGCTTTGCTCGCCCCACGCCGCGTGCACGCCGATCATGTCCAGCTGTTCAGGCGTCAGCGTTTCAACCCAGGCGAGAGTTGCGGCGCGGACCTCTGTCAATGACCCCAGCGCCGCGTCCAACGGCACATCGCGCAGTTTCTCAAAGGTAAAAGCGTTGAAACGGTCCAAATCAAACGCGCCGATATAGTCGGGATAATCCGCAGCAAGCGCCTCCAATTGGACCGGCTTGGACGTTTCGACCATCAGACGCACAAATTTCACATTCAGTTTCTCGGCGTTGGCAACGTGCATCACAATATCCTTGACCGACCAGCCGCCGTCGTCGGCATGTGTCAATTCCGCAGGCGAAAACATCTCCAGCGCCGCCAACATTTTGTTCCGCTCGCTTGCCAGTCTGTCGCGCAGCGACACGATTTCAGGTTCAAGTGACATGCGCCGATTATACACGAAACACGTCCGAATTTGCCCCCCCGCCGCTTGCCGCTATAATTGAAATGCAATCGAGCGTCGCGGCTCTCGTTCCGTAGCCCTCGCCGCTTTTTTTGCGAATCCGAATGTTGTTGACTCTGCGGTCCGTTCGCTGGCTTGGTCTCTCTCTGTTTGCGTTCGTCCTCGTCACGCTCGCACACCAACCCCTCTACGCCCAATCCGGCTCCGAACTTTATTACTATTATCAAGGCGCCCGCGTCCCCCTGACCGTGAATCCCGGGTGGGTGGCGGTGCGTTTTGACGCGTCCCTTTCACGCACCACCCGGCGGTCCATCGCCGAGACGACGGGCGACGTCGCCAATTTTGACGCAAGCGCCGAAATGCCCGTCGGCGGGCTGGTGTTTGTGCCTCTCCGCGCGGGACGCGACCCACTTGCGGCAGCCGCGCGGTTTGACGAACGGGCGGGCGTGCAGTTTGCCTCACCCGTCTATGATTTCAAGAGCGCCCAGCTCGCCGAGACCGATGAATTTCTCGCGCGGTTCCCCGTCGGCATGACAGACGCAGAAATCGCTCAAATCAATCGCGCCAACAATGTCGCGCTCGTCGGCGCCCTGCCCCACTCTGACCGCGTCCTCATCCTGAAACCGAACGCGGGCGAACCTCGCTCGGCGCGCGAACTGGCAAACGCCTATATCGAACAGGGGCTTGCCGAGTTTGCCGAGCCGAATTTCGTCGTGCGCGCCGCGCGACCCGTTTCACCTCCGCCCATCGCTTCCGAAACGATGGAACGCACGACCAACGACCCCGCTTTTCATTTGCAGTGGAGCTTGCGCAACACCCAACAGTTTCTCGGCGCTATCAGCGGCGCAGATATCAAAGCGACCGAAGCATGGAACCTAAACCAGGGCGCGCTGGGCATCAAGATCGCCGTCATTGACGAAGGCATTTTGGCGTCGCATCCCGAATTATCGGGCAAGGTGCAGACGGGTTACAACGCGCTCAACGGGGGCAGCAACACCTCACCCAAAACGAACGATCATCACGGCACGGCGATGGCGGGCATCATCGCCGCGCACACTGACAACGGCGCGGGCATTGCAGGCATCTGCTGGTTCTGTCAGATCCTCCCCGTCAAAGTCGCGGAAACCGACGCGTATGGCAATTGGGTCACAACCTTTTCGACGCTTGCTTCGGGCATTGATTGGGCATGGCAAAACGGCGCGGATGTGTTGAACAACAGTTGGACCACCGTTGCGCCGAGCGATGCGGTCCAGTTGGCAATCATCAACGCGCGCTTTGGCGGACGCGGCGGCAAGGGCAGCACCATTGTCTTTGCGTCGGGGAATGAGAATGCAAGCGCCGTTTCATTTCCCGCTTCGCTCAATTCGTATGTGATTGCTGTCGGCGCGTCCAACTGGTGCGACCAGCGAAAAGCGCCCATCAACAATCCCTGTAACAACAACGACAGCTCCTGGGGCTCGAATTATGGCGCTGCGCTCGACCTGGTCGCGCCGGGCGAAGCGATCTATACGACCTGCAACGGCAGTCAGTGCACCGCCGGTTTGTACTCGTATCTTTCGGGCACCTCGCTCGCGACGCCAATGGTGAGCGGCGCCGCCGCGCTGCTGTATGCCGCCAACGGCAATCTCACGCCCGATCAGGTCCAAACTCTGCTGCAGAATGGCGCGCGCGATCTGAGCATCGCGGGACGCGACAATGAGACGGGCTATGGGCGTCTTGACCTCTATCGTTCGCTGCTGGCATTGTATAACCTCAAAGTCAAAATCAAGTTTGTCAAAAAACTTTTCCGTCCCGGCGAAATCATCGAATACAAAATAAAATATTTCAACACGGGCAGCAGCGCCATGCCCAACACAGAGCTTTATGTGACCGTGCCCGCCCGCACAACCTATGTGAGCTCGTCACCGTCGTTTGCGTTTCAGGGCGGCAGCACCTATCGGCTCAGTCTCGGCGCCTTGGGCGCCAATGCGACCGGCACCGTATTCTTTCGCGTACAGGTGCAGCCCTCGGCGGCGGGACAGGCAGTAACGCTCAACACCAACATCACCGGCGCGTTTCCCGAATCCAATACCGGCGACAACGCGGCGAGCAAAACCGCGTTGGGCATCAAACGCGATGTATTTCTGCCGCGCTTGGTAAATACCTCACCATAACCCGCAAATCTGATGCATGTGGGCAGCGACGCGCCGCCCACATGCTCGACCAATCCGCCAACTCGCCCCCCCCCTTCTTGTCAAACATCCGCTCCTGAGCGGGTTCGGGACAATCCGACTCGCAAGAGCTTGATTAACGCGAGGTTGAGCATCGAGTTTTGCAACTCGCGTGCCATCACTTGATTCGGCAATTTCATCATGTTGTTGCACTGGAGCAAATTCCACTTGGGTTCAAGAGACAGATCTTCGAGGTTTCCGAAAACCTCGAAGGTCTTGTACCTTGGATTGAATAGGAATACGCTCTAGTTCAGACTGCGCAGCAGCATCTCTGCTTCGGCGACCGTAATCTCGCCCGCTTGCAGAGCCTGCAAAATCGCGAGATGCGAGTCATAGACCTGCGCTGTCCCCGGTTCTTTTGGCGCGGCGCGCGGCTCTGCCGCCTCTGTAACGCCGACGGGTCCGCGTTCAGCGACGACCGGTGTTGGTGATTCGCTCGCTCCGCGCCGGGCGCCGGGCGCTTGCTCCGACGCCTGCCCCTGAAAGCGCGAGGGACGGCGTTCGACCTCGATTTGGATATCACCGTGCTGAGATTCGAGATGAATATCCGCCGGCTCACCCTGCCCTGCGCCGATCGTGCCGACCATGCGCCCGCCATGTCTTGACTCGGGACCGGGACGACCCACCCGCACGAGCGGAGGTTCGCATTCAATATCCCCGTGCCGCGTCGCCGCGTCAACGCGCGCAAATGCATCGCCCGGCAAGATCAGCCGCACATCACCGTGCCGCGTGACCAGTTCCCATGCATTCGCCGGCAGGACGCCTTCGATTTGAATGTCACCGCGACTGTTTTCGACATCCAATTCCGCGATCCGCCCCTGCTCGATTTGAACGTCGCCACTGCCCACACGGGCGCTCACAACCAGCGCATCAACCTCTTCCAACTGCACATCCCCACTGCCCAGCCGGACATGGAAACCATCGCCGCGCGGTTCCTCCTCCGAACCGAGTTTGAACCCGAACGCAAAGCTGCGAGTCATATTTTCCGCCCAGTGCGACACTTGCTCGCCAAACCGTTCGCCCCACTCTTCCCATTCGCGTCCGTAATCTTGCCAATCGTCGGGATGCATGGCTCGACGCCGTCCCATTCGCAGATTGACATCGAGGGGAGGGCTGGGCGGTATGGGGGGGATTCCGGGAATGGGCGGCATCGGCGGGACACCCGGAGGCAGATCGCGCATTTCGGCTTGCTCCTCGCCGGTCGGCTGAGGGGGCGCGGCAGGGGTTTCCGACTGGACACAATTCTCTATTGTCACGTCGCCGCTGCCTGCGCGCACATTGAACGTGCCGCGACAATTCTCGAGATTCACATCACCACTGCCAAGCTGGACGCCGATGCGCGCGTGCACGTTCTCGATTTCCACGTCGCCGCTCGCGCAAGCCACCTCGATCGTCCATGCCTTTGATTTGGGCAACTCGATTGTCCACTGGCTCCCTCCGCCGAACGGGTTCAGATAGAGCCAGCGCCCGACAATCTTTGGCTCGGCGCCAAAACTGTGCCGATTGCGTTCGATACCTTCCACTTGTACCTGGCTGCTGTCGGCGCCGATTATTTCAAATTCGCCGTTGGCGGCGACGATGCGGATAGCATCAAAGGCGTCAAGATTCCAACTGTATTCAGACATTTTGGGTACTCCGATTTTGATTCCTATAGCATCGCCCTTTGCGGGCGTTCTCAGATTTCCGCGGTCAATGGGTTGCGGGCGCCGCCATCTTGCAGCTGCTCGCCCCACTCGATCAATTTGCTGCCGAGCGCGCGTCGGACCTTTTTGTCATCCGGTTTGTTCTTGTTTTGATTCTTGTCCTCGTCTTGCGCGAGGAGCATCCGGAACTTGGCGACGCGCTGTGCCTCGCGCAACTCGTCGGCGCGGCGTTCACGTTCGTATTGTTCGACAAGCCAGTTCATGGGATTCCTCCGTGGGCTTGGTCACACGGCGACACCTGTCGCGGCGGACCATTCTTCTATTTGAGCGCTTTGAGCAGTTCGAGCGCCTCCGCCACATCCAACTCGCCGCTCGCGACCTTGCTCAAGATCGCGCTGCGTTCGTTGCCTGGAGCCAGAGTGATGACAGGGGTCTGCTCGCCGCGTTCGAGCGTCTGGTTGATTTCTTCCAGTTTGTTACGAATGGTGGGATACGAAACGCCCAGCACCTTTTCCATCTCGGACAGGTTGCCGCGCACGCGCAAAAACGCGCGCACAAAGGTCAACTGGTCGTCGGACAGGGTCGAAAACAGCCCGGGTTTGAATTCGCCCTGCATTTTGAGATGACAATTCGAGCATTGTATTTCTGTAATTACAAGCGATCCACCGCAAGCGGGACATTGTTCAAAGAGTCTAAGCATTTGGTATCCTCCGCAGACAGTTATACTATAATTAATAAGAAAAGTCAATACATAAATAAGAGATATTTAACAACTGATTCAAGATTCTGACTAATTCATTTTCGCCTATTTTTGTGGGTCTTGAGCGCTCTACTCGTTCGACCCAAGAACCAGATCAAAACTACAAAAAGCCATCAGAAAAACAACAGGCGACCCTGAGGTCGCCCGTTACTCGATGCGTTTCAATTTCTGTCTTGATGTTTCTCAATGGATTTCAAACGCCTTGCAGCTCAAATTTCCGTTGAAACCGGGACAAGCGCGTACCGATCAAGGCATTGAGATATTTTCCCCTCACCCGGCATCCGGCATCGGCGCATCGAGAAATGCTGTGATCATGGGAACCAGCAGCTCGGCGCGGTCCGTCATGCCCACGTGCGATGTGCCAGGCAGAATCGCCAGCTGTGATTTTGGCATGGGCATCATGTCGCCAAAGACGCCGCCGCCGACCAGTCGGAAAAACTCGACGGCGTGTTCGGGGCGAATGAGGTCGGAATCCCCGATGAGATACAGGACCGGCATTTTCAGGGCGCGAATCGTTTCATCCGGCACATCCTGATTTGCCTTGTCCATCTCTGTCTTTTTGGCAAACAGCGTGTTGAAATCTTCCGGGCGCGGCGCGATCCGCATATATTCCTCGTGCCACGGCGAACCGTACATCATTTCGGGCTGCATCTCTCCCATTCCTTCCATGAGCCCCGGATGAATGCCGCTCAGCTTGTAACCGGCGGACATGATCACAAGTTTGCGGACCAGCTCCGGATGTCGAATGGCGACATTGAGCGCGACGAACCCTCCCATGCTATAACCCAGAACATCTGCCCGCCCGATCTCGAGATATCGCAGCAGCGCGGCAATATCATCCGCGAAATTCTCTGTCGTCAACGGGCGGTCAATGTCGGCAGTGTGTCCGTGCGCCTGCAGTTCGACGCCGATCACTTGTCGCGATTTTGCCAGCTCGGGCAACAGCTTGCCAAACGAGCTGCCGATCGCGGAAAAGGCGCCGTGCACCAGCACCAGCGGTTTGCCTTCGCCGTGAATCTCGTAATACATGTTCAGCCCATTCACGGGCGCATAGTCGCCGCTATTTTTTGTCATGTTAAACTCCTCGAGGTCGCGAAATGAATATCGTTCCAATCCGCAGCCGATTATATCACCGCGCCTTTTTTCCGCTCGATTTGTTCTGGCTTACACCATCGAACGTTTCTTTACCACCGTACAAGGCACGACTCTCGTCAGTCCCGGTCCAAAGGACAATAGATTGCCAAAGGATGCGGCAGTCAAAAATCTATTGACTACCAAAACGTTTTGGATTATTATGGCATGTATCCAAAACGTTTTGGAAAAATGACCATGGCGGTCACAATTCGTGACGTTGCAAAACACCTCAACCTCTCGATAACAACCGTCTCGCGTGCGCTCGATGGCTATGAAGATGTCGCTCCGGAGACACGCGAGCGCGTTCGCGCGGCTGCCCGCGAGCTGGGTTATGTTCCAAGCAGCGCCGCCCGCAATCTGCGTCGCCAACGCGCCAATATCATCGGGTATGTCATCCCCGCCAGCGGCACCCGTTTTACAGACCCCTTTTTTTCCGAATTCATTTCCGGGCTTGGCGACCAGGCCGTCTCGCAAGATTTCGATTTGCTAATCTCGACCGCCACACCGGATACGCCGGCCGAACAGCAAGTGTATTCGCGCTGGATTTCCAGTCGTCTCGTTGACGGCGTCATCCTCAGTCGTATGCGCCTTGAGGATTGGCGCGCAAATCATCTTCTTGACAAAAAATTCCCTTTCGCCGTGCACGGTCGCACCGGGGGCCAAGCGGACTATCCGTTTATTGAAATTGATTCACGATCGGGGCTGACGCAGCTGGTCAAACATCTTGCCTCGCTCGGACATCGTCGGATCGCTTATATCGGCGCGCCCGCCAAATTCACCCTCCAGCGCGACCGCTTTGCGGGATACTGCGATGGGCTGATCGCCGAAAACATCCCCTTTGATGCATCGCTCGTGGCGGAAGGAGACCTGACGCGCGCGGGTGGATTTCGCGCGGCGCAGGCGCTGTTTGATGCGCCACATCCGCCCACCGCCATCATCGGCGCAAACGACTTGACCGCCGACGGCGTCATTCGCGCCGCACACAAGCGCGGGATTGTGGTGGGACGGGAACTTGCGGTGGCGGGCTATGACGGCACCGAAGAGTCGGAACACACCCAGCCGCCTCTCACAACCCTTCGCCAACCCGTCTATGAGACTGCGCGCAACCTGGTCATAATGTTGATCTCGCTGATCAAAGGCGATCCCCTGCTCCAATCGCAAATTATTTTGCAGCCCGAGCTGGTTATTCGCGAGTCCACGGGCAGGTAACACCGCACGAATTTTATTGTCCTGCGCCCGTTCGCAGGAAGAAAAGGAGGAACAAATCCAGCTTGATCCGGCCGAAATGTATTGACAACAGATTCTCATGGAGGAGACAAGATGAACAAATTGAATTCCCGCCCGTTGTGGGCGCTGCTTGGAACGATCCTTGTGGTGTCATTGGCGCTCGCGGGCTGCGCGGCGCCCGGGACTGTGCCGACACTGACGCCGCCCACCGCCGCCCCCGCCGCCCAACCCGCCGGAGCCACCGCCACGCTGCCACCTCCTACTCCAAACGGAGGCATCATTTTCCACTCGTCGCAGTTCGCGCCTGTGAATGAGGCGGAGACCATGCGCAACGTGATCCTAAAAGGCGCGCCGATGCTCGTTGACTTTCAACCGCAGGCGACAGGTCCCTATGTGGACATTCCGCTCGCCCAGCAAAAAGCCGGCAAGATAACCATCGCCGTTATCGGCGGACAGCACGGTGATTTCCCTGCGTTTGTCAATGCGGGACTTTTGGACGATCTCACACCTCTCCTGGAAAAATTGTCCGACCGCGGTTTCCCCGAAACCTATCTCACCCTTGGCAAGATGGGCACGGACAAACAATACTATATCCCCTGGGCACAAGCCACCTATATCATGGCGGCCAATAAAGATGCCCTGCAATACCTGCCGGAAGGGGCGGACATCAATGCGCTCACCTATGAACAACTGACTGAATGGGCAAAAGCGGCGCAGGAGGGCACCGGACAGCGTGTCCTCGGTCTCCCTGTCGGACCTCAGGGTTTGATTCACCGGTTTTGGCAAGGGTATCTATATCCTTCCTACACCGGCACACAGGTCGGCGGATTCAAAAGCCCCGAAGCGGTAAAAATGTGGACTGACTTTAAAGAACTGTGGAAGTATGTCAATCCCGCCTCGACCAACTATAACAACATGTCAGAGCCGCTTCAAACCGGCGAAGTCCTGATCGCCTGGGACCACATCGCGCGGTTAAAGGCGGCGCTCGAAGCAAATCCCGACCAGTATGTTACATTCCCTGCGCCCGCCGGACCGGCAGGCCGCGGCTACATGCCCGTTCTCACAGGACTTGCCATTCCCGTCGGCGGACCGAACCGCGCCGAAGCGGAACAGTTGATCACCTACTTGACTGATCCCAAAACGCAAACGCTCGTCGCGCAAAATCTCGGGTTCTTTCCCGTCGTCGCTTCCGCTGACACGAGCGATCTGCCCCCGGGAGTGAAACTCGAAGCTGATGCGATTGCGACCCTTCAAGGTTCCGCTGATGCGCTGCCCGCGCTTCTTCCGGTCGGGCTTGGCGCCAAAGGCGGCGATTGGAACAAGGTCTACAACGACACGTTCCAGCGCATCGTCATCAAGGGCGAAGACATTCAAACGGTCTTGAACGAGCAGGGCGCGGTTATGCAAAGCATTCTGGACGAGGTCAAGGCAGCTTGTTGGCCCCCTGACGCGCCCAGCGAAGGTCCCTGTCAGGTGAAATAGACAAATGAATCCGGACGAAGGACGGACGGTAAAATCGTGTTGGGGTTCGTCCTTCGTCGTTCGTCGCAGCGAGGTCCTATGGCAACACCGCAAGTGACGGGCGACGCGCTCGCCTCCAATATGCTTGCTCCACCCGCCGCAAATCGTTCCTTTGCGCGTTCGAGGGAACGCGCGCTCCCTTTTCTCTTGCTTGTGCCTTCCGCGCTCTTTTTGGTCATCTTTTTCGCCGTGCCGATGGTGCAGGCGTTGATCCTGTCCATTCACTCGCCCGACGGCGCGTGGACGCTGCAATACTTTGAACGGATGGTGCGCGATGTCAACTTTACCGATGCCGTTCGCAACACCTTTCTCATTATTCTCGTCGCCATCCCCCTGCAATTCCTCTTTGCCATCGTCATGGGGCTGCTGCTGCAAAACAAACTTCGCGGCTCCAGTCTCTTTTTATATTTTTGGGCGATTCCGCTCGCGGTTTCTGACCTGGCGGCAGGTCTGGTCTGGCTCGCCATTTTTGGCGATCGCGGCTTTGTCAATTCGTTTCTTCGAACCACGGGGATTGCCCCCATTGCGTTTTCGTGGTTGAGTTATGAAAACTATGGCACTCTGCTCATGGCTGTAGTCATTGCCGAGGTTTGGCGCGCGACCGCCATCGTGATGGTCATTGTCGTCGCCGGTTTGCAGTTGATTCCGCCCGATTACATGGAAGCTGCCGAGGTCTTTGGGGCGAGCCGCTGGCAGCGCATCTGGCACGTCCAACTGCCGCTGATTCGCCCCAGTCTTCAGGTCGCGCTCATTTTGCGAACGATCCTTGCTTTTCAGGTCTTTGCCGTTGTCATCGCCCTGGCCGGACGCGCCATGCCGGTGCTTGCCAGCGAGGCATACAACCGTTATGGGGAACTAAATCCGAACGGCGCTGCTGCCTATGCCTTTTTGATTCTGACTATTTCTTTGATCACCACGATTGTGTATCTGATCGTCCTGCGCACCAGCGAAGAGGAGATGGGCCAATGAGCGCCAAGACCGGGACAATCAATCCCCCGCGTTCGACGGTGGATGTGCCGCCGCTGAATACGGCTGCCAACAAGCCGACGCTTGCCAAGACGCTCGGCAGACTGGGGCTTTATGTCGCCGCGATCGCAATCTCTATGTTCTTTCTTTGTCCTATCTATCTCATCACGATTTCGGCATTCAGTCCCCAGAAAGAGATCTTTGCGTATCCCAAAGCTCTGATTCCGCAGTCGCTGACGGCTGAAACGGTGCTATTTTTTTGGAACGCGACGGGCGTTCAAGCGTCGCTTGTAAACAGCGTCATTGTCGGCACGCTCACGGTCATCTTTGCGCTGTTGGTGGGCGCGCCCGCCGGCTATTCGCTGGCGCGTTTCATCTTTCGCGGGCGTGATTCCTACAAACTGCTCATCCTCACCACGCGCGCTTTTCCCATCGTCATCCTTTCGATTCCCCTTGCCGTAAACTATATTTCGTGGAACATGTACGATACGCTGTGGGGCGTCGCCTTTGCGCATACGGCAATGGCGCTGCCAACGACGATTCTGGTGACCGCCAGCATCTTTATCGGCGTCCCGCGCGAACTCGAAGAAGCGGCGCAAACGCTCGGCTGTAATCGGGCGCTGGCATTTATCAAGGTTGCCATGCCACTCGCGCTCCCCGGTCTTGCCGCCGCCGCCATCTTTACCTTTGCGCTCTCGTGGAACGAGACATTTGCGGCGACCATTCTTACCCAGCGCAATCGGACCCTGCCCGCGCTGATCCTTTCGCAAATTGCCGACGTGGGCGCGCCGCTCCCATACCGCTTTGCCGCCGGCTTTTTTTTGATCGCCCCTTCGCTGCTCTTTATCTTTATCATGCGCCGCTATTTGTTTGGGATGTGGGGACAGGTTGTCAAGTGACGAACGACCAACGATAAAGGACGAATAATCAATGGGCGAAATACGTATTCAAAATGTCTGGAAATATTTTGGCAAAGCCAAGGTCCCCGCGCTCAAGGACGTGACCCTCACGATTCAGGACCGCGAGTTCATGGTCCTCCTCGGTCCCAGCGGCTGCGGCAAGACGACCCTTTTGCGCTGTATCGCCGGTCTCGAATATCCCGAACGCGGGCGCATCTTTATCGGCGGGCGCGATGTGACGGACGAACCGCCGCGCAAACGCACCATCGCCATGGTTTTTCAGAGCTATGCGGTTTTTCCCCATCTGACGGTATTTGAAAATATTGCGTTTGGTTTACGCATGCAAAAACGTCCAAATGAAGAGGTGAAACAACGCGTCATCAAGGCGGCGGACTTGATGCGAATTGGAGCATATCTGGAGCGCTACCCGGCACAATTGTCAGGCGGACAACGCCAGCGTGTCGCGGTCGCGCGCGGGCTTGTGATGGAGCCACAGGTGCTGCTCATGGACGAACCGCTGTCCAACCTCGACGCTTTGCTGCGTTTGCAGGCGCGCGCGGAATTGAAACGTTTGCTCCAGGAGGTGCAGACGACGACCGTCTATGTCACCCACGATCAAATCGAAGCATTGAGCATGGGCGACCGGATTGCCGTGATGGAGAACGGGGCAATCATCCAGGCGGATATTCCATCTCAGGTTTACGAGCATCCGAGCTCTCATTTTGTCGGCGGGTTTATCGGCACACCGCCCATGAATTTTATGCGCGGCACGATCAGCCGCACCAACGGGACCGCCGCGCTCGCGGTCGGCAATCAATTCATTCATGCCGCTTTGCCCGCCAATGCGCCTGCCGGGCAAGAGCTGTTGATGGGCATTCGCGCAGAAAACATAGAAGCAAGTCTGCAACCTGTCCCCGATGCGATCCCGGGTCAGGTGCTCGTGGTCGAGCCGCTGGGGTCTCATCTTTTGTTGACGGTGGAGGTGGGCGAGACCCCCCTCAAGGTGCAAACGCGCGTGGATTTTGCCGTCCAGCCCAACCAAACCGTATATCTCAGATTGGACCCAAAGCAGCTGCGTTGGTTCGACCCCGAAACAGGTCTGCGCTACGAACCCGAACCGAGTCCTCTATGACAAGTCTCGAGTCGCACGCTGCACTGCGCGCGATGGCGCTCCGGACATTGCAGCGGAACGATCGCGGCGTGTTTACGACCCCTTCGCCGTATCAATATCCACATCAATGGAATTGGGATGCTGCATTTATCGCGCTGGGCTGGGCGCAGTTTGATCTGACTCGCGCCCACACCGAAATACGCTCTCTGTTGAGCGCGCAGTGGCATTCGGGAATGGTGCCCCACATCATTTATCATGAGGGCGCCTCCGACTATTTTCCACCTCCCGAATTTTGGCAGACGCGCGGTCTGCCGCACGGCGGGGCGGTCCTTTCCTCCGGCTTGACGCAGCCGCCGGTCCTCGCCAGCATCGTGCGGCGCATTCACGAACAATTTCGCGGCAAGCCCGTCCAGGACTCGTTTCTGCGCGAGGTCTTTCCCAAAATCCGCGCATGGCATCAATGGCTGCATACGGCGCGCGACATTGACGGAACGGGTCTCCCCTGTTTGATTCATCCGTGGGAATCGGGCACCGACAATTCGCCGCGCTGGCTCGCCGTGCTGGATGCAATCACCCCCTACGACGTGCCCGCGTACACGCGCCGCGACATGACGCATGTGCAGCCCGATCAGCGCCCCAGAACCCGGGACTATGAACGGTTTGTCTTTTTGATTGACCGGGGCCGACGGGTGCAATGGCAGGATGCGTCTCTCTTGCAAACCCATCCATTCCTGGTTCAGGACGTCATGTTCTGCTCCATCCTGCATCGCGCAGACCGCGATTTGTGCGCCCTTGGAGGCGAGATCGGCGCCGACACCACCGACATCGAGCGTTGGATCGCGCGCACCGAGGAGGTTTTTGACAGGCGTTTCTGGAATCAAGCGCAGGGCTTGTATCTCGATTATGACGTTCGCGCCGGCGCTTACATTCCCGTCAACACCTGCGCGACCTTCGCCCCGCTGTATGCCGAGCTCGCATCACCGGCACAGACGCAGCGCCTTGTACACGAGCACTATAACAACCCGCGCGAATACGCGCCCGGTGAGGACACAAAATATCGCGTGCCCTCGACGAGCAAGAGCGAACCCGCCTATGCGCCGCGCCGGTATTGGTGCGGACCCGTCTGGATGATGACGAATTGGTTGACACTCTACGGTCTAAAAGAGAACGGCTTTGCGGCGCTGGCGGATGAGCTGCTTGACCAGAGTCTCCGGCTTTTGGAAACGCAAGGCATACGCGAATACTATGACCCGCGTGATGGCACAGGACTTGGGGGCACCGAATTTGCGTGGACGGCAGGACTGGCGCTCGATTTGTTGAATCTGGCGCTATAGTTCTCTAGAAAACGATTTGGGCTCGGAGTGACGACTTGTTGGCAAGAAACCAGCCACAACCCATTGACTAAATTGCAACGTTACTGTAAAATGCCTACAATAATTTCATTGCATCATAAATATTTTGATATTTGTGAAATTTTCACAGATCTCACACCACCTCCTCCCGCGTCGAGCGTACGATGCATCAACCCGAACTTGAAACCCTCTCCCCGGACAGATTACAGGGTCTTCAGCTCGAGCGCCTCGAGCAGACGATTGAGCGAATTCGCGCCCAGAACCCCGATTATGCGGCGCGGATTGGCGGACCCGCGCGCATTCGCTCACTGGATGACCTCCGCAGTTTTGGCTTTTTGACCAAAGAGGATTTGCGCCAGGCATACCCCTTTGCCCTCACCTGCGCCCCGCGCGAATCGTTTGTCCGCATTCAAACCAGTTCCGGCACCACCGGCACCCCCGTTCTCAACGCCTATACGCGCGATGACGTGGCACAATGGAGCGAGATCATGGCGCGCTGTCTCGCGACCGCGGGGGTTACGTCCGACGACGTCTTTCAGATCATGCCATCGTTTGGGCTTTTCAACGGCGGATTTGGATTTCACTTTGGCGCGTCTGCCATTGGCGCCATGATCATTCCCATCGGCGCAGGGCGCACCGAACTCCAACTGCGGTTGATGCAGGAACTCGGCACCACAGCGATTGGAGCCATTGCTTCGTATCCGCTGCGCCTGATGGAGGTGGCACAAGCCCAGGGGCTTGATTTTGCGCGTGACACGAAACTGCGGATTGGAATTTTTGGCGCCGAATTGTGGAGCGACGAAATGCGCGCCCGCATCGAAGCGGGGATGAATATTCGCGCCTATGACATTATCGGCATGACCGAGACAGGCGGCGTCGGTCTCGGCATAGATTGTCCCGCCCGCGCGGGCACCCATGTCTGGCAAGACCACTATCTCCTCGAAATCCTCGACCCCAAGACGCAGGAACCTCTGCCCGACGGCGAACGCGGCGAGATGGTCATCACAACCCTGACCCGCCAGGGGCTGCCGCTCGTGCGCTTTCGCACCGGGGATTTCAATGCAATCCTCTCTCGCGACAAATGCGCCTGCGGTCGAACGCACCTGCGCGTTGATAGGTTGACCGGACGCATTGACGATATGGTCAAAGTCAAGGGCGTAAATTTCTATCCCAAACAGATTGAATCCATCCTGCTCAAACACCCGGGCGTCGGCAACGACTATCGGATCATCCTCACACGCGAGCGAGGCAAGGACGAGTGTCAGATTGTCGTCGAGGTGCAGCCCGGTTACCGGGACCTCGACCAGGAGCTGCGTAGCGATATTTACGAACGGCTCGGTTTTCATGCCAACGTGCAAACAGTTGCAATCGGCTCACTCGAACGTCCCATGGGCAAAGCGCTCCGCATCATTGACCGTCGCACACATTAAACAGACATCCCAAACCCGGCTCTCGAGAAATGATTGATCCCCTGCAGTATTTCGCGCCCACGACTCTGCAACAGGCAAGCTCACTCCTGGTCCAATGGGGTCCGCGTGCGCGCATGCTTTCCGGGGGCACGGCTCTGCTGCCCGCGTTGGAACGCGCGCAATGGTCCGCCACAGCTATCGTCAATCTCAAAACTATTCCCGGACTACGCGAACTGGAATTTGACCCATCCGACGGATTACACGTTGGGGCATTGGTCACGTTGGCAGAATTGCAGCGCTCGCCCATTGTTCGCGCCCACTACCCTGTCCTTCAAGAAACTATCGCGTACGTCGCCACGCCGCAGGTCCGCAATCTCGCCACGCTCGGCGGAAATCTGTGTGTCGCGACGCCCACTGCCGACCTCGCCATCATCCTGCTCGCTCTCGATGCCCGGGTCACGGTCCACCGAGTCGGCGGCAAAGACACCCTGTCGCTTGACCGGTTTTATCCGACATGGGGCGGCACGCAGCTGGCACAGGGCGAAATATTGACAGGTATTTCGATCCCCCCGCCGCGCGGGAGCGCGCGCTACCAACGCTTTATGGTGCGTCAAGCAGTGGACGTGCCGCTCGTCAATTTTGCCATCGCGCTCGAACAACAGGAGGGTCAGATTTCGCACGCGCGCATCGTGTTGGGTGGCAGTGGTCCGCGTCCCTTGCGCATGATTCGAGCGGAACGCGCCTTGCTCGGTCAACTTGCGGGACGTGAAACCTTTGCGCGAGCAATAGACCTCGTCATTGCTGATGCCTATCCGCCCGACGACCTGCGCGCCTCACGCGCCTATCGCCATGAGCTGCTGCGCGTGTTGCTGCGTCGAACGTTTTCCACATTCACCACAACTGACAGGGCAAATGCCTCTTTTTGACATTCATCTCACGGTCAATAACATCCCGACCAAAGTTGCAGTGCGCCCGCAAGCCACCCTGCTGGATGTCCTGCGTGACGCGCTCGGTCTCATGGGCACACACGAGGGTTGTCGGGTCGGGGAATGTGGTTCCTGTACCGTCTTGCTCGACGGCAAGGCGGTCAACGCGTGTCTGGTGCTCGCCCCCGACGCCGACGGGCGGACGATCACCACCGTCGAAGGTCTTGAGCAGGACGGCACTTTGAACGCGCTACAACAATCGTTTGTCAAGCACGGCGCGCTCCAATGCGGCTATTGCACGTCGGGCATGCTCATGACCGCCACTGCGTTCTTGGGCGAACAAAACAATGCCGTGGCGGAAATGCAGGTGCGCGAGGCGCTGGCAGGAAACTTGTGCCGCTGCACGGGATACACCAAAATTGTAAAAGCGATTCTGGCGGCGGGAAATGAATGATACGCTGATTGGCGCGCGCGCCCCCAAACTCGATGCTCCCGCCAAGGTGAGCGGACGCGCCGTATATGGGCATGATTTGGTGCGCCCGCGCATGTTGTACGGGAAAATCGTTCGCAGCTCCTTTGCCAGCGCGCGCATTGTCTCGATAGACACCTCTCGCGCCGAAAAACTGCCGGGTGTCCGCGCTATCATTACCGGCGCTGATGCGCCGGCGCGCTCGTTTGGTTACGGCGACGACAACCAAATTCTCAAAGCTGAACGCGTGCGCCGTGTGGGGGATGAAATCGCCGCCGTCGCCGCCGCCGACCCATTTGTCGCCCACGAAGCCGCGCAGCTCGTGCGCGTCGAGTACGAACCCCTTCCCGCGGTCTTTGACACGGATGACGCGCTTTGCCTCAACGCGCCCCTCTTGCATCCTCAACACGGCTCGAACCTCTTTCGGCATCAACAATATCAACACGGCGACCCCGATGCCGCGTTTGCAGAGGCGGATGTGGTCGTCCAAGATGAATTCGAGCTCGGTTATGTCGCCAACATGCCGATGGAGCCGTGTTTTTGCCTGGCGGAATATGACGCGGGCGGCGACTTGAACCTGTATAGCACGACCCAGGTCCCCTACCTGCTCCAACGCGACCTTGCCGAGGCATTGGACATTCCCGCAGGACGCGTCCGCATCATCCAGACCGTGATTGGCGGCTCGTTTGGGCGCGGGCTGGACATGTATCCCTTTGAACCGATCGCGGCGCTGCTGGCGCACAAGACCGGGCGCCCCGTCCGCATCGCTTTTGACCGTCGCGAGGAATTTCTCGCCGCGCCGGTGCGTCAGCCCATGCGCGTCAAGATGCGCTCTGCCGCCAAGCGGGACGGCACGCTGTGGGCGCGTGATGCGCACGCCGTGTTGAATATCGGCGCGTACGCGTCGTGGGGCGCCCAGACGACGTTGGTGATGGCACAGACGGTCGGCTCGCTCTACCGCGTCCCGCACGCGCGCTTTATTGCCGATTTGGTTTATACTAACAGTCCTGTCACGGGCGCGATGCGCGGCTTTGGCAACCCCCAGTCCACTTTTTTTGTCGAAACACAGATGGACCGTCTCGCAGAGGCATTGGGCATGGACCCGCTTGAATTTCGCCTGCGTAATGCCAACCGTCCGAATGAGATCACGCTCCAGGGGCTCGAGATTACTTCGTGTGGCATGAGCGAGTGTTTACAAGCCGTCGGCGCGATGACCGACCGCGCGGCAGATGACGCATCACCCCCCCCCTCTGTCTCTTTGCGGCGCGGCGTCGGCTTTGCCGCCACGATGAATGTCGGCGGCGGCGCGCGCATTTATCGCAGCGACGGCTGCGGGGCGACCGTCAAGGTTGATGACTTTGGGCGCGTCACTCTGATCACCGGCGCGTCGGAAATCGGGCAGGGTTCGGATATCGTGCTCGCGCAAATTGTCGCCGAGACCCTGGGCGTCCCACTGGAAACAGTGCGCGTGATCAACGGCGACACAGCGCTTGGTTTGTGGGACGTGGGTGTACATGCGAGCCGCACCACCTTTATCGCGGGCAATGCCGCGCGGCTCGCCGCGTTGGATGCGCGCGCGCAGATTCTCGAGACCGCCGCGGAACAACTCCGCGTAGCAACAGGCGCGCTGGATATTCGCGGCGGAACAATTTTTGTGACCGATGACCCGGCGCAGCGCGTCGCGCTGGATAAAGTGGTGCGGGCGCGGCATTTCCGCCAACAGGGCACGGCGGTGATTGGCAGAGGGTGGTACGACCCGCCCAGCCAAATGGCGGATGCCAACATGCGCGGCAATCTCTCTGCCGCCTATAGTTTTGGCGCACATGCTGTCGAGGTCGAGGTTGACGTCGAGACGGGACATGTCCGTGTGGTCCATATTGACGCGGCGCATGATGTCGGGCGAGCTATAAACCCCATGCTCATCGAAGGACAGGTCGAGGGCGGTATCCACATGGGCATCGGTTATGCGCTCACCGAGCAGCTCCTGGTCGAGAATGGGCGTGTGTTGAATGACAGTTTGCGCGAATACGGCGTCCCCACTGCGCTGGATATGCCGTCCATTGACATTCAACTCGTCGAAACAAACGACCCCCAAGGACCATTCGGCGCCAAAGGTGTTGGCGAGTTGGGTGTGACTCCCGTCGCAGCCGCTATTGCCAATGCAATTTATACTGCGGTCGGCGTCCGCATCACGAGTCTGCCAATCACGCCCGAAAAGGTGTTGTGCGCCATTCAGGCAAAATAAAAGACCTATGGATTTTTCACTCTCGGAAGAACACAATCTCTTTCGCTCCGCCGTCGCCAATTTTGTAGACCGCGAGGTGGTCCCCGCCGCCGCCGAGTTGGACACACGCGCCGAGTTTCCCGAAGCATTATTCAACCGCTGCGGCGAGTTGGGCTATTTCGGCATCCGCTATCCGGAATCCGTCGGAGGCAGCGGCGGCGACATGTTGATGTTTAATTTGATGATCGAAGAGTTGGCGCGCGGCTCGCTCTCACTCGCCGCGTGTGTGGCAATGCAGTGTCTGATGGGCACCGATTTTGTCTATCGCTTTGGCACGCCCGCGCACAAGGAACGCCTGCTCAAGCCCGCGCTGCGCGGCGAGAAAATGGGCGGGATCGCCATGACCGAGCCGAACTTTGGTTCGGATCTGGCGGGCATCCAGACCACCGCCGTGCGCGAGGGGGATGGCTGGGTCATCAACGGACAAAAAATGTGGATTACCAGCGCTTCGCGCGCCGATTTTTTCACGGTCGCCGCCAAAACCGACCCGAACGCGGGATTCAAGGGGATTGACATGTTCCTCGTCGAGCGCGGCACGCCCGGTCTGCACGTGGGCAAACCCATCCACAAACTGGGCACCCGCGCATCCGAGACCGCCGAGCTCGCGCTCGACAATGTGCGCGTGCCCGCCGAAAACCTGCTCGGTCCACAGGGGAGCGGATTCAGGAATCTCGGCGCCATCCTGGCGCAGATTCGCGTCATGACGGGCGCGCTGAGTCTGGGGGTCGGACGCGCGGCGCTCGATGCGGGCAAAAAATACGCCAACGAGCGCGTCCAGTTCGGCAAACCCATCGCCCAGTTTCAAGCCATTCAACACAAACTCGCCGACATGGCGACACAGCTCCAAGCCGCGCGTTGGCTGGTCATGCATGCGACATGGCAGATTGATCAAGGCAAACCCGACAATACCGCCGCTGCCATGGCAAAGCTCTTTGCCTCTGAAATGGCAAACAAACTGGCGGATGAGACGACGCGCATTTTCGGCAGTTACGGCTTTGCCATGGAATACGAGGCACAACGCTATTTTCGCGACGCCCGCTTTTTGCTTTACGGCGGCGGCACCAGCGAAATCCTGCGCAATGTGATTGCCAAAGAGATAACAGGATGAGTGATCCGATTCGCGTTCTCGTTGCCAAACCTGGACTCGACGGGCACGATCGCGGCGCCAAGGTGGTTGCGATTGCGTTCAAAGAGGCGGGGATGGAAGTGATTTATACCGGTCTGCATCAGACCACGGATGCCATTGCCGAAGCGGCGCTGCAGGAAGATGTTGACGTCATCGGCTTGTCAGTCCTCTCGGGCGCGCATCTTGCCATCACCCGTTCGCTCGTCGAAAAATTGCGCGCGCGGGGCAAGACCGATGCTTTGCTCGTCGTTGGCGGCAACATTCCAAAGCAAGACCGCGACGTCTTGATCGAACTCGGAGCGGATGGGGTATTCCCCACGGGTTCGCGGCTCGATGATATCGTCTCGTTTGTTCGCGCCAAAATGGAGGAACGCGCGCATGAGTAAACCTGTTCGCCCTGTGGTGCTCGAATCGGGAATCGAGGTCAAACCCGTCTATGGTCCCGAGGACCTGGCAGGCATCGAATTTGCGAATGATATTGGCGAGCCGGGACAGTTCCCCTACACTCGCGGCATCCATCCCCTGATGTATCGCGCCCGTCCCTTTACCATGCGCCAATACACGGGCTTTGGTACGCCCGCCGAGACAAACGAGCGTTTCAAGTATTTGATTTCCAATGGACAGAACGCGTTGAACGTGGCGTTCGATTTGCCGACGCAGATGGGACTGGACAGCGATGACCCGCTCGCCGAGGGCGAAGTGGGTCGCGTCGGCATGGCGGTGGACACCTTGAAAGACATCGAGGTCGCGTTCGACGGCGTGCCGATTGACCGGATCAGCGTCTCGCTCACGATCAATGCACCCACCGTGATTCTGCTCGCCATGTATCTGGCGATGGCTGACAAGCGCGGCGTGCCGATGAACGAGGTGCGCGGCACCACACAAAACGACATCTTGAAAGAATATGTCGGGCGCGGCGCGTGGATTTTTCCCGTCGAACCCGCCATGCGTTTGATCGGCGACACGATCGAATTTTGCTCCCAACACGCGCCCAAATACTATCCCGTCAGCGTGTGCGGTTATCACATGCGCGAATCGGGCGCGACGCCGGTCCAGGAAATTGCGTGGGCATACAGCATCGCCAAAGCGTATATCCAACACGGCATCGCACGCGGTCTGGACGTGGACGATTTCGCGGGGCGCATTTCATTCAATTTCAATATCTTTGGCAACCTGTGGGAACAGATTTGCAAATTCCGCGCGGCGCGGCGGCTCTGGGCGCGCCTGATGCGCGACGAATTTGGCGCGCAAAAACCGGAAACGATGCAAATGAAAATGCTGGCAGGCGGCGGCGGCGCGGGGCTGACCATCGAGGAACCCGAAAACAATATCGTGCGCGGGTCCTATTACGCGCTCATCTCGGCGTTGGGCGGCGCGCAGACGATGGCGCTGTGTTGTTACGACGAAGCATATACCATTCCCACGCCCAGGGCGCAGCTGATTTCTCTTCGCACCATGCAAATCGTCGCCGACGAGATTGGCTTGTCCGACACGGTGGACCCGCTCGCTGGTTCGTACTATATCGAATCCTTGACCGCCGAAATGGAAAAACGAATGGTGGACGAGATGCGCCGCGTGGATGAAATGGGCGGAATGGTGCAAGCAGTCGCCACGGGACAGATTCAAACCATCGCGGCGCGACAGGCGTACGAATTTGAACGGGCGGTCGAATCCGGCGAGCTCGTCAAAATCGGCGTCAACAAGTACCGCTCGGAAAATCCCGAATCGGGTGAGGTCGAACTGCACCCGTATCGCCAGGCAGCGGTGGACGAACAAATCGCGCGGCTCGCGCAGGTGCGCCGCGAACGCGATACAGAGCTGGTTGCGCGCACATTGCGCGCCGTCCGTGATGCCGCCGAGAAAAAACAAAATGTCATGCCCGCCGTGTTGGATGCGGTCAAGGCGTATGCGACGACAGGCGAAATTACAAAAATATTCAAGGATGTTTACGGCGTCTTTCGTGAACCCGTGATTCTGTAACCCATGTCTCTCTTTTCCTCCATCACCGTCCTGTCGCTCGAACAGGCGACGGCTCTGCCTTTTCTCACCCAAAGACTGGCGCGCGAGGGGATGCGCGTCATTCGGGTGGAACCTCCCGGGCGCGGCGACCCGAACCGTTATATCGGGCGCCCGACGGGCGAAGAGGGCATGAACGTCTATCTCTTGCCCAACAACTGCGGCAAACAGGCGATTACGCTCAACCTGGCAGAGGAAAAGGGGCGCGCGCTCTTACGCGAACTGGTCGCCAAACTGCCCATAGATATTTTTGCCACCAACAATCGTCCCGGCAGCTATGCCAAGCTCGGGATTGCGTATGAAAAGCTGCAGGAAATCCGCCCCGACCTGATCTGGCTCGGCATCACCGGCTTTGGTCCGCAATACGACCGGGGCGCGTATGACCCCGTCATCCAGGCGCGCGCCGGTTGGATGGAATTGACGGGCGAGCCGGACGGCGCGCCGCAGGTCTTTGGCTTGCCCATGGTGGACCTCGGCGCGGCAGAGCACGGATACGGCGCGATTATGAAGGCGCTCTACAAACGCGCCGTGACCGGGCAAGGTTCGCGCATTGACATTTCCATGTTTCACTCGGCAGCAGCATGGATGGCAAACCCGCTGATGCTCACCAAATTGGGCGAACACATTACACGGCGCGGCAATACGCACCAATATTTTGGACCCGTCGCGGTCTTGCACACGCGCGATGGCTATGTCTATATCGCCATGGGCAACGACCGCCAGTGGGCTGCATTCAGTCAACTGCCCGCCTTTCAATCCCTTGCGCTGCCCGAATACGAACGCAATGCGGGACGCCTGGCAGACCTGACGCGGCTCCATCACCGCATCGGCGAGATCACCCAAACGCTCGACACCGCCGAATTGATGCGCTTGCTCGAAAGCATCGGCGTTCCCGTCGCGCGCGTCAATTCGCTCGCGCAGGTGCTGGACGAACCGCCGCTCCAAAATTCGTTCGCACATGCCCACGACGCCAGGACCGGACAGGAATTGCTTTTGGCGCCGACCCCCGATGTGAATGACCCCGGTGAGCGGGAAATTTCCTTTCCCCCGCGTCTCGGAGAACACAATGCGCTCATTTATGGCGAGACCCTGGGATACAACCCTCCACAAATCGCGCAACTGCAAACAGAGGGAATCATCTAATCATGGCACCCCACATGCGGCTCGGCATTGACGTGGGCGGCACCTTTACGGACCTTGTCCTGATTGACGACCGCTCCGGCAAAATTCATTACACCAAAACATTCACGACGCCCGGGAACCCCGCGCAGGGCGTCTTGACGGGCATCGAAAAAATCCTGCGTATCGCCAATGCCGCGCCGGGTGATCTCGAATACATTGCCCACGGCACCACCATCGGGACCAACGCCTTGATCGAACGCCAGGGCGCGCGGGTCGGATTGATTACGACGGCGGGCTTTCGTGACGTGCTGGAAATCGCGCGCATCGAGCGTCCAGATGCGGGACTCTATGACATTAACGTTGACCTGCCCGCGCCCCTTGTGCCGCGCTATTTGCGATTAGAAGCAGACGAGCGCATGGGCGCGGACGGTTCGATTGTGCGCCCTCTGGATACCGCCTCTGTCGTGCAAGCGATCGAGAAATTTCAAACCGAACACGTGCAAGCTATCGCCATCTGTCTGTTGTTTGGGTTTCGCAATCCGGTGCACGAACATCTGATCCGCGAAATGTGTCAGGAAATACTGCCCGATGTCCCGGTCACGCTCGCCGGAGAGATCGCCCCCGAATTCCGCGAGTTCGAGCGCACCTCGACCACTGTCATCAATGCGTATCTGACCCCCATCACCGAGCGTTATCTGGATTCGCTCCAAGCCAAACTGCAAGCGAGCTTTGGCGCGATAGACCTCCGCATCATGCAGACCTCGGGCGGCGCCATGACCGCGCAAGCCGCGCGCTCGCGTGCGGTGAATATGGTCAATTCGGGACCTGCGGGCGGCGCGCTAGCCACCGCGTTGTTTGGCAGACTGACGGGCGACACGCGCATCATTGGCTGCGACATGGGCGGCACAAGTTTTGACATTGGCTTGATTGTGGACGCCCACCCGCGCGTCAAATCCGAAGGCGAGTTCGAGGGTTATCCCGTCAAAATTCCAATGATTGATGTCGAAGGCATTGGCGCGGGCGGCGGCTCGATCGCCTGGGTGGATGCCGGAGGCGGGCTGAATGTGGGACCCCGTTCCGCCGGTTCGGACCCCGGTCCCGCGTGTTACGGGCAGGGCGGCATCTATCCCACCGTGACCGATGCGAACCTGGCGTTGGGACGCTTGAACCCCGATTACTTTCTCGGCTCTGAAATTCAACTGCATCCCGACAGGGCACAGGCAGCCATTCAGGAGTACGTGGCATCCCCACTCAAAATGTCGGTGGCGGAGGCGGCGGCGGGCATTCTGCGAGTGGTCAATGCCAACATGGTGCGCGGCATCAGCGTCAATTCCACCCAAAAGGGCTATGACACGCGCGAATTTTCGCTGTTGGCTTTTGGCGGCGCGGGTCCCCTGCACGCGGTGGAACTGGCGCAGGAATTGGGGATGCGCCGCGTCATTGTGCCGCCGTTCTGCTCGGTCTTTTCCGCGTTTGGCGCGGTGACTGCCGACCTGCGGCATGATTACGTGCGGACGGTGGCGCTGTCGCAAGCGGAAGCGACCGCCGAAAGACTGGAACCTGTTTTTCGGGATATGGAAACGCACGCCCGCGCCCAATTGGCGCAGGAAAATGTTTCGCCCGAGGCGGTCGTTGTCCAGTGGGCTGCCGATTTGCGCTACGAGGGGCAGTCATACGAGTTGACCATCCCTGTGGCGAATGACGAGCCGCGCCTGACCGACCCGCACATCGCGGAAACGATTCAACTCTTTCACGACACCCACAGCCGCGTTTATGCCTATGGCGATCCCGGCGAACGCGTCGAATGTGTGAGTTTGCGTCTCACCGCGATCGGGCGCGCCCCCGCATTAAAACTCGCCCGCCAAAAGAAAACCGCGCGCCCCGCCAAGCCAAAATCAAAACGCAAGGTCTATTTTTTCGAGCGTGGTTTTGTCATGACGGCAATCTATGAGCGCAGTGAATTGCGCCCCGGGCACAAGTTGACGGGACCCAGTTTGATTGAGGAAACCACCAGCACCACCGTCGTGCCGCCGCGCTTTATCTGCTCGGTGGATGTCTATGGCAATCTGTTGATCGAACCCGCGCTCCGTTCAAAAGCCGCGCGCTCCAGCTCTAAACGCGCCCCGAAAGCAAAACAGGCGGAGAGAAAATAAATGAAATACCGCGCCGACGCCGTCACCATGCAGGTCATCCGTTACGCGATGGAACAAGTCGCGGACGAAATGGGCTATACCCTGGTCCGCACCGCGCGTTCGACGGTCATCAAAGAAATCAAAGATATCTCGTGCGCCGTTTTTGACCGCGCCGGGAACACGATCGCACAAGCGCATCACGCGCCGATGCTGCTCACCGGTTTTGAGCTCGGGATGCGCGCCCTGCGCCGTCACTATTCCGACGACGAGCTGGATGACGGGGATGTGATTATTTTCAATGATCCCTACGCGGGCGGGCAGCATGTGATGGACCTGGTCACGTTTGCGCCCGTCAAACTCAAGGGCAAGCTCGTCGGCTTTGTCGGCAGTATCGCCCATCACACCGATATGGGCGGCGCGGCGCCGGGCGGCACGGCGGGCGGTCTCACCGAGATCTATCTCGAAGGTCTGCGGATGCCCTTTATCAAATTGTACAAACGCGGGCAAGAGGACCGCGAGTTATTTGGCATCATTGCCAACAATATTCGTGTCCCCGACAAGACGCTCGGCGATATTCGCGCGCAGGCGTCCGCAAATTTTGTGGGCGTGCGTCGAGTAAAAGAGATTGTCACCAAATACACGCCCGCGGTCACGCATGCCTGTCTCGAAAAATTGTTGAATGTGTCCGAAGGACGCGTGCGCGCAGGGCTTGTAGCTCTGCCCGACGGGGATTACACCGGCGAAGACTGGGTGGACGACGATGGCGTGACGGACGACCCGATTCATTTGCAGGTCAACATTCACAAACGCGGCGACAGCGCAACGATTGATTTTGACGGCACCGCCAAACAGGTGCGCGGCAACGTCAACGCGCCGCTCGCCACAGTCTATGCAGCCGTCTATTACGCGCTCATCGCCATCGTTGACCCGCACGTCCCGCCCAATTCCGGGTGCTATCGCCCGTTCACTATTCGCGCAGAAGAAGGCACGATCGTCAATCCAAACATGCCCGGCGCGGTGGGCGCGCGAACAAATACCGTTCAAAAAATCACCGAAGCGGTTTTTCGCGCCCTCGCCCCGGCTGTTCCCAAACGCGTGATGGCCGGTTCGCACGGTAACATTACCAACTGTGGTTTTTCGGGCTATCACCCCGTCACCGGCAAGCGGTTTGTCTATATAGACATTCAGGGCGGCGGCGCAGGCGCTCGCCCCACCAAAGACGGGCGCGATGGGCAGGACTCGCATCTCGCGCGGTTCAAAAATACGCCGGTCGAGGCGGTGGAATTAGAGTATCCCGTGCGGATCGAACGCTACGAACTGATTCCCGACTCCGGCGGCGCCGGAAAATATCGCGGCGCGCTCGCCCTCCGCCGCGACATTCGCGTGCTCATTGATGATGTCAGTTGGGCGCGCTATGGCGACCGCCAGCGTTTTGCTCCCTTTGGCGTCTTTGGCGGACACAACGGCGCCAAAGGACAATTTGTGTTGAATCCCGGCACCTCGCAAGAGCGCGTCATGAAATCCAAAGGACTGGACAAGCTCAAGGCGGGTGATGTGGTCTCACTGCGTCTTCCCGGCGCGGGCGGATACGGGAACCCGCAGGACCGCGATCCTGAGGCGGTGCGGCGGGACGTGCGCGACGGCAAGGTCTCGCGCGTGCAAGCATTACGCGATTATGGCATCGAGATTACGGATGATGAATCGGTTTGATTCAAAGTGAACCGTTTGCACAAAAGAGAACTGGGCCCATGTCCACTACTGATCCGCTTCTCCAACCGTTCCGGTTAAAACATCTCACGCTCAAAAATCGCATTCTGAGCACGAGCCATGAACCGTCCTATGCCGAGGACGCAAAACCCAAACTGCGTTATCAGCTCTATCACGAAGAAAAGGCAAAAGGCGGGGTGGCGCTCACCATGTTTGGCGGTTCAGCCAACATTGCCCCGGATTCCCCCGCCGCGTTTGGGCAAATCTATGTTGGGGATGATGAAATCCTTCCGTATTTTGGCGAAATGGCAGAACGGATTCATCGTCACGGCGCGGCGTTGATGTGTCAAATCACGCACCTGGGACGCCGGACATACTGGGACACGGACCATTGGCTCCCTGTGATCGCGCCGTCGCCTGTCCGCGAACCCGCTCATCGGTCCATTCCAAAAGAGATGGAACACGCTGACATTCAACGCGTCATCCAACAATACGGGGCGGCCGCGCGACGCTGCAAACAAGGAGGTCTCGACGGCGTAGAGATTGAAGCGTACGGGCATTTGTTTGACAGCTTTTGGACGCCGCTGGTGAATCGGCGCGTGGATGAATACGGCGGCGATTTCGAACGGCGGATGCGGTTCAGTTTAGAAACGCTCGCCGAGATTCGCAAACAGGTCGGCGATGATTTTATCGTGGGCATTCGAATGTCGGGCGATGAGAGCACACCGGGCGGATTGACGCAGCGCGATTGCATCGAAATTATGCGCCGTCTCGCCGCGACCGGCATGTTGGATTTTATCAATCTCATCAAAGGGTGGATTGCAACGGATGAAGCCCTGTCGCACGTCATTCCGAACATGGGCACGCCGGGAGGACCTCACCTTTCGCTCGCGGCGGAAATCCGCCGGGAGATTGATTTGCCTCTGTTTCACGCCGCGCGCATCGCCGATGTCGCGACCGCGCGCTATGCCATCCGCGAAAATATTCTCGACATGGTCGGCATGACACGCGCGCTGATGGCGGACCCTCACCTCGTACAAAAAATTGAACGAGGCCAAGAGGACCAAATTCGTCCTTGTGTGGGCATGGGCTATTGCATTGATCGCATCTATGTCGGGCGCGAAGCGTTGTGCATACACAATCCGGCGACGGGACGCGAAGCCACAATTCCGCACATCCTTGCAAAAACCACCGCCGCGCCGCGTAAAATCGTCGTCGTCGGCGCAGGACCCGCGGGTCTCGAAGCGGCGCGCGTGTGCGCGGAACGCGGACATCACGTTGTCTTGATGGAAGCAAACAGTCAGGTCGGCGGACAGGTCCAAATTGCCGCGCGCGCCCCGCGTCGCGCAGACATTATCGGCATCACCGATTGGCTGTATGCTCAGGTGAAACGGTTGGGCGTGGTGGTGCGTTTGAATCTTTATGCCGAAGCGGGGGATGTGCTGGCAGAAAATCCGAATGTGGTCATTCTGGCTACCGGCGGACTGCCAAACACCGAATTTTTGCAAACGGGCGCCGATTTGGTCACAAGCGCGTGGGATATTTTGAGCGGCGAGGTCAAGCCCGCGGCGCGCGTCTTGTTTTTTGACGATCAGGGCAATCATGCGGGCTATTCTTGCGTCGAGTTCATGGCAGAGCATGGTTCGCGCGTCGAACTCGTCACGCCCGATCGCGCGGTGGCGCAAGAAATCGGCGGTACGAGTTATCCCGCCTATCTGAAATCCTTTTATGACCACGACGTCACAATTACGTTGAATCAGCGGCTCGTCGCCGTGTCGCGCCGCAATGGAAATTTGTGCGCGACGCTGTATAACGAATACAACAAAGCAAACACCGAGCGCGTGGTTGACCAGGTCGTCGTCGAAAACGGCACGCTGCCCGTCACCGATTTGTATTCCGCCCTGCAGCCCGGGTCGTCCAACTATGGAGAGCTCGACCATGTCGCGTTGATAGCTTGCCAACCACAAACGCTCGTCCGGAACGCGCGAGGCGCATATCAACTCTTTCGGATTGGCGATGCGATCACGGGACGCAACATTCACGCGGCGATCTATGATGCGCGCCGCGTGTGCATGACGCTATAGCTTTTGTTGACATCCGGTTTTTGACCCGTCATGGAAAATTCTGTCCTCACCCAACTCGAATGGAACGCCGACGACGGCGCGCTCTGGTTCAAAGGCGTCCGCTACCTGCTCATCCGTCCCGAGACACTGTATGGCATCGTCACGGCTGCAACAGAGGAATTGGGACAAGAGCGCGCGGGCGAATTATTGTATCGCGGCGGATTTGTCGGCGGACAATTGTCAGGCAAGAAATATCGCGAGGCATTGAACCTCGACCCGCGCGGCGCGGTCGAATTCATGTGCAACATGGGCGCAGAAATCGGCTGGGGTCGTTTTGAACTCGTCTCGTATGAGCATGATGCCGCAAACCTTGTCGTCCACATTCATCGCTCTGCGTTCGCGCATGGGCTGGATGCAAACGAGCTCCGGATCGAAACAGGTGTCTGCCATTTGATTCGCGGGGTGATGGGCGGTCTGGTGTCGGGATTGACCGGAAAACATGTGACGACGCGCGAGACCCAATGCATCGCACGGGGACATGCTTTTTGTCGCATCGAGACCACGAGTTAGCGAATGGCATACGCCTGGAATGAACAATATCTGGATGTTGACCTGACGCGCGGCGCGATCGAACGCAAGCCGCTCGCGCGCGAATTGTTGATACGCACCATCGGCGGCATCGGACTGAACGCGCACCTGATCTATAAAAGCGTTCCCGCGGCGGCGCATCCGCTTGGACCGGAAAATGTCCTTGCGCTGGCGGCGGGTCCGCTGGGAGGAACCACGTGGCCCGGCACCGGGCGTATTTCGCTGGCGGCGCGCTCTCCATTTACCGGACTGTGGGGCGAAGCATCCCTCGGCGGCTATTTTGGCACGCAGCTCAAGCGCGCGGGCTATGATGCGGTCCTCGTGCGCGGAATTTCAGCACATCCGGTGATCCTGCTCATTGATGATGACCGGGTGACGCTCGAACCGGCGGATGACTTGTGGGGACGCGAGACCTACGACACGGAACAAATCCTGCGGGAGCGTTACCCCAACAGTCGCGTCATTACAATCGGACCCGCGGGCGAACACTGTGTGCCGATGGCGTCCCTGGTGCATCAAAAAGGCAACGATGTGGCTGCGCGCTGTGGGCTGGGCGCGGTCGCGGGCAGCAAAAAGCTAAAAGCAATCGTTGCGCGGGGCACAAAAAATATCCCACTCGCAGACGAAAAGGAATTTAATGCGCTGCGACTACAGGCGCTCAAGTTGTTTCAGCAGAGCGGTTTCCTGATGGGGATTCGGCACGGACGCGGCACGGCAGGAATGACCTCGTCCTCGATCGAAATGGGCGACATGCCCGCGCGGAATTGGCAGCTGCATCCGAGCGAATGGCTCGAACACGCCGAAAAAATCACCGGCGATGCCATGCACGAGCAATGGATTCCCGAAAAGGATACGTGCTATGCCTGCCCGATTGCCTGCAAGTGGGGCATCAATGCGCCGCGCCTGGATGCCACACAGGGACATTTGGCAGGCGTCGAGTTCGAGACTCTTGCCGGACTGGGCGCCCAAAGCCAAAGCAGTGACCCGCTGGCGATCATCCAGACCGGCGACCTGTGCAACCGGCTCGGCATTGACACCATCAGCGCAGGGGCGACGATTTCGTGGGCGCTCGAGGCGTATGAACTCGGTTTATTGAACGACGCGCTCACCGACGGCTTGAAACTCGAATGGGGCAACCCTGCGCTCGTCCTCGAACTGGTCAAGCGCATGAGCGGAAATTGTCCGGGCATTGGCGCGCTGCTCGCGCAAGGTTCAAAACGCGCCGCCGAACAAGTTGGGGGCGGCACAGAATTTGCGATTCAGGTCAAGGGGCTGGAATTGCCCTTTCATCACCCGCGCGCCATGCGCGGGCTTGAGGTCGCCTACGCCACTCTCCCGCGCGGCGCAACCCACAATGAAGAAGGGGTTGTGATGGACGGCGAGCACACCTACGAGACGTGGGTCGGCGAAATCATTCATCATATGGACCTGTCGGGCGCCAACAGCTCGATGGTGTATTGCCAATTTCTCGCGGGCGCAGTCACCGGCGAATATACCGCGCAGTTGTTGAGCGCGGCGACGGGGCATCCATTCACCGAACAAGACTTGGTCCGCATCGGGGAACGCACCTGGTATCTGCGCCGCGCTTTTAATTTGCGGCTGGGGGTCGGTCGCGAAGCAGATACCCTGCCGCCGCGCGTCGTCGAACAGATCGCCGGAAGCGGCGCGCCGCTCTCTGATGTGGGTCGCGCCTTGAATGAATTTTTCCGCCAGCGGCAGCTGGATGCGCGCGGCGCGCCGGATACCGTGAAAATGCAAGAACTGGGTCTCGATTCGGACATGGAGTCCAAGATATGAAAATCAGCGGCGCGCAGGCGATCGTTCAGGCGCTCGACGAGCAGGGAATAGAGGTCGTCTTTGGCATTCCGGGGGCATATAGTATGCCCCTGTTTGACGCGTTGTATCATCATCCGCGCATTCGTGTGATTACCGTGCGTCACGAACAAGCCGCGTCGTTCATGGCGGATGGCTATGCGCGCGCGAGCGGCAAAATTGCGGCGGCGATTCTTTTGCCGGGTCCGGGTGTGACGAACGCCTACACGGGACTGGGTGAAGCATTTGCCGATTCTTCGCCGGTCTTGCTCTTGGCGACCCAGATCAATCGCGAATTCATCAATCAAGACCGCGGTCTCTTGCACGAACTGACCGGGCAAATGGAAATCCTTGCGCCCGTCACAAAATTCAGCGTGCGGTTGAATGAACCGCACGCAAGCGCCCAAGCTATTCGGGATGCCTTTCAAGCCATGCGTAACGGGCGACCGCGTCCCGCCCAAATCGAAATTCCCCGCGACGTACAGGTAGAAACCTTTGAACCCAACGGTTCCAAACCACCACCTCGCGCGGTGCGCGAACGGACCTTGCCCCCTCCCACACAAATCGAGACCGCGGCGCGCCAGCTGGCAGCATCTTCAAGCCCGTTGATCTTTGCGGGCGGCGGGGTAATCAGCAGCGACGCGAGCGACGTTCTCGTGCGTATCGCCGAACGTCTCGGCGCACCCGTGTTGACGACGGGCATGGGCGCGGGCTGCATTCCGGCGGACCACCCCCTGTGGTGCGGGACAGCGTGGATGGCAACCGCCGATATTCGTCCGCTCGCGGGCGCAGCGGATGCGCTGCTCGCCGTCGGCACACGCTTTAACCAGGCGATGACGCATGATTGGAACATACCCCTGCCCGGCGTGACGATTCGGATTGACGCAGACCCGAACGAGATCGAACGCAACCTACCCATGCAGCTCAAACTCGTCGGCGATGCGCGCGCGACGCTGGAAGCGATTGAAGCGTGTTTGAGCGAGTGGGATGTAGATCGCGGCGGACGGGTCGAACGCGGAATGCATCAAGCCCAAACCGCATTTCGGGCTGCCCTGCTCGAACGCGTCGGCTCGTCAACCCCGTGGATGCGCGCCCTGCGCCAGACGCTGCCGCGAGACGCGATCATCAGCGCCGACATGACCGTCTTTTGGGCGGATATGCTCGCGGCTTTTCCGGTCTATGAACCGCGGACGATGCTCTTTCCGTGGGGCTATGGCACGCTCGGATTCGGCATTCCCGAAGCGTTGGGCGCAAAAATCGCCTGTCCTGAAAAACCGGTCATTGCGATTGTCGGCGACGGCGCGTTTCTCTTTACCGGCATGGACCTGGCGACCGCGATCCAGTACAAATTGAATGTGCCGATCCTGATTCCCAACAACAATACCTACGGCATGATCAAAAAGCAGCAAGGCGAAATGTTTGACGAACAGTATATCGCCGTAGACCTGGTCAACCCCGATTTCGTGGAATTGGCGCGCTCGTTTGGGGCATATGGCGAGCGCATCCAGACCCCGCAGCAATTGTCCGATGCCCTCACCCGCGCCCTGTTGGCGGACAAACCGACAGTAATCGAATTTGAATGGGGCTGGAAGTTTTCGGCGTAAAAAATCGGCGACCTTTGGTCGCCGATTTTTTTTATTTCAGAAGGAGGGGGGGGTGATCGCCACCACCACAATTGCATCCGTATCTCCCAAATTCTGGCTGCGGTGCGGGATCGTGCTCTTTTGATAGATTGCGTCTCCCGGACCCAACTCGTAATATTCGTCCCCCACCCAAACGCCCACGCGCCCCTGAATGACCAGACCACATTCCTCGCCGTCATGCACGAGGGGCACATCGCCTGTCGTCTCGCCCGGAGGCAGGACCGTCCACATCATTTGAATGGATCGCTGCAGATCGGGCGAAACCAGTTCGTTGCGAATCCCCGAATTGGGATAGACCAGCGCTTTGCGCTGATTCCCCCGCACGATCTGTGCGGGCGGCTCGGTCTGTTTGCCCGCGCCGTTCTCGGACCTCCCATCCGCATCCTCGAAAAATTCGCCCAGCTTGACGCCGAGTTTGTCCGCAATCGCATGGAGCGTGCCGACGGACGGTTTCGCCTGGTCGCGCTCGATTTGAGAAAGGAATGACGGCGAGATATTGCATTCACGCGACAATTCGGTCAAAGTCATTTTTCTCGTCTTGCGGCGTTGACGAATTTTTCCACCCAGCGTTAACCCAACATCTGTTATAGTTTGAGAATTCTTCATTTTTCCTACCTTCTCACAAGGTCAATACCCGGTGATACGCAATTCAATCTCTCGAACCATTGAAATTGCGCCAATTCTTGTCTCGCGTTGCATCTCGGCGTCAGGGGTCGCATCACACGAACGCCCAACAGGGGGCGAGCCGTATCATGTGACACAAACCGTCTATAACAGCGGTCGCAAAAAATCGCGCGCGGCGAGCAGCCCCGCCTGCACACTCGTGCTGCTCCCCCACCAATCAGGGTCCTCCATCTCGATGCTCAGCGCGCCATCGTATCCGCCTGCGCGCAGCGCCGCAAGGAACGCGCCCGTGTCCAGCGCGCCGCGCCCGGGATTGCGGTAAATGCGCCAACCGTTGCTGCCCGGGTCCATAATCCCCCGACGGTATTTCTGCTCCGGCACCAACTCGGTATCTTTGGCGTGCGCGTACAAAGTCCTCGACGCATATTCGCGCGCCGCGCGGATGGGGTCAATCTCTAGCCAAATCAGGTGCGAAGGGTCCAGGTTCAGCCCAAAGTTCTCGTCGGGAATCGCCCGAAACAACGCGTCCCACACCTCCGGCGTGTGCGCCACATTTCCCACCAGTCCTTCAAACTGCCATCCCGGCATGGGACAGTTCTCGATGGCGATCCGCACATTTTTTTCGCGCGCGTATCTCACCGTCGGCGTGAGGATTTGCGCGGCAAGTTGAATATTGTCCGCGATGGTCTTGGTTTCATCGCGCCCGACAAAGGCGCAGACCGTATCTACTCTCAATAACGCGGCAGCGTCAATCACCTTGCCCAAGTGTTCCAGATTCGCCTTGCGCCTGACAGGATCGCTGGCAAGATTATTGTCACAGTACGAGAGACACGAGATGGCAAGCCCGACCTCTGCCGCCAGCGCGCGAATTTCCTGCGCCCGCGCGGGCGTGAGCGTCGTAACATCCAACTGCATCCCATCAAACGCGCGTTTGTGCGCGGGGGGCCAGCAGCCGATTTCCACCGTCTCAAAACCATTCGTCGCGCCCCAACGCAAAATCTCGTCGAGCGAAAGTGGACTCAACCCGACCGTGAGAAAACCAAGTTTCATCGCAAACTCCAGCGGGATTTCACATCCCGATTTACTACGGAACGCGGCATCCGACCACGCGTCAGATCGAGCGCCGTCTCCAGCGACATGCGCCACGCAATTTCGAGCGAGTTGTCGGAATACCCGCCGATATGCGGCGTGACGACGACGTTGGGCAGATGCAAGAGCGGATTGTTCATCGCGGGAGGTTCGGGATCAAATACATCCAGCCCTGCCCCCGCGATTTTTGATTCACACAGTGCGTTATACAACGCCGGTTCGTTTACAATCGGACCGCGCGCCGTATTGACCAGGACCGCGTTCGCTTTCATCAACGCCAGTTCGCGTGCGCCGATGAGATGATGCGTTTCCGGCGTCAGCGCGCTGTGAATCGAGATGAAATCCGACTCGCGTAGCAGCGTGTTCAGATTCACAGCGCGCACATTATGAGCCGCAAATGTTTCATCGCTCACGTATGGGTCAAACACCAACCGCCGCAAACCAAACCCGGACAATTTGCGGGCGACGTTTTGCGCAATGTTGCCAAATCCGATCAGCCCAAGCGTTTGCCCCGTCAGATGCCATCGGAGCGCGGGCAAATTGCGGTCCCAAATCCCCGCCCGAATCTCGCGGTCGCGCGCCGCAATCTGGCGTGTGACGGCAAACAACAGCGCAATCGCATGGTCGCTCACCGCATCGGCGACGGCGGCGGGAGTGTTGACGACAAGAATGCCCTGCGCCGTCGCCGCATCTATCGGAATCCGGTCCACACCGCTGCCCGAACGAATGAGCGCGCCGCAATTTTTCAGGACGGTCAGATTCTCAGCCGACAGTGCGGCGCAATCGCCAAAAGACCAGACAATCTCGGCATCGTCCGCGCACTCTGCCAGGTCCTCGCGCGTCACGCACTCGCGGACGACCAGCGAGATGTTTTCGCGTTCCAGCGTTTCGGTCACAAATTCAGGGACGCGCTGCTCGTTCAACGCGACGAGCGCAATTTTCACGCGAGCGCCTGCGCCTGTGGCAAAACGCTCCGGCTAAAATATTCCAGCCCGTCCAGGTCCTCGAGGTCCGCCCACTGAATCATCACTTGCTGCATCCCCGCCTCGCTCAACTCGCCCAGTTGGTCAACAATCTCGTCAGGCGTCCCAATCAACATGCCCCACGCCAGCAACTCTTGTTTGGTTCGCGAGTCCGTCTGTTGACGCGCCGCCAATTGGCGTTCCACCGCCGCATCGTCACGCCCAAAAAGCATCCCCTTCATCTGCGAGCGTTGAATCTTTTTGGGGTCGCGTCCCTGCGCCCGCGCCAGCGTATCGAGCTCTGCATTCAGTTCGCGGAATTGGGCGGGCGAGCGAAAGATTGCGTTCCATTCATCGCCATATTTTGCCGCGACCTCCAGGACTTTGTGGGGACCGTTGCCGCCGATCAAAATGTCCGGACCGCGCGGGCGCTGCGGGCGCGGGTACAAGACCGCATCGCGCAGCTGGAAATATTTGCCCTCGAAATTCACCGGACCGGGTTCGCGCAGCAAGCGCGTAATCACTTCCAATCCCTCCTGCCAGCGCAGAAACCTTTCGCGCGTGTCCAACAGGTCAAAACCAAACATCGAGTGCTCGCGCACCCCGCCGCCCCAACCGGCGCCGACCCCAAGCGTGAGCCGTCCGCCGCTCAAGTCGTCCACATCCTTTGCCATCCGCGCGGTATGCACAGGATGCCGAAACGAGACCGGCGACACAAGCGAGCCGATGCGCATGCGTTTGGTGTTGCATGCCGCCCAGGTGAGCGAGACCCACATTTCGAGCGAGTCGCGGTCGGGGGGATTGTTTTCGACAAAGTGGTCGGAACGAAACAGCCCGTCAAATCCCATTGCTTCGACCGCCGGAACAAATTTCTGCCAACGCGTCCAATTTAGCCCGCGCTGTCCTTCAACCTGTAAATTGAGTTTCATTCCTTTTCCAGTTCTGCCAATACCTGGCGTAACGCGCGAATCATGCGTTGGTTGATTTCGGGCGGCGCAATCGTGATGCGCAGCGCGTCGGGCAAGCCAAATGGATCGCACGGGCGGATGATGACCCCGTGCTTGTGCATGGCATGTTCGATGCGCGTCACCGGGAACGGCAGGTTCACAAGCATGATAAAGTTCGCTTCGGTGGGCAAATACTCTAGCCCCAACGCATCAAACTCGTGATACAAATACGCTTTGCCGTCGTGATTCACCTGCAGCGCGCGCTGCACATGTTCGTGGTCGGTCAGCGCCGCCGACGCCGCCAAAAGCGGCAGCGTTCCCACATGAAACGCGGTTTGCGTCCGCAAGAGCGCATCAATAATGTCATGGCGCGCAATGCCGTAACCGACGCGTACTCCCGCCAGCCCATAGAGTTTCGAAAAAGTGCGCGTGGCAATGACATTACGTCCCTCGCGCACATATTCGAGCGCGCCCGGAAAATCGTCTGCCTCGGCAAAATCTGCGTATGCTTCGTCCAACACCACGATCACATGCGGCGGCAAGCGGTCGAGAAACCCGGTTAGCGCCGCATGATTCACATACAACCCGGTCGGATTGTTGGGATTGTTGAAAAACAAGAGTCGCGTTCTCGGCGTAACGTGCGCGCAGATTTCGTCGAGGTCATACGCATAGTTATGCGTCTGCTTGAGCACAACCGAGCGCCCGCCGTACATGTCAGTCAAAATCTCGTACATCTGAAACGCAGGCATCTGGATAATGTTCTCGACGCGGTCAAACACAAATGTCTGGGCGACGGCGCGCAGCACATCGGCAGACCCGTTGCCGACGATGATGTTGTTGGCGGTCAGGTCGTGACCGAGATGCGCGGCGAGCTGTTCCCGCAAGTCATGCGCTTCGACTCCCGGATAATAATGCGCTTCCGCCGCCGCGTCGCGCAGCGCTTGAAGCGCCTTGGGGGAAGGACCGAAGAGGTTCTCGTTCGAGCCGAGCTTGATGATTTCGCTGACCCCGAGCGCGTCCCGGACCTCTTGAATAGACTTGCCCCGAATATAGCGCGGCAGATTGAGTAAATGCGGATTGATCGGCAGATCGTGAGCGTGTGGCATAGTCCGTATCTCGGCTAAAGATGTCTGATGATTTCAAAAGCAAGTTCCAGATCGCGCTGCGCATCCTGCACTGTGGTGTGCGGCGCCGCCAGTCCGCGAATGCACTGTAAAAAATGGACCAGTTCCTGGACAAACGATTCCTGATACGTCAGCGAAGGGTAACTCACGCTTGCGGGTGTTGTGATTTTGATTTGACTGCGCTGACGAAACGCGAGCGGCGGAGCAAAATCAAGGTCAATCCGTCCCTGATCGCAATGCAAGGCAATCGTGCAGTCAAACACACTGCCCGGCGGGTTCATCAACCCCACTTCAAACAATCCGCGCGCCTTTTCAAATTCGACGAGCGCCAGGCGCGGCATTTCGTTGGTCGCAAAAATGACCTGTTTGGCTTCGCCAAACAAACTGCGCGCCATATTGATCTCGTGAATCCAGCCCTCGACCCATTCCACCTCGGCAGGAAATTTCTTGGCATCGCGCGCTTGCGCCTGCGGCGGCGCCGTCGCCGCGCGCGTCTCGTCCGGTGAAATGCCGCCCAGCGCCTCGGCGCCTGCCATCCATGCGCCGCCAAAACTGTGAATCACGCCATAGCGCAGCGCGCCCAATTCGTTCGCCCCCAGCATCTTGTGCGCCATGACAAAGGCCGGGTCATAGCGATTGTGATAGCCGATGACCATGACCGCGCCGCTGCGGACCTGTGCCTCGACAATCGCGCGCCCCTTGTCGAGAGAAACTTCGAGGGGCTTTTCGAGAAAGACGGGAATGCCGCGTTCGAGCACCGGCAGACAGGCGTCCGCATGAAACATGCGCGGCGTGACCACAAGCACACCGTCCAATTTGTCCTCGCCCGCAAGGAGTTCCAAGCTGTCACGATAAACGCGCGGAATGTTATAGCGCGCGGCGACACGCTCCGCCAGCGCCGTTTCAATGTCCGCGAGCGCGGCGATCTCTACGCCGCGAATTTGAAGCAGACTCGGAATGTGCGCGATTTGGGTCATGCGCCCCGCGCCGACGATTGCAAGGTTTAGTGACATGCCGGACAGACCCTATTCGAACGGATATTTGAAATTCCACATGGCGCGAATGCGGTCCAGCGTTTGCATCAACGCCAGCGTTTCGTCGAGAGGCATCACCTCACTCTCGAGCTTGCCTGCCCGCAGACAATCCCCGACCGCGACCGCCTGATAATTCCATCCGTTACCCGTCAGCGGCATTTCGATCTCCTGGTCCGGCTCGCCGATGCGCGTGAGTGTGAGATTGGTCGGACGAAACAACGGCGGATGCACGCGGACCCGTCCCTCACTGCCGTAAATCGCAAATTCGGGCGGAATCTGCGTCTTGATGGTCAGGTGCATGGTCGCCATCCCACCGCCGTCGTATTCGAGCGTCAGCGCATCCTGCACATCCACGCCGTGTTGAAATTCCGCAAGCCCTGCGATGCGGTCGGGCTGTTTGTGAAAAATCATGGACGCAAGGGAGAGCGGATAAATGCCCGCATCGAGCAAAATTCCTCCACCCAGCTCGGCTTGCAAAATATAATGCGTCGGCGGCAGATGATGCGGCGTCATGCCCAGTCCCGCCGTAAACATTTCCACCGCCCCAATGGCGCCCTCTGCCAGCAAACGGCGCAGGCGCGCGATCAGTGGGATATAGCGCGTCCACATGGCTTCCATCAAAAATAGTTTTTTTGCGCGGGCCGTCGCAATCACGCGTTCTGCTTGAGCGGCATTGATGGTGAACGGCTTTTCGCACAGCACATGCTTGCCCGCTTCGAGACACATCAAACAATTTTCAAGATGCAGGGCGTGGGGCGTCGCCACATAGATAATGTCAACCTCTGCATCCTGCGCCAACGCTTCATAGCTCGCATACGCATTTGGAATTTGAAATTTCGCGGCAAACGTCCGCGCCGTATCTGCCGAGCGCGAACCGACCGCCTTTATTTCAGCGCCGTTAACAAAACCCAGTCCGGTCGCAAACGAACCGGCAATTTTTCCCGTGCCCAGAATGCCCCAACGAATGTTTTCTGCCATTATTTACCCACCGTCAACGAAGCTCCGCCGTCAACCAACAAGAATTGTCCGGTCACATTCGAAGCATCCTTGCTCGCCAGAAAATAGACGACCGCTGCAATTTCTTCCGGTTCTGCGGCGCGCCCCAACAGCCCATAGCCCTGTGTTTTGGCGCGCAAATCATCCGCCGTCATGCCGCCTTCTGCGGCGCGACGAAGATGAAAATCCGAAAGGGTCGCGCCCGGACCGACGGCGTTCACGCGAATCCCTTCTTTACCATATGCAATCGCAAGACTCCGCATCAACCCCAGCACGCCCGCTTTGCTCGCATCATAAATCGGCATGTGCGCCACACCCACAGCAGCATTCAGCGAGGAAATGATCACAATCGCGCCCGCGTGCTGCGCGATCATTGCCGGGAGCGCCGCGCGGCACGAATAACCGACCCCCCGCAGATTCACGCCGAGAATCTTGTCCCAATCACTCTCGCTTGCGTCGAGCAGCGAGCCGGAGATTTGCACCCCTGCATTCGCCACGAGCGCATCAATCCGTCCCCACGCATCCAGCGCGGCTTGCGCGAACGCCGCGCAGTCCGTTTCCCGCGAAACATCCGCGCGGCAAAAGACCGCTTCCCCGCCATTCTCTCGAATCAACGCGCAAGCGCGTTCGCCATCCTCGCGCGAAATATCGCTAACAACCACGCGCCAGCCCTCTTGCGCGAAACGCGCCGCGCACGCTTTGCCGATGCCCGCGCCGCCGCCCGTTACAATTGCCACCGGTTGATTTGTCACGATTTGTAAATCACCCGCCCACCGCGCATGACCCACACGATGCGCCGCAGAGCGGTAATGTCGTCCAATGGATTTCCTTTGACCGCCACAATATCAGCGTTTTTTCCGATTTCAAGCGAGCCGATTTCACTTGCAACTCCGAGCGTCTCGGCAGCGGTCCGTGTGCAGGCAGAGATTGCCTGTTCGGGCGTCATGCCCAGCTCGCTGACCATCAATTCGGGAATCAGCGCATAATCGTCGCAAAACATGTCGGTCACGCCCGCATCGCTGCTCGCGGCGAATTTCACGCCCAGCTCGTATTGCGCGCGCCAATTGCGGTTCAACAACGCGCGCGGCGCGCCCACTCCCCCTTGCTGTATCCGGCGATAATCAATCACGTTCGTTGGACTGACATGAATCCCGCGCGCCGCAATTTCGCGCGCCAAACCCTCATCAAACTCTGCGCCCTCGTTCCCGAAAAAACTCGAATGTTCGATCCGCTGTATCCCCGCCTCGACACAGTTGCGAATCCCCGCGCAGCCGTGCGCATGTGCCGCCACGCGTTTGCCCGCGTCCGCCGCGCGCTCCACCACTGCCCGCAAATCCGCCGCGCTGTAACACGCCGTGCCGGGTCCGTCCCCGCCGCCGCCCGTCGCCATGATTTTGATAAAATCTGCGCCCGCCGCGATTTGTTCGTCCACCGCCTGTAATAGCTCGTCGCGCGTGTCCGCCTCGCGCGCAAATTCTGCGCCATGCCCGCCGCGAATCACAATCGGCGCGCCTGACGCCACGATGCGCGGACCCTGAAGCGTGCCATCGGAAATCGCATCGCGGAGAGGGAATATAACGTCGTTTGGTCCTCCACAGTCGCCCGCCGTCGTCACGCCTGCCCGCAACAGACTTTGCGCGTTCCCGACCGCGCGGAGCAGAATGTGCGCGCGTGATTCGTTCGGGTCAAAATAAGGACGGCGCCGGGGATTACACACCAGATGCAGATGCGTATCAATCAATCCCGGGAGCAGGGTCACATCGGCGAGGTCAGCTGTCTCTGACGCGACATCCGAGCTGCCCGACCGCAATTCCACGATACGCCCCGCCTCTATTCCGAGGATGGGTGAGAGCGCAGCAGAGCGGTTTAGCCCATCCACCAGCCGCGCCGCGCGCAAAATCTGTTTCATGCCGCTGCCCCGGCAGAATCGTCGGACGTGCCGGTCGGTTCCGCAGCAGCTGCATTCTCGTATAAATAACAGGCAACCTGGTGGCTGGGCGCAACCGCATAGAGCCGGGGCTGGGAGGCGAGACAGTGGTCCATTCGAAATGAACAGCGCGGATAAAAGCGACATCCGCTCTTGACGTGCGCGCGCAGCGCTTCATCGTCAGGGAGACTGACCTGCAAATCCCAACGCTGGTCGGGATCGGGTGACGGGATCGAATCCATCAACTGGCGCACATACGGATGTTTCGGCTGTTCGATCACGCTTGTCGTGCTGCCGCGTTCCGCGATACGTCCTTGATACAAGACCACGATATCATCGCTGATTTGATACGCCGTAGAAAGGTCATGCGTGATATAAAGGAACGAGATGCCGTTTTGGTCGCGCAGTCTCTGCATAATGTCCAGGATCATGGCGCGCAGTGAGGCATCCACCATCGAGACGGGCTCATCGGCTACAATCAAACGCGGTTTCAACAAGTAGGCGCGCCCGATCATCATGCGCTGTCTCTGCCCGCCGCTCAGCTGATGGGGATATTTGTTCAGGATTTCCTTTGCTTGCAAGCCGACAATATTCAGAGCCGATTCGATCAGCGCGTCCGCTTGCTCTTTGGTCTCTGCCAATCGGAAATTGTGAATGACCATGTCATAGACATGGCGAACGGGATAAAAGGGGTTATAGACCGCATACGGGTCTTGCATGACCGCCTGCACGTGCCGCCGGTATACTTTTTTGTCGGCGCGAGACATTTTTGTCACGTCTGTGCCTTCAAAAGCGATTCGTCCCGTGGTCAGTTCGGTGAAACCGAGCACGAGGTTGGCGAGGGTTGACTTGCCGCTCCCGCTTTCTCCCGCAATGGTGACGATGCGCGCCGGCTTGTCGGGGATGATCAAATCAAAATCCTGAAGCGCGACCACCCGGCGGCCGCGTTCCAGAAAACCACCGCCATATATTTTGGTCGCGCCCTGGATATCGAGAAGGGGGGGAGACATGTCAGAAACTAGTGCAACAACATGATGAAATTGCCGAGTCAAGTGCTGGCGCGCGAGTTATAAAACCGGATACTTTACTACGCAATCTCATGTTGTTGCACTATTGGAGCGCGTCATACAGATGACATGCGACTTGGTGCTGTGGTTTGGTTTCCTTGAGTGGTGGGCGAACACGACGGCACACCTCCATCACAAGAGGACAGCGCGATTGGAAAATACAGCCGGGCGGCGGATAACGCAGGTCGTGAGTCAGCCCTTCGGTCAACTTGAGGGGCTTGCGCGTCTTGATGGTCGGCACAGCTTCGATCAGCAGCTGCGTATACGGATGCAGCGGCTCGGTCAGAATCGTTCTGGCGGGGGCGATTTCTACCATATTCCCGGCATACATCACCGCCATACGATCAGCCAGTTGCGCCATCAGCCCCATGTCGTGTCCGATCAAGAGAATCGAGACGCCCAGGCGGTTCTTGATGTCCAACAGGTTCTGCGCCACGATGCGCTGCACGATCACGTCGAGCGCGCTCGTCGGCTCATCGGCAACGACGAGCGCCGGATTCAGGGCAATCGCCATCGCGATGCAAACACGCTGCTTCATCCCGCCACTCAACTCGTGCGGATACAGGTCAAAAGTGCGCGCGGGCAGTCCGACCAGCCCAAACAGTGTCAGGATGCGCTGCTTGATCTCGTCGCGCGACATGCGCGGCGTCACGTGCGCGTCAATCGCATCGCCAATCTGTTCGTGGACGCGCATGACCGGATTGAGCGAGTTCATTGCGCCCTGCGGAATCAACGCGACATCCCGCCATCGCACCGCTTGCAGCTGCGCCCCTTCCAATTTCACCAGATCGGTCTTGCCGGCAAGGATTATCTCGCCGCCCGCAATCATGCCGGGCGGCTGCAACAAGCGCAGAATCGCCATCGCGGTTGTCGTTTTGCCACAGCCCGACTCGCCAATCAGTCCCAGCAGTTCACCCTTGAAAATATTGAATGAAACGTCGTTTACCGCAACAATGCTCGCTTCCCTGGTAGGGTAGACCACCGAGAGATTGCGGATGGCGAGCACAACCTCCTTGTCGAGACCGTTGGGAGAGACCGGGGGACGTTCTGCGGCGGTCTGCTCGCGGTTGCCCGCCCGATTTGCCGTCCCCAGACCTTGATTCAATTCCTCGCTCACTGCGTGCGGACCTTTCGCAAACGGGGATTCGCGACCTCGTCCAGACCGATAGTCATCAAAAAGAGTCCGACAAAAATAAGCACCAACATTACGATCGGGGGACCCCACCACCACCACATGCCGCGAAAAATGGCGGCTTGTTGGAGCGCATTGTTGATCGTCATGCCGAGCGTGGGAATCCGTGTCGGACCCAGCCCCAGCGTCTCTACACCGATGGTCGCCAGGATCACCAGCGCCACGGTTTCTGTAAAACTGGCAGCCAAAAAGGGCAAAAGGTTCGGCATCATCTCTTTGAACATGATGTCAAACGTTGACGCGCCCGAAAGACGCGCCAACTGTATAAAGCCGTGTTCGCGCAGAGAAAGGACCTGTGCGCGGATGACGCGCGTGGGCAGGGGCCAGGCAAACAGCGCCATGATCAACCCCATATTGACGATTTCGAGCTCGGTGGCATAGCTGGCAATCACAATCAAAACCGCCAACCCGGGAATCGTCAGCATCACATCGGCGAGGGTGCTGATGACCGTGTCCACCCAGCCCCCGGCAAAGCCCGCAATAAAACCGAGCGCCGTGCCAACGATTAGTCCGATAGTTGCGCCAATCAGACCTACGCGCAGCGTCCGCGGAGTGCCCACGAGCACCACCGCCAGCATATCGCGTCCTTTGCTTTCCGTGCCAAGAGGATGTTCCAAATTGGGCGCTTTGAATCCCTGTTTCTTGTCAAAGTTTGTGACCCAGAAAGGCACGACATTCGTCGGGCTGGAGCCAATGAGCGCGAGTTTGGGGTCTACAATCAACGGACCAAAGAGTTCGGTGGTGGCAACGACCAAAAGCAGCAATAACCCACTGATGAGTTTGGCATTGATCCACGGCGAATCCAACCGCGCCTTGAGACGCGTCATGGCTTGAGCAGGCGGATTTTGGTCGGCGGTGATGGCGGACATGTCAATTCTTTTTGAGCGAAATCCGCGGGTCAATCAACGGATATGTCAAATCCAGAATCAATACGGCGATTGCGACGCCGACGATAATGTAAAACACAATACCCTGCAGGAGGGTATAGTCGTTGTCCTGAATCGCGCGAAAAAGCTGCGAACCGATGCCGGGGTAACTAAAAATCTGTTCGACAATGATAAAACCGCCGGCAATCGAGCCGATGGCGACCCCCAGAGCAGTCACCTGCGGCAAAATGGCATTCCGCACGCCATATTTCCAAAAACGTCGTCCCGATGACAGCCCTTTTGCCTGTGCCATCACCATATAGTCTTCGCCATCCGCCGTGATCATCATGCCGCGCATCCCGAGCGCCCACGAACCCATGCGCACCAACACAACAGCCAGCGCGGGCAAAATCGCGTGTCGCGCCACATTCAGAATAAATTCGGGGTTCCAACCGGGAGAGACCTTGCGGTCAAAACCCCCGGCATACGGGAGCAGATTGAGGGTCAGCGAAAATACCCAGATGAGCAAAATCCCAAGCATGAACGCGGGAATTGAGGTGAATACGAGAGAAAAGGGCAGGAGACTTTTGACGGGGCGCGGGGTGCCGCGCCACGCCATGAGGGCGCCTATAGCATTTCCCAGAACAAAAGAGATCAGCGTGGCAACGACAAGTAGTCCGATCGTCCAGGGCAGCGTGCGTTGTATCAGATCGTCAACGGTTGCGGGAAACGCCGAAAGCGAATAGCCCTGATTAAACGTGATCGTGTTATACAGGTAACGCACGTATTGAATATGGAGGGGCTGGTCGAGTCCAAAGCGGTCTTTCCAGCGCGCAATGAGCTCGGCGCTATTTTCGACGTTTCCGCCTTTCGACATCAAGCGCCCCAGCAAGGCGCTCGTCGGGTCCCCGACCGCGAGGCGCGGAATGATAAAGATGATGGTCATGCCGAGCCAGATGGTCAGCACAAACATCCCAAACCGCTTGAGTAGATATTTTCCTGTAAGCCCGCGCATTGTGTTATTTCCCTTGTCTCGCCCGAAAAGCGGGCGCGTCGCCTGCAATGACAAGAGGTTCGTTCGGGAACAGCGGCGCAAGGTTTTCGCGAACCCAATCGGACGCGGCACGACTCGCCGCCTCCATTTGCGATTGTTCCTGATAAATGCTCACGGTTGCAACCACGTCGGCGCTCACCCGCATCACATAGTAAGCGACAAAGCCGGGACTCGACTCGACGCGCGGCAGATATTCCTCATCCGCAAGTCGCATGATTTCGTCCACCCGGCCGGGGTCTATGACATACTGTCGCACCATCACATACATGCTTATTTCTACTCCAGTATACGCGCTACACGCCGGTTCAAAAAATCGCCGCGCGCAACCAGCTCTGCGGGTGGCGAAAACGAAATGGGCTGTACAGCTGCATTCGACAAGACGCCTCGTTTGACGAGCAATCGCTTTTCGAGATACAGAGACATTTCCTGGTTCTGCAAACCAAAGAGCATCTGCGGCAGCGCCCGCTCAAAAAGGTCCATCGCCTTGTCGTGCTCGTTCAGCCGGGCGAGCGTCCACACCCGCGCCAGAATACCTGCAATCCCAAGGTTGACCATGCCGCCGCTGATGCCATAGGGCAGCAAATCAAGCATGTATAACCCATGCCACCCTTCGAGGATTCGGACCGCCTTGTTGACGCCCGCCAAAATTCCGGCAATTTTGCCCGCAACCTGATACATCAATGGTTCTTCCAATCTCAGGTATTGAAAATTCGGGCAGGTCTCGAGCATGCGTTGACAAAAATCCAAGCCAACCGTCGGTCCGGTGGGATTCCGGTCCTGGATCAGAACAGGCACGCTGACCGCGCGACAAATGGTTTGGCAATATGCCAGCACGTCGTCGTTGCTCACCAGCGCAGGACGGGGAATGGTGAATGCGATGACGTCCGCGCCCAAAGCAGCATATTGCTGCGCCGCCGCTGCGGCAAGGTCGGGCGACAAGTGATAGACGGGCGCAATTAAAAGCGCGTGCCCGTCAACAATTTCGACCGCCGCGCGGATGATTTTGGAGCGGTCCGCGTCGGATAATTTCAAAAATTCAGACAGATGTCCCGGCGCTTGCAGTCCGGAAACACCGATACCCAACGCAAATTCGATCAGCGCCGGTAGACCGGACAGGTCTATTTTGCCTGTCTCGGACGAGACAGGCAAAGGCACAAGCGGGAGGATGCCCTCCAAAACAAGAGAACGCGACATGGAGTCAGGGAGCGCCCGACGTGACAGACAATCCACCATCTACAAACAAGGATTGTCCCGTGATGTTGGAAGCGTCATCACTCGCCATGAAATAGATTGCGGCAGCCAGCTGCGATGGCTCGGCGGGTCTGCCCAGCAGCGCATATCCCTTGCGACGTTCGCGCAATTCCTGCGGCGTCTCACCGCGTGCCGCCGCCAGTTTTTCGTGAAAGTCCGTGATGGTATAACCGGGACAGATGGCATTGACCCGAATTCCATCTTTGCCATACGCCACGGCAAGACTGCGCGTCAGCGACAACAACGCAGCTTTGCTTGCATCATAAAGCGGCATTTCGGGGCGTCCGACCAGGGCATTTGCCGATGAAGTCATGACAATCGCGCCCGCCCCTTGCTCGATCATTGCGGGCAGGACTGCCTTGCAGCAATAAGCAACGCCCTTGAGATTTACGTCGAGCATCAACGACCAATCTGCTTCGGTCGCTTCCAGGATACTGCCCAGGACGCGCGCGCCCGCGTTCGCGACGAGCGCATCAATCCGTCCCCAGGCGTCGAGCGCTGCTCGAGCCGTCGCCTGACAATCCGCTTCCTGCGAGACATCACAGCGCGAAAAGAGCGCCTCTCCGCCGTTTGCGCGGACCGAAACGCAAGTGCGCTCGCCATCCTCTGCCGACAGATCCGCAACAACAACACGATAGTTTTCTTTGGCAAACCGGTGGGCGCACGCTTTGCCTATCCCCGCGCCCGCTCCGGTAATAATCACAACCTTTTTTTGGTCAGTCATTCCGCATTTCCTTCAACACACCTCAAAATTGGATTTCCGAACGATATACATCAGAGGAATGAACCCGATCAGCAGACGCGTGTGCGCGCCGCTCACTTGGGATTGCTTGCGGGAGCCAAAGGGGGCTTGGCTCCCGCAAGCTCGTCGTATTCTTTATTGCGCCGGTTTCAGATTGTGGAAAATGATGAGTGTATTCGTGCCTGCCATGTCGGGCTGAATATACCCGTTCTCTTCCGTCGGCCAATTTGTCCAGACCGAGGGATTGATGGGCCAAATCAAATACTGGCTCACGAGCGGGATGCCCGGCAGCTCGGAATACCACAGGTCCATCGCTTGCACCCACAGGTCGTCAATCTTGGGATCGCCCGGGACAAGCTTGCCGATTTGGTCTACGATTTCACTGTATTTCTTTGCCGTATCGGTATTCCAGCGCCACGAATTGCTGTAAAAGCCGCTGATGGGTCCATTCCCTTCGGGAATGTGCCGCACCGAATACGAGTCCATGGACTTCCATGGGTCTATCGTCGAACCGCAAGAGCCAAAAAAGACATACAGTTCGAGTTTGTTATTGAGCAGGTTCTCGACAAATGTCGGAATCGGCTGAATATCCTGTTTGGCGTCAATTCCCGCTGCGCGCAGTTGTTCGATCAACGCGCCGTTCATGGAATTGATGATCGTGTCATCAAAGTTGACGACGGTTGCCGCGAGCGGCTTGCCATCTTTTTCATAGATCCCGTTGGCGTTGAGGGTATAGCCCTTGGCTTCAAACACCTTCTTGGCCGCGTCGGCGTCTATTTGTTGAATCGGATATTTCTCGAATATCCCATTGCTTTCGAGCAGCTCGCGGAATTTGTCCAGCCCTGTGAACGGCGGCAGGAAATTGTATGCGGGCGTGGTAAAACCGTTATAAGCAATGTCAATCAATTTCTCGCGATCAATCACCTGCGCCACAGCCCAGCGCATTTCGGGGTCGTTCCACGGCTCGACCGTGTGATTGAATTCCAGGTTGCGGCCGCAGACATCAGGGTTCCCATAGGGCGGTTCCTTGGACCATGCAATAATGTCGGGGTTCTTGGCGATCAGCGTGAGGAACGTGCTCGGACTGGCAATCGCCAGCTGGTCAATGTCGCCATTTTCGAGCGCGGCGGCGCGCGTGTTTTCATCGCCCAACAGAGTCCAGACAATCGTTTTTACCGCCGGCAGTTCGCGCCAACCGGATTTCGCGCCCCACCAATTTTCATTCAGTTTGTATTGGAACTCGGTGTCACTGACCACGCGGTCCAGCGTCCAGGCGCCCGAAAAGACGGGCCATCCCTTATCGGGATCATAGTTGGTAAAGGTCACCGGGTCCGCGACGCTCTCCCAAATGTGCTTGGGCACAATGCGGACTTCTTGCGATTGGAGTTGTCCCGCCCAAACCGTCAGCTGGAAACGCGGGTCGGATTCGGGCAGAGTAAATTCCACGGTCCGGTCGTCAACCTTTTTGACGGCAACATCCTTGAATTTGTGAGGGGTGGCAAGGTCAGGGAATTTCTGGATCATTTCGACGGTAAAGACCACGTCATCCGCGGTCAGCGGGGTCCCGTCGCTCCACTCGATCCCATCGCGCAGTTTCAATGTCCATACGGTGAAATCGTCATTCGCCGTCATGCTTTCGCCGAGCCATGGCTCGAATTCGCCGGTGACCAGGTTTGTGGTAAACACCGGTTCGACCAGCGCATTGACGATGCCGTTGGAGCCGCCGCGACCACCCGAATACGGGTTAAAGTTTTTGGAATCAGCGACCTGACCGCCTTCGGTATCAAGAATCAGCGTCGTGGCCCGGTCTTGCGCGGCTCCGGAGGAGGCCTGGGTCGGCTCTGCGGCGGCGGTGGGAGGTACCGCAGTGGCTGCGGGAGGCTGGGTCGCGGCGGGCGCTTCGGTTGCCGCGGGAGGTTGCGTTGCGGCAGGTGGCTGGGTCGCCGCGGCAGGCGGCGCCGGGGCGGGGGCGCATGCCATCAAGGTCAGCGCCGCCAAAAGTGTCAGAATCGCTAGCAAGGGCGCGATTCGTGTGACAGACTTGTTCATGTTCCTTCTCTCTCCTTTGTTCGTGCGCGAGTTGCAATCACATCATCCGGTTGAAATCACCACTGGTTGCGAGTCTGTTTCAAGGTCCTCCTTTCCACCCCGTCCGGCTCGATTCACGTCCCAACGGGGGGCAGCTGTAAATTGAACAGTCAGGACGATTTGGGTTGGTCCTTTTTTTTGCTTTTGAAATAGAGAAAAGGAAAAGCGAGCAGATACGAAATAACGCCCCACGAAAATGACGCGCGTAATACTCCAGCCACATCCGCAGGTGTGAGATACACTTTGGATTTTAAGGTTTGATTCGGGTCGCTGATGATGACGAGCTTGTCGTCCTCGCGCTCGATGGACCCGATTTTGAAATCCATTTTGACGAGTTTGCTTACGACTTGCATGTCAATCCTTGCGGAGTCGCCCCTGCTCTTGCGCGTGCTTTACCCGGGCATCCAGCAGTTTCGACATCTCTTCGGGCGCTTTGCCATAGGGGGGCGTGAACTGCCCTCGCCCGTACAGCACATCCAACGCAGACTTGGCTCCTTCCAGCTTTTGCGCCAGATTGCGCGGCGGGCGCCCCACCGGAAAGAGATTGGAAGGATAGATGGGGTCCTTGTACATTTCGCCGAATGCTTCCGTGCGAACATCAATCCAGGTGTTGTGCGCGCTGACGGCGCGATGTTCGCGCAAGCCCTCGATATCAATCGTCGCGGCAATGATTTGCTCGCCGGGATATTCCGCCTCGCGCATCATCATTCCCGTATAGTCAATAATCATCGAATGACCGGGACAAAACGTCTTGGGATAAAACGCATAGTTCACTTCACCCCAATTCGAGCAAAGCATATAGACCATGTTGTCGTGGGCGCGGGTGCGGCGCGTGAACCGCCAAAAGTCCCACGGATGACTCACCCCTTCCACTTCTTGGATTGCGCCGGGATGGCAGATCACTTCGGCGCCGTTGAATGCCAGCGCGCGGGACACCTCCGGCGTCGCCCCATCGTGACAGGTCATGGTGCCCAACTTGCCAATCTCGGTGTCAACCACGGGAAAAAAGGTCTTGAGCGAATTGCCGAATACCCTGCCGTAATCCTCGAGCATATCGTGTGGACTCGTGCCCAGACCGATATAGGCAGGAATGTGCCATTTGTGATATTTGAGAACGACCTCTCCGGTCGGACCCACAATAAAATTTGTGTTGAACCAACGGTCAGGAAATTCGGGCAAAACTTCGACGACGCCGCCGCCGACGATATACAAGCCATACTGCTTGGCTTTGGCAGCCAGCACATCCGTTTCAGGTCCGGGAATCCGCACCGCTTTTTTCATAAACTCTTGCAGCCCGTGCTCGCCCGCGCCGGGAGTTGTCACCCCCTGCATGAAATATTCGGGCAGCACGACGAGTCGCGCCGGGACTTCCCAAAAGTATCCACAGCCAAAGTCAATCAACTGCGAGACACGTTCCAGATTCTTGTAAATGTCCTCTGTGGTGCGCGCCAGCGTTACCTCGGGCTGGATCACGAGCGCTGTATATTTTTCGACCTTGGGTCTCATTTCACTCTCCCTATCTCGTGCGGATGTTAGGTGTGTCACAACAGGTTCTTGCAAGGACGCGCGATCACAAATTCCGGGCTATCCTGTGGCGCGGTTTTATCTGCCGACGCTATTGTCCGTTGAGGGGCTGTGGTTGCGGGAAAAAGTGCCGATGGCAAAGCTGCGAGGGTGTATCGTTAGAATTCCCGTTTTTTCAATCCCAGGTCTTCAAGGATCACATTCGCCGTAATTGTGCCCGCGCCTGAAATCGCGCCGCCCGGATGACAATAGGGTCCCGTCATGTAGAATTTGTCAAAGGGTCCCTTGAACTGCGAGTAGCCGGGAAATGGGCGAAAATAACCGGACTGGGACAGCCGCATCGCGCCGCCGGTCGTCGTGCCGTTGACCAGACACGGGTTGTCGCGTTCGATTTGCGGACCTGTAACAATGTGCTCGCCAATGATGTTGCCATTCCCCATATTGGTCGTGTATTCCTGCAATTTCGGCAAGAGCACGTTGTGCGTGTACTCGACGCCCAAATCTTCCCAGTTTTCGCCGCTCGCCAGCTCGATGGGCACAAATGTATCCATGATGAGCGTGTGCTTGCCCTGCGGCGCGCGGGTCGGGTCTTTGGTCGTCCAACATGCCACCCACAAGAACGGGTTCGTGGGCTTGAGTCCCATCTGCATTTCGGCGTACTGCTTGACAATGTCATCTACCGAGCCAAAGATGCGTTGGAACGGTGTATGATTCATTTCGTCGCCGCATTTGTATTTGGGCGGCTCGTTCAGCGCGTAATGCGCGCGCACGATGGTGAAATCGCCGGGCTTGTAGTGTTCCACTTTGCGAAGGAACGAGGTATCGAGAACGCCGTCCTCCATCATTTTCAAATACGTGAGCTTGGGGTTCAGTCCGGTGACCACCGCTTTTTTGCCAAAGAACTTGCGACCATCCTCCAGCTCGACGCCGCGCGCTTCGCCTTTTTCGATAATGAACTTTTTGACCGACGCCTCCGTGAGCACCGTGCCGCCGTATGCTTGAATCATTTTCGCAAGCGCGACCGGCAGCATGATGCTGCCGCCTTCGGGAATGGATTCACCGTAAATGTGAATCGCGGGAATCATGATGTAGATGAGTTCGCCGCGACCCTCCTGATGTGGATTGACCCCCGGCGCGGTCGCCCAACCGAGGATAAAGGAACGGACAATCGGATGTTCAAAGTTTTCGAGGGTGAAATCGAGCGGTGAGAGATTGTAACTCCGCAGCATCTCCAGACCTTCATCGCTGTTCTCCATCACCGAAGGCAGCAGACTGGGCGGGTTTGGCGGCGAAAACATATTCGTCACAAATCCGTCTTTGATTTCCGCGAAATTATCGTAAATCTCACGATACCGCGCCGCGTCACGTTCCGAATAATGCGCAATGGACGCGACGGTCTTGTCAACGTCGCGGTACACGACAATACCCGGACCATCGTGATAAGGATGTCCGGTGATATGGTCTTGCGCCCAGATATATTTCAGCCCGAACTTGGCAAGGTCGGGCATCAACTTTTTGAAATCCGCGTTGGCGTGAATCCAAACGTGCGAGGAGCCATAAAGGTCATGCTTGAACCCGGGCAGCGTAACCTGGTCGGTTGTTGCGCCGCCGCCCAGCCGCTTGTTGCGCTCGAGGACGAGCACCTTGAGCCCCTGCTTGGCAAGCACAGCGCCGCAGGTCAAACCATTATGTCCGCCGCCAACAATTACGATATCGTATTCAGCCATTGCCAGAGCGACTCCGAAAATCTATAGGATTGTATCGGGTTGTAGAAACCCGATTATTTTGCTCATCATGCGAGCCGGATGAAGGTACAAGATAACAGGGAGAAAATGAGGAGTAAAAAGGCGAGAATTACACAAATAACAAAAAATACAGTCAAAATTTGTTCACATCAACAAATTTGTGAAATTATATCAAAGTTTAGCCGGATGTCAAGGTATTTTTGAGACCGAAATTATGGTTTGTGACTCCTCTTCTCTCTGATTTTTGCCAACGGATAGGGGAGAAAATAGAAAACCGGTCCCTTCTAGACCGGTTTGTGGGGTGAGGTGTGATTTCGCACCCCCTAAAAGCACGAAATGGGATTCGGGCCCGCGACCTTTCACGTCCTCATTCTTTTTGCAAAGCAGACGACGTTCGACCATCCTCAAACCTTGCAAGCGGTCCACATAGACGCTCGCTTGGTGCTTGGACAAGCCCGTGTCGGTGGCGATGTCTTGCAACACATGCTGCCCGCGCCCAATGGCACGGATGATCGAAATAAAGGTGCGCGAATCGCGCACCTGATCGCCACTCTCACCAGCAACCCATGCCGGATTCAGAACCCCGTGCTCAAAGCTAGATTAGAGTACGCTTTGGCTGCCATCAAGACAGACTCGAGCAGAATGGACTCGTCGGCGCGATGCGCTTGCCCCGGCTCACCGGGACCCCAGATGATGATTGGTGTTTTGTAGGACTGGGTGATGATAGAGCCATCGGTGAAATAGGATAAACCTATGGGCTGATGTTCGCCGGACAAATCCAAGAGGACGTCAAGCGCGGCACGCACAACGGGGTTTGAGGGAGGGGTATCCAGAGGGGCGCGGTCGAGCAAAACCTCGGTTTGAGCAAAAGCGTCCGGGTCCTGCCCAATTGTCTTGTCCAGGAGTCGGCGGATTTCACCCAGCACCGAATCGTGTGCAAGCGGCGGAATCGTCCGCACATCAATCGTTACACGGCATCGGTCCGGCACCACGTTCGGCGCCGAGCCGCCCTCGATTTGATCGGGGCTGGTCGTGGGCAAGCTAAGGAGCGGATGCGCCTCGACCCGGAAATCAAACTGTTCGAGCGCATTGAGGAATTTGGTCGTATTTAGAATCGCGTTCGATCCGAGCGAGGGCATCGAGCCATGCGCGCTGCGCCCATTGACGGTCACGGAAATCCATAGCGCGCCTTTGTGCGCGATCCCGATTTCGAGCGCCGTCGGTTCGCCAATGACGATCGCGCCGACCTGATCGAACGCACCCTGCTCTACAAACGCACGTACCCCGCAGCAATCTACTTCTTCGCCCACAGTCCCCATCAAAAGAATATCTCGCGGCAGATTGCCCGAGTCTCGAGCCAGCATCGCAAGCGCGCCCGCCATAGCTGCCAGCCCGCCCTTCATGTCAGCCGTGCCGCGCCCATACATGCGCCCCTGTTCGATTTCGCCCGCAAAGGGATCATGTCGCCACACCTGACTGCCGATTGGGACCGTATCGAGATGTCCGCATAACGCCAGCGCCGGACGGGAACTTGTGCCGGGCACGCGCGCCAAGAGATTGGAACGTCCCGGCTGCACGGGAATCAGCTCTACATCAATTCCGCGCGCAGTCAGCCAGTTTGCAAGCACGAGTGCCGTATCGTGTTCATTGCCCGGAGGATTGACGCTCGGTGTTCGGACGAGTTCTTGCAGTAAGGTAATAATCTCCCTGTCCATGAAATGTCCGACGGAATCAGCGCAGGTCAATGGTTATCGTTCGCAGATCACTCATCTCCATGATGGTGTGCTTGCCGCCCAGCCGCCCGATGCCGCTCCGCGTCCCCGAGACTCCGCCAAACGGGATATGGAGCTCCCAATAATTGCTGGTGTCGTTCACATTGACGATCCCCGCGCGCAGTTTTTCGCCGATGCGATATGCGCTGCGAATGTCGCGTGTGAATAGAGATGCGACGAGACCAAGCCCGGCGCTGTTGGCAATCCGCAGCGCCTCATCCACGTCCTCAAATTCCATGAGCGGGGCAAGAGGTCCAAAACTCTCTTCATAATTGATAAAACTCTCGGCGCTCACATTATCCAGAACGGTCGGACGATAAAATAGTTCGCTGCCCAGTTCACGCGCCCGTTCGCCGCCAAAGAGCACACGCGCGCCGCGCTTGATGCCGTCCTCGAGATGACGGTCCATCTTGTCGGCGACCCCTCGATTATTCAGCGGTCCCATGGTCGTCCCACGCGCAAGGGGATCACCCAATTGGACTTTTTTTGCCTGCGCGACAAGGAGATCGGCGATTGGCTCGTGCACGCGACGATGCACCAGCACTCGTTCGGTGGCGCTGCACACCTGACCCGCATTGAAAAATGCGCCGGACGCTGTTGCGGCTGCCGCCAGTTCCAAATCGGCGTCCTCGAGAATCACGGTGGGTCCGTTTCCGCCCAATTCGAGCAGCAAGGGCTTGCCTGCGGCGCGGCGCGCAATGTGCTCGCCGGTTTGAGGACTGCCCGTAAAGCCGACTGCGTGCGTTCCGGGATGTGCCACGATTTCGTCGCCGACGACGGGACCGGGTCCGGTGACCAGATTCACGACACCGGGAGGGACGCCCGCCGCTTCAAAACACTCGGCAAGTTTGATGGCAATGACCGAAGTGGTCGGCGCCGGCACCCAAACGATGGCGTTGCCGGCCGCCAGCCCCGGCGCGAGATACTCGACCGGGATATTCAGGGGGAAATTCCACGGAGTGATGACGGCATAGACGCCGCGCGGCTGCCGAAAGGTAAAGACGCGTTTGTTTCCATTCTCGACAGGGATTGTGTTGCCTTCCAACCACTTGATTTGTTCCGACGCTTCTCGAAAACCCTCGATCGCGCTCTTGACCTCGTACTCGGCTTCGGCGTAAAGTGGTTTACCCTGGTCCTGGCTCAGGACTTGGGCGAGTTCCGCGCTGCGCTGCTCCATCACATCAGCAATGCGACGGCACAAACGCGAACGTTCCCAGATGGACATTCCGGCAATCTCCGTGGCGTGTTTCCCTGCGGCCGCAACGGCGCGTCGCGCATCCTCGCGCGTCCCTTCGGCAAGATACGCAATCGTCGCAAGCGTGGCGGGATTTTCTGCGGCAAAATATGCGCCGCTTTCACTCGCGACCCATTTCCCGTCAATATACATTTTGAGTTGTTGCGGTTGCTGACTGCTCATAATAACCTCGCAAGTGGGAATTGAAATCGAATTAAGAATCAAATGCCCCAGGTGTTGGGAGACGCGGCAAGGTCCACCCACACAGATTTGAGACGCATATAATCGGAAACCACTTCGGGTCCTGCTTCGTAACCCAAGCCGCTCTGTTTGTACGGCGTAAAAGAGGATGCGGCAGAACCCGCGTAATAAGCATTCACCCAGACGATGCCCGCCTGCAGCGCGTGCGCCACGCGATGGGCGCGGCGCACATCGCGCGTCCAGACCGCTGCCGCCAGACCATAGACCGTGTCATTGGCGATGCGGACTGCTTCCGCTTCATCCTCAAAGGGAATGATCGAGAGAACGGGACCAAAAATCTCTTCCCGCGCAATTCGCATGTCGGAACGAACATTTTCAAAGATCGTCGGCAAGTAAAAAGACCCTTGCGTCAGCGATGCATCTCGCGGCGGTGTGCCGCCCATCACGAGCTGCGCTCCTTCTTCGAGTCCGAGCGCGACATAATTCTTGACACGCTCCAATTGTTCCGTCGAGACCAGTGACCCCAGACGCGTTTTTTCGTCACGTGGATCGCCGACTCGAATATTGCGGGCATGTGATGTGACCTGGTCGAGCACACGGTCGAGGCAAGCGCGCTGGACCAACAACCGCGTCCCCGCCGTGCAAACCTGCCCTTGATTGAGAAACATGCCATAGACGGACCCCGGCGCGGCGAGGTCGAGGTCGGCATCCGCAAAAATAATGTTGGCGGATTTGCCACCCAGTTCCATGGTGACCGGGCGCATATTTTTGGCAGCCGCCTCCATCACCAGCTTGCCCACCTCCACACTGCCCGTAAACGAAACCTTATCCACTCCGGGATGCGAGACCAACGCGGCGCCCGCCGTCGGACCCATGCCGTTCACAATGTTCACCACACCATCCGGAATACCCGCCTCCTGACACAGTTTCGCCAGCCGCATCGCAGAGAGGGGCGTCTGCTCGGCGGGTTTGAGAATGATGCAATTGCCGCAAGCCAGCGCGGGCGCCATTTTGATGACGGCGTTGTCGAGCGGAAAATTCCACGGAATGATACCCGCAACCACGCCAAAAGGTTCGCGCCGCGTGTATGCAAATGCGCCGCTCCCCGTTGCGACGGTCGCGCCCCGAATGCGGTCGGGCATCCCCGAGAACCATTCCAAAATGCCGATCGCTTCGGGCAGGTCCGCACAGCGCGTATCATAGATCGGCTTGCCGCTGTCTTGCGTGTCGAGCTGCGCCAGCTCTTCGAGGTGACCCGAGACGAGGTCGCCGAGACGGCGCAGCGCGCGCCCGCGGTCAACCGGTTCCATTTGTCCCCACTCACCCTCGAACGCGCGGCGCGAGGATTCAACCGCACGCTCGACGTCGGCAGCGTCGGCGGATGCTACACGCGCGATCAACTCGCCGGTGGCGGGGTTGAGAGTCTCGAATGTTTCGCCCGAGGCAGATTCGATTTCGCGCCCGTCAATCCAATTTCCAACTGTTTTTGTCATCGTGTTACTCCCGGCTCACAATCTCGAAAAAACGGATAAACGCTTGAATGCCGCGCTGAATGGTCGGCAGATGCAATCGCTCGTTCGGAGCATGCACATTATCGTCGGGCAGCCCAAAACCCATCAGCACCGAATCCACACCCAACAAGTCTTTGAGCATTCCGACCACCGGCACGCTGCCGCCCATGAGCGTAAACACCGGTTCGACCCCAAAGGTCTCTTGCAGAGCGGACCGCGCCGCCGCCATACCCGGGGCATCGCGGTTCAAAAGCACCGCAGGGCTGTTTGCCAAAGATACCAGTTCCCACCGAATGGTATCTTGCGCGCGTTCCTTCAAATACGCGCGCAAGAGCTGTTCCATGCGAACGTCGTCCTGGTCGGGCACAAGACGCATCGAAATTTTTGCCATGGCTTTGGCGGGCAAGACGGTCTTGGCGCCCTCCCCGATAAAACCGGAAACGATGCCATCCACTTCGAGCGTGGGTCTCGCCCCGATCCGCTCGACGGTCGTAAAACCCTTTTCGCCAAAGAGCCGCGGCGATCCTGTGATTTTCAGCCATTCCGCGTCGGTTGTGGGAAGACGGCTGAGCGCCCGGCGTTCTGCGTCGGAGAGGACACGCACGCCGTCATAAAAACCGGCAAGTGTCACTCGTCCGTCTTGATCGTGCATGCCCGCAATCCACTCGCACAAGACGTGCGCGGGATTGTCAATCGAGCCGCCAAACATGCCCGAATGTAGGTCATGTTTGGGTCCATAAACCCACAATTCGTAATACGTCATACCCCGCAGCCCATAGACGAGCGACGGAAGGTCGGACCGCAAAATGCCCGAATCACAGTTGAGCACCAGATCACAACCCAGTTTGTCGCGGTGCTGTTCGAGAAAAGGGGCGAGGTTTGGCGACTCGATTTCTTCTTCGCCTTCGATCAAAACCTTGACATTCACGGGCAGCCCGTCGGTTTGGAGCCAGGCGCGAATCGCTTCAATGACGGCGAGACATTGCCCCTTCATATCGGACACCCCGCGACCATAGAGGTAATCCCCTCGAACCTGAGCGTTGAACGGAGGAGAGAGCCACTCGTCGAGCGGGTCTATCGGTTGGACATCATAGTGCCCATATACCAGAATCGTAGGCGCGCCCGGAGCGTCCAGCCGCTCGCCAAATACAATCGGTTGACCGCCGGTTGGCAGAATCTGAACATTTTGCAGCCCGGCGCGGTCCAGGTATTCATACAACCATTCCGCCGCCTCGCGCATGGCAGGACGATATTCCGACAGGGTCGAAATGCTGGGAATATCAACAAATTCAACACAAGCCGCAACAAAACTGTCGAGCTGTTGGCTCGCATACGCGAGAGGATTGATTGCAGTCATGGAATCTCTGCCGATTCGGATGGCTACAACCCCAACAGCTCGTGTTCGAGTTCACCGATAGTCTCGTCGAGAATCTGATACATCAAATCGGCGTCCTGTCTGGTCAAGGTCAAGGGCGGATAGAGCGACACATGGTCTCCGCGTTTGCCATCCACCGAACCCGCGCCCGGATAAGTAACCAGTCCCTTGTCCAGAGCGCGCAGGCCAAGCTGCTTGCTAAAACGGAGGTCTGTGGGCAGCGGCTCGCGAGTTCCCTTGTCTTGCACAAATTCGATACCAATCATCAGCCCCAGACCGCGCACATCACCCACCGTCGGGTGCTTTTGCAGGTCCGAGAGTAATTCGAGGGTATACGCTCCAACCTCGGCGGCATTTTGCGTGAGATTCTCTTGTTCGACAATGTCCAGCACCGCCAGCCCGACCGCGGCGGACAATGGATTGGCAGAGTATGTAAAAATGTGATCGAACGCGACCCCTTTTTCGACAAAGACGTTGCGAATGCGCTCGGTGGCGACGGCAGCGCCCAACGGGGTATATCCCGAGCTCATCCCCTTGGCAACCGCCATCAGGTCGGGCACGACGCCCCAGTACTCGACGCCGGTCCACGCTCCAATGCGCCCAAACGCTGTGATGACTTCATCCGCAATCAAAAGGACATCATAGCGGTCGCAGATTTCGCGAATAATCGGAAAATATTCGGGGGGGGGGACGATGCAGCCGCCGGCAGACCCGACCACCGGCTCGGCAATAAATGCCGCCACATTTTCCGGACCCACGCGCTTGATTTCGTCTTCCAGCGCGTGCGCACAAGCCATTCCACAACTCGGATAGGTTTTGTGAAAGGGACAGCGATAACAATAGACGGGCGGAATGTGCGGCATATCGGTCAGCATGGGCGCAAACTTGGCGCGCCGCCCGGGCATGCCGGTGACGGCGAGCGCGCCGAGCGAGGCGCCGTGATAACTCGTCCAACGTCCGATCACCATATATTTGGACTCGTTGCCGCGCTCAACCTGCACCTGGCGCGCCAACTTGAGACAGACCTCGACCGCCTCGGAACCACCCGATGTGAATTGGAAATACTTGAGGTCTCCGGGCATGTGCTCGCCCAGACGCGCGGCAAGCTCCTGCGCCGGCTCGTTCTGAAAAATGTTGGAGGCGCAGTAGGCAAGCGTCTCCGCCTGTTTCGCCATCGCCTCCGCCACCTCCCGGCGCGCATGTCCAATGTTTACAACCGCCACGCCCGCCGCGCCGTCCAGATAGCGCTTGCCTTGATCGTCAAAAACATAATTCCCCTCGCCGCGCACAAGAGTTCGATAATCGCGCGTGGGGTCGAGCGTAAAGACTTGCCCCTCTCCGGTTTCTGTTGTCATTTGAGAATCCTTCCTATCTACAATAACTCACACCCGTCTCACAATCGTTCCCAATTTGTCCAAACCTTCGACCTCGACCGTGACTTCGAGTCCGTCCGGCGGCAACTCGGCAGGCAGCTCTATATCGCGCCCCATCGCGCCCAGCCCAACAATATCTCCCGGATAAAACGGAATGTGCTCGGCAAGGGTTGACAGCACGCGGGCGGGAGAATAAAGCATAGCTGTTGTGTTGGAAATCTGTTTCTGTGAACCCACGGTGAGCCATAATGAACGCGGCAGCGATAGATCGAATTCATCGCCCGTAACAATAAACGGACCATACGGTCTAAAACCGTCGAACCAACGCCCATAATCCTCGTTGACTGAAATGTCGCGCGCGACGGGGTTGCCAAGTCGGCGCACCAGGGCGGAGGTGCTAAAGCAGAGCGCAAGCGTATAGCCGAATATGGCATCTTGCCTTTTAGCAGACGCGCTGTCGTTGACCGGACAGCCGCACACAAATGCGATTTGCGCCGAAACCCGGACCTGCTCCACCCATTGCGGCAAAAGGACTGTTGCGCCGGGGTCGTTGATGACGTTATCGGGCAAAATCATCATGGCAGGATAAGCGCGCGGCTCCCAGCCGCGCTGCTCGAATTGTTCAAGACAATTTGTTTCGAGCTCTGCCAACATATACGGATTGGCGATTGGCGCATGTAGCTTGATACGGTCTACCGGAAACTGGAACACGTCATCATTGTCCGACGCCTCACTCGCGCGGGGACGACGACCGCGCGCAAAATCACGCAGACGCAGCGCCGCGCGCAGATTGCCCTCGCCCCCGGAAATAAAGGACTTGAGGTCCGTCGGCGTCTGCCGCATTTTTTCAACAGAGTCGGAAGGCGCCGCATCGTAAGGACCGGCACGATAGGCAGTTTCCGCCAACGCCAGGTCTACACACCATCCCTCATCCAGGAGCGCGGGGCGAATACCGTTCCGATTGGAATACGAGACAAATTTCATGCGGGCGGTTGCTTGCGCTGGTCAAGAATCGGGTTTTGCAAAATGCCTATGCCCTCGATCTCGATCTCGAAATTCGACCCCGGCGGATAATATTCTCGTCCGGGAATCGTATGCCAACCCAGCGCGCCCGATGAGATTATATCGCCCGCCTTGAGCGTCATAAAGCTCGACATGAATTCAATAACCTCCGGAAATTTGAGAATCATCGCGGCGGTTGTCACCGTGTCGCACGGCGTGCCCGACTCGCGCGCGTGCACGACCAGATCGTACGGGTCAGCGATCTCGTCCGCGGTGACAATCCAGGGACCTATGGGCTGAGGCATACTCCAGGTCCCATAAAACTTGCCCGCAAAGTGCTCGTCGCGCGGGGAATACCAGAGCGCGCGCTTGTCTGTCTCTATATTTCCGTTGGCATGTGCATCGGAAGGGCGCGGCAAGAGCTCGGGCGCAATACTGCGAAAGACGCTGCCGTTCATGTCATTGATGGCGGTATAACCGAGAATGTGTTTCTCGGCGCTAGAGGCAGAAATGTGCCTGCCTCCGCGACCCAGCACGACAGCCAATTCGGCGCCCCACCCGATCTCCCCATCCGCCGCGCGGAGCGTCATCGGCTCTTGATGTCCCAACACTTTGCCGTGATAACGCATAGTCAAAAACGGATGCTGCGGCATGGGCAGATTATCGAGGCGCAGCAAAATCGGATTGTTGCCCCTCAGCGAAAACATCCGGGACGGATGCCGGAGCGGCGCGCGCCATTCGATCCGGTCGAACGGAAAATAGACCTCTTTCGGTATTTCGCGCGCGCCTGCATTCGCCGCGTCCTCCATCCGGCCGGCAATTTCGCGCGCAAGGTCAATGCCAACATCCTGCATCTGCACCAATTCGCCGAGCGTGGGGGGCAAACGCGGACCATCAGCCCGCGCGCCGGACTCGATCAGAACCTGTGCCGCAGGCAGGTCAATCACACCATTTGCCAGCGCAACACCATATCGAAGGTCGCCCTCGACAAAATAGGTGACCAGTCTCATAGTTTTCTGAGTTTGGGGTCAGCTGCCTCGCGAAGACGGTCGCCGGCAAGATTAAAAACAAGGACGGCGAGAAAGATTGTGAACCCGGGACCCAAAACATACCACGGGGCAATTTCCAGATATTGCTGGGCATTATTGAGCATTGCGCCCCAGGATGGTTCGGGCGGCTGGACCCCAAACCCCAGATAACTCATTGAAGCTTCAATCAAAAAAGCAGTGCTGATGCCGAGCGTAGTCAGGACGATGATAGGCACCATAGCATTCGGCAGAATATGGCGCATAAGAATACGCAAATCCTGAACGCCGACTGCTCTGCTCGCCAGAACATAATCTGACTGTTTGAGCACAAGCACACTCGAATAGACGAGGCGGATGAACCGCGGAATGTAGCCGAGGGCAATGACAATGACGACGCTGAGCGCCGAAGCGCCAAATGTCGCAACAAATAGAATGGCAAGCAAAAGGGTTGGAAAAGCCAGCAAGGCGTCGGTAATCCGCATGAGCAATGGTTCGAGCCAGCCGCCGCGATAGCCTGCCACAAGACCGAGCGTCACGCCTATCAGCAGAGAAATGCCGATCCCTCCGATGCCTACCAACAGGACAATGCGCGTGCCAAAAACAAGCCGGCTAAAAATATCGCGACCCAGATTGTCCGTGCCCAGCCAATACTCGCTCGAGGGCGGATGCAGCGCGACGCCTGCGTCAATCTTTTGCGGGTCGTGGGGGGCAATCACGCCGGGAATCAGCGCCATAAGCACAAACACCAAAATCCCGGCAAGGAGCAGAGGGGTTTCCGGATTTCTACGGCTATACGCGAGCCAGCTTTGTGCCGTGCCGAAACGTTTGGGCCGTCCGGAAAACTCTTTGGAATGTGCCAGACTCGAGTCTTGGGTTTTGGTCATTGGAATATGACGTGAAACGAGGGCGGACCGATCAAACCGGCGCAGGGCGCGACAACAACCTAACCCCATAATGCGCCCGCGGCTCAGGTCGAGGTTTGCGACAGGGATTCCCGCAGACGCGGATTCAAATAGAAATACAATATATCTACAAACAGATTAACAAAAACAAAGATGGCGCAGACAATCAGCACGCTCGCCTGGACCAGAGTATAGTCGCGATTCAAAACAGCTTGCACCGAGAGCCAACCGACTCCCGACCATCCAAAGACCTGTTCGACAATGACGACCCCGCTCAGCAATGCGCCCACCTCAAGCCCCACCACGGTAATGAATGGAATAAGAGAATTCTTCATGGCGTGGCGTCTCACGACAATGGTCTGGGTGAGACCTTTGGCGGTGGCAGAGCGAATATAGTCCTGGTTCAAAACATCTATCAATTCGGAACGGAGGAATTTTGTAAAGATTGCGATCTCGCGCGTGCTGAGCACAATCGCCGGGAGCAATGAGCGGCGGATACTTTCGAGCGGGTCCTCGGCAAAGGGCACATAACCCGAAGCGGGCAAAATGCGCCACTGGACCGCAAACAAGAGAATGAGCGCAAGCCCAAGCCAAAAGATGGGGACGGCTTGCCCCATCACAGAGAATAGCATCAAGCCTTTGTCGAGGAGCGAGCCGGGCCGCAGCGCGGCAATGATGCTGATGGGGACCGAGATGACCAAAGAGAGAATGATGGTCGTCACCATCAATTGGAGGGTGGCAGGCATGCGCCCGAGGATGAGGTCCATGACGGGACGCCCACTCCAATACGAATTGCCGAGGTTGCCTGTCGCTGCGTTGCCCAGCCAGATGAAATATTGCAGAACGATGGGCTTGTCCAGCCCCATCTCGGCGCGCAGTCGTTCCAACGCCTCACGATTCTCGGGCAAGGTTGCCTGCGCGCCCATCTTCATCAGGGCAGGGTCTCCCGGCGTCAGACGCGTCAAGACAAAAACCATCGCCGAGATTACGAGCAATATCGGGATCAGATGTACGAGTCTGCGGAGGATATATACGCCCATCGGCTGGAGGGTTCAAGCGCGATTTTCTGTGTCACGCGCAATATGTCAAAGGTATCCGACCCGCGGGATGAATCCTGCGGGTCGGACATATAACCGGTATAGATGGACCGGGGGAGCAGCACCAGGACTTTCATCCGGTTCCTCGTGGCGCGATACTCTCCGGGGTTTCGCTGCTTATTGGTCCAGCCAGAGATTCGACCAGTCGAGCAGGCGCAGCGAGTTAAAGCTATCAAACCCGTGGACCTTGCTTGAGGCAACACCCAAGGTCGGATTCTGTTGGATATAGATGATCGGCGCAACCTCTTCGATGGTCATTTTCTGGAGTTCGTCATAATACTTTTGGCGTTCTGCCTGGTCCACTGTGGTCGCGGCTTTGATCATCAGCTCATACATTGCCGGGTTTTTCCAACCGACTTTGGCATAACGCGGCGTGCCCTCCACTTGAGGCGTGAAAAAGGTTGTGAATCCGCGCTGAGGATCGGGAGGCAGCGGCCCACTATTGTAAAGCAGCTGATAGTCGTACCCAAACCATTTTTCGAGCCATGCGGCGCTTTCCAACACTTCAATATTCATGTTGATGCCGATCTGGTCGAGACAGCTCTTCCAGATAGCGCCCACATCCTGACTCGCCTGGATCCCTGCATTTGCGGTGTAGGTAATATCAAAACCATCGGGGGTCTTGGATTGGGCGAGCTCTTCCTTTGCCTTTTCTACACTAAAGGGATAGCCCTGCGCATCAATTTCGGGATTGAATGCCCAGAACGAGCTGGGGATGGGGCTCCACTGCTCCTGACCCAGACCGAAAAAGACGGTGCGGTTGATTGTATCCTTGTCAAGACAGTAGGCAAGCGCGCGGCGCGCATGCACATCCTGCAAAACAGGATTGCTGTCAATGACAGTGTGGACCATGATCAGGTCCGTGCTCGGCACATTTTCCACCTGAAAGTCGCGATTGCCCGTAAAGGTGGCGGCTTGAGACGCATCCAAAATGAGCATGGCGTCCACTTCACCCGCTTTGAGGTTCGCGATCGCGGTCGCCTGATTTGGAATCACGCGCAGTTCGACCCGGTCGAGATACGGCTTGCCCTCTTCCCAATAGTCATCAAAGCGTTCCAGCACGACGCGGTCGTTCGGAATCCACTCTTTGAACTTGAAGGGTCCCGTGCCGACGGGTTTGGTAGAAATGTCGGCAATGGTCTCTTTGTCCAGAATCGGAATGGGATAGATGCTGGACAGCCACGGTACGTTGGGTGCGGTGAGTTTGACCTGAATCGTATGGTCGTCCAACACCTCGATGCCGGTCACATCCAGCGATTTGTCTTTGGCTGCTTCTGCCGCGCCGACGATGCTTCCCAATTCGCGGGCATAAACTTTGCCTTCTTTGATCATCCATTCAAACGTCCACTTGACATCTTGAGCTGTCAGCTCGCGCCCGGTGTGGAATTTGACGCCCGGGCGAATGTGAAAAATGACCGTTTGTGGGTCAACCACTTCCCACGACTCGGCGAGGTCGGGCTTCATTTGCAGATTTTCGTCCCAGGTATAGAGAGTGTTCCAGAGACCGCCCATTTTCATGGTCTGGAATTCGACGAGCGTCGTGAGTCCGGGATCAAAATCGGTAATGTCCGAGGGGATCGCAAGGCGAAAAGTCCCGCCTGCCGCGGGCGCGGGAGTTGCAATGACAGTCTCGCGAACCACAGCGGTCTGTGGAACAACGACGGTTTGCTGGACAATCTGGGTCGTGCCGCTCGGAACCTGGGTTGCACATGCGGTCAAGGCAAGAATGACCAGTGCAAACAGTCCACCTACGATGAACCTTTTGTTCGGGAACATGCTCTCCTCCTTTGATTTACTGTGATACTGCAGAATGGGATGCTCTTTTTGCTTGCAAAATCAATACTGCGAGACCAAGCCAATAAAATTCTGCTCCCCCGCGTTGACACTCGCAATGTAATCCTGAATCAGGATGCGTTCGCCGGTGCGGAGCGTCTCACGCGACGCCGCTTTGACATACATGGCATGTTCGGCGGTATCCACATTGTTCACCGGGCGCCCACCATGCCGGATGTTGTTGATAAAGCCCTCGAGTTCGGGCTGTGTGCCGTGCAAATATTGCGAGCTGAGCTCATAGTATGGGGCGGTGAAGGATGGGTGCCAGACCGTTTGGCTGACGCTGTCAAAGCGCGCCTCGTAGCCATACACATCCGTCAAGTTGCCCATGAACCGCAGTTCCCAATAGTTGTATGCCGACATGGAGGCCGAGGGCGAAGAAACCTCCAATAGTTCCATCGGCGCGACAATCGTGGCAGTATGCGTGACTGCCATGCTCGCGATATCCCCATTTTCGAATTCCAACAGATACGCTTCGCCGCGGTCACCGCCGATGCCCTGGATGCTTTTGACCGGGCCATTCATGTAGGCGAGGATATGAATCGTGTGATGGTAGCCAAAATAATATTTGGCGTGCCACAGGCGTGACCCCGGCTCGCGCTGCCGCCATTCTTCCAACACGCTCTTCATTTTTACGTAAATTGGCGCATATTCGCGGCAGTAGCCAAATTGAATGACCTTGCCGGTTTTCTGTTCCAATTCGCGCAGTCGTTTGCCGCCGGCGGGCGTCATGATGCCCATCGTTTCTACAAAAACGTGTTTGCCGTTTTCGAGGGCGGCGCAGGCGACGGTTTCCAGGAGCTGGCTGCTCGTGGAAACGAGGATTGCGTCAACATTCTCATCCGCGACCAGTTTTTCATATCCCACATAGCACGGCACGCGGTATTTGGCTTGCGCCGCGCTCGCCGTCTCCTGGCGGCTGCTCGCCAGCGCGGTCAGCTCGACGCCATCCATCACCATGAGACAGGGGATAAAAAGCCCGCGCGTGTGATAGCCGACGCCGGCGATGCCAATGCGAATTGGTTTTTCTGCCTGCGATAAAGTTTCTGCTGTCATAAAAGGATCACCTTGCCATGATGACTATAGCCACCACTCGTCTATCTTGCCTCCGGGGTCATAAAACGGGTCCGAAGGCAGAAACACGCGCGCGCGAGAGAAAAAAGAGCGCAGACCCGCAAGAGCAAACATCCTGGTTTCGCGACAATCGGGTTGAACGGCGATATACGCCTTGAGCTTGCCCCACATCGCGGGCGGGTTTTGTTTGGCGTCCGCAATCGCCGCCGTGGCTGTGAGCGGTCCGTACCCGGACCATTCCAGGAACTCGTAGAGCAGGGTGAGAAAACGAGTGCGCGCCTGCGGGTTGAGTCGGACCAGCCACAACTCGACCGGGTCTGTCGTGTCGGCTCGGACAGCAAGCCGAATGTTGGCAACAATTTGCGGCTTTATCCTTTACATCCTTGACATGGAGCGGAGAGGTGTGCTGTGATTCACACAGCACACCTACATCCCGCCGGATTTAAGGTTATGCGACGATGGAAGGTTTCCAGTCCGCGTAATCGAGAATATCCGATGACGTCATGGCATTGCGGAATGCTTGCTCGTACGTTGGCGACAAGGGCGCTTGTGCGGGCAATGCAGGACCGGCATCCAGCCCCAGGATCTTGAGGGTGAGACGCGCGGTAGGACCTTCGCCCATACCGACCCAGCTCAATTGTTCGGGTTGGGCTGTGCGAATAAAGGGATCAGTCTGGTATTTGAGCACAAACTCGTCATACTCTTCCCACTTTTTCGCGCGCATCAATTCAAGCCGCTTGAGCGACCAGCGCGGCGCGGCATTGGTCCACCATTCAATAAATCCCTTCATCCCCAGGCGGGGTCCGAGTGAGATGACGCGCAGATTGTCAATGAGATTCAGGCGGTCGGAAAAGAGCCGCATCACGTGAACAAAGTGGTTGACATCGAACGAATGCCACTTCATGCCGATGATATTGTCGAGCTCGCACAACCGTTCGAGCAGCGGGATAGACATATCGAAACCCGGCTGGGGCATTGCCCACGGAGTGTTGTAGATCATGATGCCGATGTCAACATGATCGGTAATATAGCGATAGTGCCCATAGACATCCTCTTCGGAGGGGACAAAATAGTGCGGCGGCGCGACCTGCACAAAGTCAATTCCCGCTTTTTGGGCATAAGCAGCTTTGCGGGCGGCCACGCGAGCGCTCATTTCGAAAAGACCCACCATCGTGGGAACCTTGCCGTCCGCGGCTTCCGCCAGCGTTTGGGCAAGGCATTGAAATTCACTCTCGTCCATCAAATACGCTTCCGACAATCCGGCATGCGCCATCAGCACGCCTGTGCCATTCGCAATACCATTGTCAATCAGCCAACGCACGTGCTTTTTCATCTTGTTGGCTTGAATCTTGTAATCGCTATCAAAAAAAGTGGGCAGCGGCGTTACGATGCCGGTGAGCTGCTCTTTACGCTTTTTGTGGTCTCCCATTTATTGCTCCTTTGGTCGGAAAAGATTTGATGAGATAGAGAATGCGAGGCCTATCGCACGCCCGATCCCTCGTGCATACATGCGGCAAGTTGTCACAACCTATCAAAGGGTCCAAGCGAACAAAGAAAAATAAAATGAGGATTCCAAGGGGGGAAAACGTTTGTGGCTGATTCAAAAGGCGCGCGCAACGACATCGAGGTGATAACCCATCTGGCGAGAGATCTCGTCAGCCGTTTCTCGCACCCGGACAGCAATCTCGGGCAGGCGGTCAATCATGGCAACTTTGACGCCGGTCACACTGATGCCGGCGATGATTCCTTTGGTCGAGTCACGAATTGGCGCGCCCACGCAAAACAAACCGATGGCAGATGCTTCATCGTCTATCGTGTAGCCGCGTTCGCGCGATTGCTGCATATCCGCGATGAGTTGAGCGGTATTTGTAAAAGACTTGGACGTAAGACCGGGCGAAGGGAGCGTGGGGTAAAGACGACCCACCTCCTCATCCGAGAGGTCCAGCATCAGCGCCTTGCCCACCGAGGACATGTACATCGGCGCTCCTCGGGAACCTGCGGGTTTGATGATTCCAATCGGACTATTTGAACTCTTTGTGAAAAGCGAAAAAATTTTGTCTTCGTCACGGATGGCGAGCGTAGCCAACAAGCCCACCCGGTTGGCGAGACGTTCCAGCGCCGGTCCGGCAACATCTATCAGAGAACGATTTACGAGATAGAGCGAGCCAAGACGAAATAGCTCTTTACCTACCTCATAGCGTCCCGGCTCGGATTCTGACTCTAAAAAACCCGCGCTCACCAGGAGCTGCATGAGCTTGAACACGGTGCTGGGCGGGATACCGGTTTCCTGCGCTATCTCCTGGTAGGTCCGTTTGGGCTGCAGAGCATTAAAACTGCTCAAAATTCTTAGAGTTCGCTCGACCGCACGGACTGAATAATGGGCTTTGTCTTCTTCCATTGGAACAGTTTCCGAAAAGCCATTGCGAAATGATGTTTCGGAAACAGTATAACGTAGTTTCAAGAGATGTCAAGGGGTTTTTCTGATAAATTCCCGCAGATCAAGACGTCGAACACAAGCTCCCATCTTCCCAAGATTTTTTCCCAACCGATTCGGGCAAATCCCTCTATGTCCCCCCTCCCGCGCGTGGTAAAAAGATGACGTGAGAATTGCGCCAACGCAGGAGGGACTGAAGTGATCGTGAATCTCATTACTCTTGTAATTCTGGTTGGGATCGTCGCGCTGTTTGCGTGGCTGACGTGGCGGGCGTGGAAATCGAAACGCGCGCTTTTGAAATGGGTCGGCGTCGTGGGCGCGGGATTGCTCACGCTGCTTTTCGCGCTGGTGACGCTCGTAATTGCCAAAGGGTTTTTTGATATGTACCGCCCTTACCCGGTCGCCGCAGTGAATGTTTCGATTTATGGAACGCCGGAACAGCTCGCGCGCGGCGAACATCTTGCGGGATTCTTGTGCGCGTCCTGTCATTCACAAAATGGCGAATTGCCCTTGACCGGCGGCGGTAACTTGAGCGCAGAGACGGGTATGCCGCTAGGCGATGTATACGCGCCCAACATTACGCCCGCGGGCAAAATTCAAGAGCTCTCCGATGCGGATATCTTTCGAATTTTGCGAACGGGCGTCGAACCCGGCGGACGGCTGACCGGAATGAGTTTTTTCCCTGTGCGCCATTTGAGCGATGACGATGCCAAATCCATCATTGCGTATTTGCGTCAAGCGCAGCCGGTCCAAGGTACGCGTCCACCGCTGAATCCGTCGCCATTGTTCCTCGCATTCGTCGGCTTGGGCTTTATCAGTCCGCAAGCAGCCGACGCGCCCATCCAGCCGGTTATTGCGCCACCAAAAGCGGCGAACAAAGAGTATGGCGAATATGTCGCGAGCTTTGGCTCTTGCAGCGACTGTCACGGTCCTGCGCTGGACGGCAACGCACCGCCGCCCGCGCCGCCCGGCGCGCCGAATCTCACCGTCATCGTTCCCAATTGGTCCAAGCAAGATTTCTTTCAAGCGATGCGGACGGACATTGACCCCACCGGTCATCAAATTCAACCGCCGATGCCGTGGAAGCAAGTCGGCAAGCTGGACGATGTGGAACTCGAAGCGTTGTATAAATATCTGCACGCGCTCACGCCCACCGTGGCGAAAAAATGATGTGGGTGAAAGCGCCGCGTTAGAGGTACGTTCGCGGCACAAAAAAGCAGACGTGATAGATCGCGGCTAACGCGCAAAGGAGAAGGTATTGCGATGGTTGATATGGCGATTCGATGGAGTGGATTCGTATTGATTCTGGGCGCGGCTCTTTTCGGGGTCGCGGTCGTGATGGTCTCGTTCAAGCCGGTGGTGAACCAAGCGTTGTCACCGGACGTTTGCCTTCTCCTCTTGCTGGCATCCATTTGCTTTCTGCTCGCTCTGCCGGCGATGTATGTTAGGCAAGCAAACGCGGCGGGTTGGCTCGGTCTCGCGGGCTTTGTACTTTTGCAGACCGGCATCCTCATGCTGGTCATGATTGCGTCGCCCACGCTGCTCTATCCTTCGCTCAACCTAACCCCGGGCGAAAATATCGTGTTCTTTGTGCTCGGGATTGCCTTTACGCTCGGCTTGTTGTTGACAGGAGTAGCAACGCTTCAGGCGGACGTCTATCCGCGCTGGGCGGGCATTCTGCTGCTCGGGGCGACCGCTGGTTTCTTTTTTGTATTCTTTATTGCCGAATTCCTTCCCGCGGGCGCGGGGCAAGTGGGTTCCGCCATCTTGGGCGTTCTGCTTGCGCTCGCGCTCGTTTGGATCGGTCTTGCAATGACGATGGGTGTTAGTTTGGTGGGCCAAACAGTGCCCAGCGTGTAAAGGTCCGTAAAGGAAAATCAGTTCAGTGAAAAACTGGTTCACATCCCTCAACAGCGCGCTCGCGCTTTCATTCTGCGCCGTCCTCGCGTTCCTGTGGTCGGTGCTGCTCGATATGGGTTTGGTCTATCCCCCATTTGGTCTGAACATGCTTCAGACCGGGTTAGCTGCGCTAATTTTTACCGCGCTCATTGGACTTTGGTTGTGGGCGCTTGCAGCGGCGATGCGCGGCAGCCGACACGGATTGATTAATGACTCTGGGAAATGTGGCAAGCAGCGGACAAGTGAGGGGAAGAAAACTACCAGATGACGGGTACGAGATTGGATTGCGTGATTGCGATGTCGTTGGTGAGCAAAGCGACTGGCTCCTCGAACGCATCTTGGCAATACAGCACAGTGGCGATAATCATGCCATCGTGAATTTCCATGTTATCCGGCAAGCAGTTGATAACGAACTCGTCAAAGGGGAAAGTAATTGCGTTGGGCGATGCAGTAATTTCATCGAGAATGTGTTGAAATGTCAGTGGAATACGCTTGCGGTCGGCGATGTGTTTCGCTTCGGCAAGCACGATGCTCGGCACGATGACACCTGCGCTATCATCATCCAGAATATGCCGCGCTTGAGGGCCCAGACGACGGTCATTGGTCATGTGCCACACGAGAGCGTGAGTATCTACAACGTAGCGCATTACAAATCTTTCGGCGCTTTAAGGCGGGCTGCCTCAAAGTCCTCTTCATTTACGACGACATCTGCCCACACTCCGCGCAGCGCGCTAAAAGGACGCGGCGTCTTGGGCAAAGGCGTAGATTGCGTGATCCGTTTCTGAAGAGCAAATAGCTCGCGCTCCAGCCAGAGTAGTTGCTGACGCATTCGATTCAGTGTGATCTCGGTATCTGTAAGCATAAAATTTTCCTTTCGCATTTCGGTTTTTATTATAGCATGATTCAAAAGGTGTTCGACGAGAGCTCTCGAAATTCCATTCAAAAGAAACGAATTCAAGAGAGGTTGGCAGTCGTGTTGGGTTTGACGCTGATGGATTGGATCAGTTATTGCCCAACCACCTGTCCGCGCTTGCCGATCTACTATTTGGTCAATGCGCTCAATCTGGGCTTGGGGCTTGCGGCGAGCGTCATCCTCGTGATACAACTACGCAAGCCGATACGCTCATCTGTGAGGTGAATCCATGTACGGAGCCATTGTCTACCTCCACATAGCAGGTCTCATCCTCTTTTTGCTAGGGCACGGCGGTTCTGCCAACGCTGCTTTTCAAATCAAACACGAGCGCAACCCCGACCGCCTGCGCGCGCTGCTCGATCTATCGGTATGGTCGTATATCGGCATGTACGTGGGCTTGCTATTGCTCTTGATCACCGGCATCATCGCGGGGTTCATGGGCGGTTATTGGGGCAGCGGTTGGATTTGGGCATCCATCATTCTTTTGGTCGCCATCGGTGTCATAATGGGGTTTTATGGTTCGGCATATTACGGCAAGGTCCGGACCGCGGTTGGGCTCAAGCCCTATCAGCGCACCGCTCAAATGACCCTGGGCGATGTCGCAAGCGAGCAAGAATTGGATGCGCTGCTGCGTTCGAATCATCCCATCATCCTGACCGTCGTTGGTCTCCTCGGACTGCTTATCATTCTGTGGTTGATGATGTTCAAACCGTTTTGAACTGCGCGAAAACTTTTTATCGAGGCAAGTAATTATGCCGCTTACCCTCAATCCGTTGGAGCGTTTTTTCCTCTTGACCTTGAATCAAGGTCCCGCGACGATGCTCGATATGTATGGCGGACCTGCAACGCGCACCGTGCTGGCGGGGATTCGGCTCAATGTGTTCGAGGCGCTGGCAGAACAATCCGCGACGGCGGAGGAACTCGCGCAGCGTTTGAATCTGGATGCGCGCGGCGCGAGCATCCTGCTGGAAACGTTAGCATCATTGGGCTATGTGCGAAAACGCGGTGCGCAATTTCACCTGACCGCAATGACGCGCAAATGGCTCACCGACGCGGGTACGACAAATTTTTCGCCGTTCTATCGTTTTTGGGGCGCAATGCTGGAAAACCTTTTTCCCCGTCTGGAAGATGCCATTCGCACCGGCGCTCCGCCGCTCAATTTGTACGAGTGGCTGGAAACCCACCCCGACGTGTCGCGCGATTTTCAAGCGGGCTTGATGGCGGGCGCGCGCCTTTTTCAAGATGGCGTCGCGAACCTGATTCCCATGCCGCCCTCGGCGCGCCGCGTGCTGGATATCGGCGGTGGTCACGCCTTGTATAGCGTGGCGTTGTGTCAAAAATATCCGCAGCTCTCTGCGGTCGTCCTCGACAGTGCGGACGCATTGGTCGTGGGACGCGAGACCATTCGCGCCGCGCAGTTGAACGAACGCATTGAACCGCGCGAGGGAGATTTTGTGCGCGACGAGCTCGGGACGGGTTTTGACATTGCGCTCCTCTTTAACATCCTGCACGGCTTTCGGGCGGAGCAGGACATCGCGCTATTGAAAAAAGCGAGAACGGCGCTCAATCCGGGCGGACGCGTAGTGATTATGGACCAACTCGTCGGTTCAAGTCCCACACCGATTGTAGAGACATTCGCTCAAATTTTCAGCATGAGTTTTTTTCTTCTCGTCGGCGGGCAAGCGTACACCTTTGAAGAGATGCGCGGCTGGTTAACGCAGGCGGGCTATGGAAATATCGAACTCAAGCGCAGTTTGAAAGCGGGCGGGCTGCTGCTGTTGGCGCAAAATCCGGGGTGATTGGAGTGTATTGCCATGGACCTGAATTCATCAACAACTCGACGTCGCGTACTGTTGGGCGCAGTCGTCACGCCGTTGTGTCTGCTGGGCGGCGCGCTGGTCGGCGGCTTTCTAGGCAGCATTGTGCATGGCGGGCTGCCGGGACACTTGCAAGAATGGTCGAAAATCTTGATCGCCGTGCCCTTTGCGCTGGTGGGCGTATTGGGAGGCGGCGCGCTGTGGGGTTATCTCATTTCACGCATCACGAAGGTTGGCGAACAACGGCGAATGATGTGGGCGGGCGCGCTGGGCTTTGGACTGACGACGCTGGTGGTTGTGTTGAGTTTGACGCTGTTGGAGCAGATCATCGTGGAACAAGGGCGCGGACCGAATCTGCCGATTCATAATGTTTTTACGCTGCTGTTCACGCCCGCCGCGTTTCTCATCACGTTTGGAGGCGCGTTCGCGTTGAGGTTTGCGGCGCGAGGTTTCGCCCTCGCATGGCGCGTGGGGCTGGTGAGCGGGCTTGCGGCAGGCGCGACGTTTCTGGCGGTGAATTTGACGATGCAAGCGCTGGGTTGGGTGGTCGGCGCGCCGGGGGCGGTAGAACGCGCGACGATGTTGACCGTGATGTTTGCGGGGAATTTCGCCGCGGCGCTGGTCGCCGGTGGGGTGATGAGCATGATCTTCTTGCCCGCGCTGCGCCGAGGCATGGGGCTTGTTTTGTGAAATGATTCTGCGAATAAAAATGGCGTGTGACAGGGGACGCGGACAACGGATGGCAAGAACGGCGACGCATCATCACGCACCCGCGTCACTCGAGCATTATGCGTGATGATGCGTCGGGATAAACGGATAGAAACGCACGCATCCGTTTATCCGTTGTAAATCCGTTGTAAATCCGTTGTAAATCCGTTGTCCGCGACATTTTCAAGGAGGCAAAAGCATGACAAGCACAACGATACCGGTCGTCCCTCAAAAATCCGAGACGTTTTTCGAACGCTACAGTTGGATTGTGTTTTTGGCGCTCGGACTGATTATTGCGCTCTTTGGTCTGGGCGACATTTTGACGGGCGGCGCAACGTTCGAGAGTGGCGAAGCGCCAACTCTGCAAGGAATCAGCGGCATGACGTGGCAGCAGTTGAGCAGTACAAGTCCCAACGCGGCGAGCATGATTGACTATCTCGTTCGAGCGGGCGGTTTGCATCTTTTCATTCTGGGTCTCTTGAGCATGAGCGTCGCCGCAACCGCGTTTCGGCGCGGCGAGCGCTGGGCATGGTTCGCGATGTGGCTGTGGCCCCTCTGGTTGGGGATGGTTGTTTTACTCTTGCTCAGCGTGTACAAGCAAGCAGGTCCCGGTGTGCCGCCGCCGCTTGTGTCGGGTTCAATCTTTTTGGTCATAACGGTGTCGGCGCTCGGGCTGTCCTTCCGCAAATTCTTTCCGAAACAGCAAACCGCAGTCGGGGCGACGGTCGGCGGTTGAATGTCGCTGTGAGCCGCGCTATACTTGTGGTCATGCGAATAGCGCGGGAGTTGAAATGTCGGTTCAAGTGACGACAGATGCAAATGCGATGGCGAGTCGCCGCGCGCGCACGCGTCTACGTTGGCTCAGGGTCGCGCACGCCGTTTGGATAGTTTGCGCCGCGCTCGCGCTGCTCATTTTTTTGGCGGGCATCCCATTGGGTTACGCCCGCCTCTTGAGCGGCGCGGGCTTTGATGTGCCGATTGATGCCCCCGCATGGTATATCGCGAGCATGAGCGTCGCGCAAGGGGTCGTGTCTCTTGTCACCGCGCTAGTCTCGCTGACGCTTGCCGGAATTGTCTTTTGGAAAAAGCGGGATGACCCGGGCGCGTTACTTGTCTCGTTTTACCTCCTGGCGTACGGCGTCATTTTGGCGGGTCCGCTCGAAGCGCTCAACGGTTTTCCGCAAATGTTTCCCGGAGCGTCCGTGTCGAATCATTTGTTAATTCCCACGCACGCAATTCTGACGCTCCAATCCGCCCTGTTGGTCCCGATGCTATTGCTTTTCTATCTCTTTCCCAACGGACATTTTGTTCCGCGCTGGACGCGCTATGCCGCATTGGCGCTGTTACTCTTGGCGCCGCTCTTTGTCTACATCTCGGCCTTTGAATGGATTCCGACGACGACACCCCTCGCGTGGTTCATGTTTGCGGCTTTTCTCGGTCTTTTGGGCGCAGGCGTTTATGCCCAAGTTTATCGCTATCGCCGCGTTGCCAGCTCCGACGAACGGCAGCAAACCAAGTGGGTATTGTTTGGCTTGGCGCTCACCTTTTTCTTTATGCTGCTCGTTCAAATCCCTTATGTTTTTGCCTCCCAGGTCCCCGTGGGTCAGGCTCAACCCTGGTGGCTGCCACTCATGAGTTTGAGCTGGTGGATTTGTGTAAGCATTCTGCCGTTCTCACTCACCGTCGCGGTGTTGGGCTATCGTTTGTGGGACATTGATATTCTGATCAATCGCGCGCTCGTGTATGGCGCGCTCACTGCGTTCGTCGTCGGGGTGTACATTTTGAGCGTGGGCGCGTTCGGCGCGCTGTTTCAAACAAGCGGGAATTTCGTCATATCGCTGCTTGCTACCGCCGCCATCGCGATCTTGTTTCAACCGCTGCGCGAGCGTTTGCAGCGCGGGGTCAATCATCTGATGTATGGCGAACGCGATGACCCGTATCGCGTTCTGACGCGTCTCGGCGCGCAGCTCGAAAGCGCGATAGAGCCATCCTTGGCGTTGACACAAACGGTGGAAACGGTGGCAACCGCGCTCAAATTGCCATATGTGGCGATCGCGCTGAAACAAGAGGGCAACATGCAAACAGTCGCCGCGTATGGGACAGCTCCGAAAGCGGCAAGCCGCTTTCCGCTCATTCACGCGGGCGAACCGATTGGGGAGCTGGTCGCGGCGCCGCGCACGCCGAACGAGACTCTCACACCTGCGGATGAACGCCTGCTGCGCGACCTCGCGCGTCAAATCAGCATTGCCGCGCGCACGGCGGCATTGACGAGCGATTTGGAACAAGCGCGGCTGCGGATTGTGACCGAACGCGGCGAGGCGCGGCGACAACTGGCGAGTGACTTGCACGATGGCGTGGGGCATCAACTCGTCGGGTTGACTCGACAAATCGAACATGTGATGCCCAAAGCCCCCGCGTCTACCGCCCTGATCACGACAGAATTTCTCGCGGACATCAAGCGGCGCGTCATTGCGCTGACCACACAAGTGCGCGGGCTGGCGCATCAACTTTATCCCCCCGAACTGGAAATGCTGGGGTTGAGCGGCGCGTTGCGCGAACATACACAAAACTATCCCACCTTTAGGATATTGTTCGACGCGCCGACAAGTTTGCCGCGTTTGCCCGCCGAAATCGAAACGGCGGCGTATTATATCGCGCTGGAAGCTCTGACCAATGTGGACAAACATGCAAACGCCAGGACTTGTACGATCCGCTTGCGCCTGTCCTCGGCGGATTTGGCAACGCGACTACAATGGTTGGAACTGGACATTCTGGATGACGGACGGGGATTCACTGCCGACGCGGCGCGCGGATTGGGGCTGCTTTCGATGCGGGCGCGGGCAGCCGAAGTCGGTGGGATTTGTTACATTGCGCGGAATCGCGGCGGCGGCACTGTCGTCTTTGTGCGGATTCCCTGCATCCTGAAAGTGGAATGAAATTTTATGGACTCTATCCGCATTCTCATCGCCGATGACCAAGCCATCACCCGCAGCGGCTTGCAAACGCTGCTGGCGGCGCAAGAAAATATGCAAGTCATCGGCGAAGCGCGCAACGGCCAAGAGGTCGTCGCGCTGGCGGAATCACTGCAGCCGGATGTGGTCTTGATGGATATGCGTATGCCGGGCATCAACGGCATCGAAGCGACCCGCCGCATCCATCGCTCCAGTCCGCACATCAGCATTTTGGTCCTTACCGTGTTCGAAGATGATACAGTCGTGTTTCCCGCGATTCGCGCCGGGGCGCGCGGCTATTTGCTCAAAGACACCGATCAGGACGAACTCGTGCGCGCGATTCAGACGGTCGCAAACGGCGGCGCTATCTTTAGCCCGGGCATCGCGCAAAAAGTGCTGGGCTATCTGAATGAGCCGCCGCCCAGTGTCTCGCGCGAGCTTTTTGACGAACTCTCGGCGCGCGAACGCGAAATCTTGGAACTGATCGCGCGAGGCAAGACCAACGCCGAAATTGCGACGTCGTTGAATCTCAGCAGCAAGACCATCAGCAACTATATCTCGAATGTGCTTATCAAACTGCACGCCACCGACCGCGCCAAGTTGATGTTGATGGCGCTGGAGGCGGGGCTGGGGCAAGCCGACAAGACGTGAGAATCCGATCACAGCCGCATATTCCTTGACTCGGTAGCCGCTAAAAATCTCAAAACTTGAAAAAGGGCTTGACTTTGTATACGAACTTGCATACAATACAGCACGAGCCGTCTGCATACAATATCGTATACGAAATGTCTGGAAGGAGTTCTATGAAATGCTTTGTCTATTGCGAGTGGATTGACGACGAACGGCTAAAAAAAGCCATGCCGAATGCAAGGTTTATTGACCGCGTCGTTTTGCCCGAGCATCGCCTCACGTTTACGTCCTTTGTTGAAGATGGCGACCCAACCCTTCGGAATGGAGGATGTCATCTCGAAGAATCCCCGGAGCAATCCGTTCCCGGCTTGCTTTACGAGTTCGGTGAGGCGGAGCAAGAGATCGCCGAGACGCTCTCGCGTGTGCCCCAGGGACGATACACGCCCCTGTCCTGCCGGGTGGTAGACCGCGCGGGAATATTTCATGATGCCATCGCCTATGTGATCAAGCACCCGCTTGGACCGAGCAAAGCGCCCGACGAATATCGAGCACACATGTTGGCTGGCGCGCAAAAACACGAGTTCCCTGATGCATACCGCCAACTGCTCGAAACCATCTAAAGCCGAACCTGCAACATTAACAGGAAGGGGAGACCCGAAATGTATTATTTTGGCTATTGCACCTGGCTCGAAGACGCCGAGCGAAACAAGTACGCGCCCGATTCTGTTTTCGTGACCAAGGCGAAAGCACGGAACCACAAGGTCGAATTTCGCGCCGCCGGTACGCGCCGCGACCGGGGATGGTGTCATCTCTCGAACAAGGGCGATGCGCTGGGCAATGACGCCCAGGGGATTGTCTATGCCATGGACGACTCGCATCTAAAGGAGGACTATGACGATTTTGATATCATCTATTTGACAGTCCATGGCGATGACGGAGTTGCCTATGACTGTTTTACCTACGTGCTCAGCAATCCTGGGGTGCCGATGCGCCCGCCGAATTTCTACTGGCAGCATATTCCCCGCGGACTCGAACAGCAGAACTTTAGCCCTGCCTATCGCGCGAGCATCCAGACCACGTATATGGAGGCAGCCGAATGTCCGGACGCGGATCGCCCGCCGCCGGCAGGTCAACCGGGCAAGGACGCAAACACCCGCTGAGCCATTCAGCGCGCGACACTCTGACAAAGGAATATGCCTGCAGGTTACAACTCAAGGGAGGAGCAATGAAAACGCGAAATTACTTTATGTATATGTTGGTCGTTGGCGTCATAGCGCTATTGGGCATAGCAGCTTGCGCGCCGGTCGCCGTCCCCGCGCCTGCCCCGGCAGCTCCGGCTGCCTCCACGGCAGCGCCCGCCCAAGCCAGCGCGGCTGCCCCGCCGAGCATTGCGAAAACCGGAGTGCTGCGAGTCGGCTCGCAAGAGACCTACGTTCCGGCCGAGTTTCATCAAGACGGCGCGGACGAGGTCACCGGATTTACCTCCGACCTGCTGCACGAGATTGCCAAACGCTGGGGAGTCAATATAGAATACATCAACGCGCAATACTCGGCGCTCATCCCCGGGCTCGAAGCGGACCGCTTTGACATCGGCTCGGGTGGGATGAGCCCGAATCCGGACCGTCTCAAAGTCGTAGAGATGGTGGGCTATTTTCAATCCGGCGCCACCTTTCTAGTCAAGGCGGAAAATGCCGGGCAATATCCGGCAGATGCGACCGCACAGAATATGTGTGGCAAGACCGTTGGGATGCTTCAAGGTTCAAGCACCCTACAAAAAGCTTTTGACAAAGAGAATGAGCAGTGCGTCGCCGCAGGCAAAGAACCCATTACCATCCAGACGTTTGATACCACTCCCAATGGCATCCAACAAGTGGATTTGGGGCGCATTGACGCATACACACCCGACTTTGCGCAGGCGTTGTATATCATCAAGACAAATCCCGGCAAATACTCGACCATTGGCACAAACTATTATCTGGTCAAATATCCTATCGTCTGGACCGTGTCCAAGACAAACCCGAATGCAGACGCGATCCGTGATGTTCTCGCCAAAACCCTCAGCGAGATGATGGCGGACGGCACATACAAGTCCATTCTCGACAAATGGGGCGTTGCATCGGGCGCCATTGTCGAACCGGCGATAAACAGTTTGACCGCAAAACAATAACCCCGCTTTGACAAGGGCGGGACTTGTCCATTCCGGGTCAAGAGCCACTTTTATGGAAAATACATCCAAGGGCAACGTCCCGCCTAATCTCCTTTCGGAATCTGCCTCTGATTTTGTCGTCGTTCGACCCTTTCCCTGGCGCAGCTGGGTCGAGCTGATCTTTGTCATCCTCGTTGTCGGTTGGGTGCTCTTTGCGGCGGTCCGTTCCGGTGTCGTCTCACTGCCCATCATCGCGCAATTCTTGCTCGGTGAGGGAATGCTCATCGCCGTCGTCAACACCCTTATTCTAGCGACCCTGGGGACGGTTATCGCGCTCGTGTTAGGGATCGGGGTTGCGCTGTTGCGTGTGGGTCCCGATCCTGTCCTTTCTCGGCTCGCCGCCGCGTATGTCTACTTTTTTCGCGGAGTGCCGATGTTGATCCAAATCCTCTTTTGGTTCAATGCGCTGCCGGTTATGATCCGCGTCTTGTATATCGAGGTCCCCCTCACCGGCACTGTGCTGGTGAATGTGCCCACCATTGAGATTATTACTCCGTTTGTGGCAGCGCTCCTCGGTCTCTCGTTGGCAGAGACCGGCTATATGGCAGAAGTTGTGCGTAGCGGCATGTTGGGCGTCGATCGGGGTCAAAGAGATGCGGCGCGGGCGCTCGGACTGATGGATCGCACGATCCAGTTGCGAATAGTGGTCCCCCAGGGCTTGCGCATTGTGGTGCCCTCGATCGGTAACGAGTACATCACCATGCTCAAGAATACTTCATTAGCATATATTATTGGGTATAATGAAATCCTCCGTCGGACAAGCGACATATATACGTCGAATTTTCGCGTCATGGAGCTATTGGTGGTGGCTGCGTTCTGGTATCTGGTGCTCACAACCCTGGTCTCGTTCTTGCAAAACAGAGCAGAGCGGTGGTTTCCTGCAAGGTAGGTTGTAACTTTGGAACAACTCAAAGTCGAAGCCCGTGGCGTCTGGAAATCCTTTGGCACGACTCCCGTCCTCAAGAACGTTTCGGTTTCATTAGCGCCGGGTGAAGTCCTCGGATTAATCGGTCCGTCAGGCGCAGGCAAGTCCACTTTTCTGCGCTGTATCAACCATCTCGAAGTCATTGATCGGGGTTATATTGCTGTGGACGGTGAATTGATCGGATATCGAGTTGGCGCAGACCGACGCTTGTACGTTCTGCCGAACAAACAGCTGAGCGCCCAGCGAGCGCGCGTGGGCATGGTCTTTCAGCACTTTAATCTCTTTCGACACATGAGCGTCATCGAGAACATCATGTTTGCGCCGGTGCAAGTCAAGAAAATGTCGCGCGCGGATGCCTCTGCTCGCGCCACCCAGCTGCTCAAGCGAGTCGGCTTGGAGGACAAGGCAAATGCGTATCCCGCAGAACTCTCCGGCGGTCAGCAGCAGCGAGTCGCGATTGCGCGTGCGCTGGCAATGGACCCCACCTTGCTGCTGCTGGACGAACCAACGAGCGCCCTCGACCCGGAACTCAGCGCCGAGGTAGCCAGCGTCATTCGCGCTCTTGCCGAAGAGGGTCGTTCCATGCTTGTGGCAGCACATGATCTCAACTTGATTCGGGATGTTTCGCAGCGTGTCATTTTTATGGTTGGCGGTGAAATCATCGAACAGGGCACCGTCCGGCAGGTGTTGGATCAGCCCACCCATCAACGCACAATCCAATTTTTTGCCACGATGGCGACGGGACGGCGGAACTCGCAGGATCAGGGGTAAAACATGGTTGACGGCGCTGGAGAACGCGGCTTGGGCACGAAACCCTCATTGCATTTAGGCGCACATGGTCGGAAAGCGCGCGCGAGCGCACGCGTCGTTGCAGATACTGTTTATACCCGATTGCGTGAAGCGATATTGAGCGCCGAACTGCGACCGAACCGACGCCTCGTCGAGGATGAATTGGCAGAATGGCTTAACGTCAGCCGAACGCCGGTCCGCGAAGCGCTGCTGCGTTTGGAGCAAGAGGGGCTGGTGGAACGCAATCGCGGCTGGATCGTCCGCGAAAATGACCCGAGTGAAATTCGCGCACGCCTGGAATGTCGGCTTGCAATCGAAGGTTATGCTGCGCGCCTGGCAGCAGAGCGAAGGACCGACGCCGATCTTGGAGAACTTGGGCGACTGGCAACCTTGATGGAGCAACGCGGCATCTCCCGCCTCGAATTCAACCGCCTTAACGACCGTTTTCACAAAGTTCTGACCGAGGCGGCTGCAAATCCGACCCTGTCAAATTTGCATGCCCAGGCGAAAATCAACTACTGGGATCTCAGTGTGCCCGTCGTATTCAGTTCGGAAGTAGACCAACAGGTGCATGAACATCATCGCGCCTTGATCGCTGCGCTCCAAGCGGGTGATGGGGATGAGGCAGAGGCAGTCGCCCGTTCTCATGTGCAAATCACGCTGGATGTTGTGCTCACGGCGATTGCAGCTCGCGAGCAGATCTTTTCACATTGAAACGACACGAACGCACGCAACTTGATCAAACCCACAGCCCCCTGACAAAGGTTCCTCCTGTCCATCTGCCCACCGTCCCTTTCGTCCTTGATGTGCCGTACTCGCATCTGTTTCGCGGCTTGCGGCTTCAAGGCGCTACAGGACCAAAACGCCCCGAGAGCCACTCGCTGAATCAAGACGCCGAGCTGGTCCTCAAGTTTTCGGATGGGTCGCAAACGACTGCCGAACTTGTGCGAGACCGCCGCGACGGAATTGCCCTGTCCGTTGCTGCTTATACAACCGCTCGCGGCACATCAATTCCAAAGCGCCTGTGGGTGGTGATAGAGCTCGAGATGCAAGATGGACAAATGAACATCCGGCTGGGACGACGATTCCCTGACCCGCCCGATGCTCAAGTCCCCAAAAGTTGGTCAAAATTTGCTATTCCGCAGCGCAATCAGGTCAAACCCTGCGCCAGCAGATTCACCAGCAGTGCGAAAAGATAAAGCCCTGCGCCGAACGCCGTGTGATTAACCAAACTGCGAACCCTCGCCTGCGTCGGATTTGGACTCTTGGAAGCGGCAAAGCCCAACCCAAAGGAAGGTTGCATGATCGAGAATGGCGCCAGAACCGTGATGACGCCAAAGCCGAGTGCGACAAGCAGCGTCGGATGCTCGAGCCAGCCGTCGCCCACCAATGCAACGAAAGCGATGGCGAACGTGATGCCGATCATATAATGGGCGATCCATCCAACGACGCATTCTGCGCGCTTTGTCGGAGTAGCTGTGATATTTGAATGACGGAAGGTTCCCTCCGGCATGTACAAAAGCCAGCGTCCGACCAGACAGATGTTGGAGGGCGCAATCCCAAGAGCATATTTGAGAAACAGCGCCCCAAGATCAAAAACCAGAGTTGCGCCAAGCCCAATGACGACTGCGCTGACGAGAGAGAGCGCCGGATTGTTCATGCGTCACCTGACTTGATCGGATTGTCCGACTGATTGGGACCCACTCGGGTTACCGACAGCAGCGGCATTCCCAGGTCACGCACCTGGCGCAGTAATCCATAGAGTGCCGCCTGATCCGTCACACTTCCGGTCAAAAGCGTTTCCCCATTCTGCGCCAGGGTGATGGACAGCCCTTGAAACCATTCGATGCCGTTGTGCCCCAGGTGTCCTTTGATCCTGATTTGATAAATCACAGGTTGGTCTGCCCCGGGTTCAGAGCTGCATGTGTTGGACATTTCGTTGAACCTGCTGAAAAACCAAAAGCGACTTTTCATGAACGCTCGTGCGGAAAAGGATGTGGTCCTCACGGCTGATTCATGTTTTTTCCAAAAAACGCTACGACGCTGGCGTTCATATTCGTATGAAATGCCTTTCTGTCGAATTCCCCTTTGTCCGAGCATATTTCGGGCGGGGCGACGAGTCCGCAGGGCGCAAGAAACGAGAAATGACTCGCACCGGCGACGGAATGGAACTCGACTCGCGAACCGAGTGTCTCGCGAATCGGCTTTGTATTTGTGGCATAGGGGACATTGATATCGTTCTCGGCGCTCCAAAGCTGAATCGGCACGTGTATATTGTCGAGACCTTTCGGGACCATGGTGAATCCCAAACCCGGCGCTGCTACGACCGCCGCCTTGATGCGTGGGTCGGGCAGAAAACCATCACCCGTTGTCTCTGCATCGGTGTTCAACAAAGGAGACTCGACGTAACGTAACAAGTCGCACACAATCTCGGGCGTCTCGGCGCAGTGCTTTGCCACGATGCGCAGGTCGGGCTGAGCGCCGACAGCGGTCAAAACCGTGAACCCGCCGGCGGAAAAGCCAAACGCACCGACACGTTCGGGGTTGATGCGGTCATGCCCTTGCCAGGTATCGAGCATGAAATCAATGGTGGCGGTGAGTTCCCTGCTGCGCCCACTTAACCAGGAAGCTGAACCGACGGCGCTTTGGTCCGCATAGTTATCCCCCGTGTGCATTGGAGCGGCAACGACATAGCCCGCGCTTGCCAGAGCGAGCGCCAAATCAGCGTGACTGGCAGGTCCGCCGCCATTTCCGTGCGAGATGACGACGAGCGGGAGATCGTGTCCTGAAACCGGCGCATCACGCGCCACGTTCATGAGCACGAGACTCACCAGCGTCGTCGGCAGCGGCTGCGCTTGCGTCGGATACCACACGCCGACGGCGATAGGACGCCCGTCCGCGCCCTTTGCTTGAACGGATTGAAAACCGACGGGATGGTCAGTCCCCAGCGCGGTGGACATTGCATAGCCCACAAGTCCACCCACCAAAATTACAACCACGATACATGCGCCCGCAAACCATTTGATTAGTTTTTTCATTTTCGTTTCTCCATTATCTGCTTATCAACTCTACTGAATGGCGACAGCCGCGCGAGCGCGCGGCGCGCGTCGTCTACGGATAGCCCACTCGGCAATCGCGAGATTAATCCCCCAACCCGCACCCAGCAATAGATCTCCGACAAGCTCGCCCGGCGTTCCGAGAATCAAACTCCCGACCATCACGGTCAGCACCTGTGTGCCCGCCCCAAGCCCAATCGCATAGCCGCGCATCATCCACGCGCGATGCCCGACCACATTCCCCTGCCGGATCGCCGTAAAACTGAGAACGATGGACACGACCATGGCTGACCCGAAGGAGAGACGCATGACATATAAAAGGTCACCGGTGCCTTGTGCGCGGGGATAGAACAATGTCATCCACAGACCCGAAAGCCCGACCAGCAACCCGCAGACAACCAGAAACCGCCCTGCCACGCGATGCCAGCCGGGGTGACGCTGGCGAAAACTGTTCACAAACTGGAATGCGCCCAGGACCGCAAATAGAGCCGCGCCAACGATATGTACGACCACGGGCGCCGGTGACGCAAAGAATCGCGCGTTTGCAGGCGTAATCTCTGCGCCGACGGACAGCTCGATCAGGCGCAAAACGCCAAAGATGAGCGGAATGATGCTGAGCATGACCAGCCCGGCAGGCGCGAGCCATTTCGATGATGTTGTTTTCCTGTGAGTACGATTCAGTTGAGGAGCATTGGGCGCCCGATTTTTGTTGTAGGTATTGGTTTGCATTTTTAATTCCTCCGAGAGAATTTTTCGGTTGAAACGTGGACAGGCAGTTCAGAGACCGCCTGTCCGCGCCAATTATTCAAGCTGCCCTGCTCGGTTCGGGGTTGACGACGTTCGAGCTTGTTGTCGAGCTCGCGCGTTCCGACACCTGCTCGCGGCGCTCGGCAAAGAGCGCGTACCCCAGCCATGTCATAGCCAGTCCCACCGGCACCATGATCCTGGGCTGGTATTCGGGCGGGACCACTGCACCAACGGGGACAAGCACGGCTCCGAGGACGAGTAATGCGCCCGCCCAGCGCGGCAGGATGCCTGCGCGGAACGTGGCGATGCCAAAGAGCAAGGGACCCACGATATACAAAGGTCCCGAGATATTCCACAGCATCGGGAGGACCCCGAGGTCAACCTCGCTCGGAATGCCGGTAAACATCCCAAGAAAGCCCGCCACAAATTCGGGCGACCCGGCTGCCAGATACGGCAGGATGAATGCTTCCACAAAGGAAAAGGACATCATTAGCCCCAGCCAGAGACTAAAGAGGAGAAAGCCCGCCAAACCCAGCCAGCCGGACCCCTCCACTTGCCGGGCATAGAGTCCTGTCATGCCAAACAGTCCGAACAACCCCATTGCAGTCGCAAAAATGTGGACATTTATCCAGGTCGAGGTGGTGACCGCCAAAGGAACGTTTATGGGATGAAACATTCCAACGACGATAAAGCACAGCCCTGCGGCGATGGCGGACAAGCCCGCCAGGCGCCAGAGAGCGGCGGCGGACATCTTGATTCTGTTCATTTGTTTGTCTCCTTTTGAACTCGAGTGCCAGCGCGTGACACCCGACAAAACTGCCTGTTTGGATTCGATTGGAGGCAATATACAAATGAATATGGGGAGCTGTCGTCCCCAGATGTGGGGATTCGTGTGGGGATATACGAAAACGGAGGCGGGGGGAACAAAAAACCTTGCCGCGCAAGCAATCGAATGCTTTTTCAACCGGCAAGGCTATTAGAGCGAATTCCTCTTTGACTCAAGGCGAAAGATAACCGCAGTGTTCGAACCAAGCGCGCGCATCTTCGGGCGTAATGGATTGGAATGCCAGATTGAGTGCTTCAACGAGCTCATCGAAGGTCCG